>RFSE01000008.1 GCA_009924135.1 Pseudomonadota bacterium | reverse complement strand
GTAGTCACGCGTGACTACATTGTCAAAAAGTTTTGTCAAACGTCCAGATTCCGCACGTTCAATGCGTTGTCTTCGATGAATTGCCGGCGTGGCTCGACCTCGTCGCCCATGAGCCGTACGAACATCTCCTCGGCCTCGACGGCGTCGGTGAGATCAATGCGCAGGAGTTTGCGTTTGGTGGGGTTCATGGTGGTCTCGAAGAGTTCCTTCGCGTCCATTTCACCCAGTCCCTTGAAGCGGTAAATCTGCATGCCCTTCTTGCCGACCGTCTTCACGCCCTCGAGGATTTCGGGGATGGAGAACAACGGCTTGACCGTCGCGCGCTCGCCTTCGCCCTCGGTGAGTTCAAACAGCGGGGCGTCCTGCGCGGCGTAGTGATCCACGGCGAGGCCCTTCTTCGAGAGCTTGGAGAGCAGTTCCCCGATGGCCTTGCTCTCCAGGTGCAGGTCCGCGCCGACCGCGCGCCGCGACTGCGTGCGGGACTTCTCGGCTTTCTCGCGGGCTTCGCCGTCGCCGTAGAGGTCGGAGTTCTCGGCTTTGAACTGCTCCACGGCCGTCAGACTTTCAAAGTAGTGGACCGTCTCCTCGTTGCCTTCGCGCACCTTGATCAGATAGACGGGGAACGACTGGTCCGCGCCACGCTTCTCCACGTAGTCGGCAAAGTCACCGCCCTGCCGGCGGATGAAGGTGGCGTACTTGTCCAGCGACTCGAGCAACGTGAGGATTTCTTCCAGTTGCTTCGGCGTGAACTCCCGGCCGTCGGCGAGATTCTTCAACCGCACTTCCTCGGTGCCGTTTTGCAGCAGGATGCGGTTGAGCTGGTTGTCGTCATCCACGTAGTCCGTGCGCTTCTTGCGCGTGACGGAGTAGAGCGGCGGCTGGGCGATGTAAACGAAGCCCTGCTTCACGAGCTGCGTCATCTGCCGGTAGAAGAACGTGAGCAGCAACGTGCGGATGTGCGAGCCGTCCACATCGGCGTCCGTCATGATGATGATCTTGTGGTAGCGGAGCTTGGTCAGGTCGAACGCGCCCTCGCCTTCGCCATCGCCAATGCCCGTGCCGATGGCCGTGATCATCGTGCGGATTTCGTTATTCTGGAGCACCTTGTCCAGCCGCGCCTTCTCGACGTTGATGAGCTTGCCGCGAATCGGGAGGATCGCCTGGAACTTCCGGTCGCGGCCCTGCTTGGCGGAGCCACCGGCTGAGTCACCTTCGACGATGTACAACTCGGTGTTCACGGGGTCGCGATCCGAGCAATCGGCCAGCTTGCCGGGCAGGCCGCCGCCGGTCAGGGCCGTCTTGCGCACGGCCTCGCGGGCCTTGCGCGCGGCCTCGCGGGCGCGGGCGGCGTTGAGCGCCTTGTCCACGATGCGCTTGGCGATCGGCGGATTCGCGTCGAAGTAGGACATCAAGCCTTCGTACGTCACCGAGCCGACGATGCCGTCCACTTCGGGCGAGAGCAGCTTGACCTTGGTCTGGGATTCGAACTTAGGATCGCTGTGCTTCACCGAAATGACGGCGGTGAGGCCTTCGCGCACGTCGTCGCCGGTGATCTGCGGGTCCTTGTCCTTGATCAACTCGTTGGACTTGGCGTACTGGTTGATCGCCCGTGTCAACGCACTGCGGAAGCCGGACAAATGCGTGCCGCCGTCCGGGTTGTGAATCGTGTTCGTGTAGCAGAGGACCTGGTCGTTGTAGCTGTCATTGTATTGCAGGACCACCTCGACATGGACCTCGATCTCCTTCTCGGAAGTCGTGACCTTCTGCTCTTTGCGCACGCTGATGACCTTGGGGTGCAGCGCCTGCTTGTTCTTGTTGAGCTGCTTGACGAACTCCTCGACGCCGTCCTTGTAGAAGTAAACCTCGCGTTCGCTGCTGCCGCTCTGCTTGCGCTCGTCCAAGAAACCGATTTCCAACCCGCTGTTCAGGAAGGCCAGTTCGCGCAACCGCTGGGAAATGATCTCGGTCTTGAACTCCGTCGTGTCGCGGAAGATTTCCGCGTCCGGCTTGAAGGTGATGAACGTACCGGTGTTCTTCGATTTCCCGATGACCTCGAGCTTCTTCATCGTCTTGCCGCGCTCGAACTCCATGTGGTACACGAGCGAATCGCGGGACACCTCGACCTCGAACCACTCGCTCACCGCGTTCACGCACTTCGCGCCCACGCCGTGCGTGCCGCCGGAGAACTTGTAACCGCCCTGACCGTATTTGCCGCCGGAGTGGAGGGTCGTGAGGACCAGTTCCACGCCGGGCAGGCCGCTGTCCTTGTTGATGTCCACGGGGATGCCGCGGCCGTTGTCACGGATGGAGATGGAGCCATCGAGATGCAACGTCACGTCGATGCGGCTGCAATGTCCGGCGAGATGTTCGTCCACGGAGTTGTCGAGCACCTCCGAGACGCAGTGATGCAGCGCGCGTTCGTCCGTGCCGCCGATGTACATGCCGGGCTTTTTGCGGACGGCTTCGAGGCCTTTAAGCTGGCTTAGTTTTGAGGCGTCGTAGGTCTGGGATTCGTCGGACATTGTTACGATAAAATGGCTTCGCGCGGCGCGGCAAACTCACCGGAAAAACACTGCTTGAAATCGGCTTGCCGAGCGGACTGCGAGACGCCCGAAATCCTAGCCGAAAGCCCCCTTTGCGACAATGGTTATTTCGATGTCCGAAAAGGCCGGTACACCATTAGTTGGGGAGAGGCAAAACCATGGCTTCAACGGATTGCGCAGACCGTTGCGGAGGATGCCTTCGGCGGCGCGTCAGGCGGGGCTGGCAATGCCCTTCAAAAGGAACGGCAAACCGGACCTGCCTCAAGGCGGGAATCCGATGGCGAGTTTCACGGTGGAGTATTCCGGGTGAATCTTCCCCTCTCGGGTGCGGATCACCAGGTCCGGTTCGGTCCAGGTCTGCCCGCGAAACCACTCGGGCAAGTCCGTCGCCCGCATCATTCCGAACAGCCCGATCAACGGGGCTTCGCCCTCCCGGAACACCACGGGCCGGCGGCGTACGATCGCCAGTCCGGCCTCCCTGGCCCCGGCTTCCACGCGCGCGAGCTGGGCTGGCTCGTACGGAAACACGCATGCGAACCATCCTCCGCTGGCAAGGTGTCGCGCGGCGGTGGCGCAATAGTCCGCCACCGTCCCCCGCAATTCGAAGCGGCACGCGAGCTTTTGCGGATGTTCGCTCTCCACCCCCGTGCCGGAGGGAAAGTAAGGCGGGCTGCCGGTGATGAGGTCGAACTGTTCGTCCGCCCGCAGCACGCCCGGATCGCGGAAATCACCCTCACGGATGTCGTAACGCTCTCCGACACCATTGAACCGCACCGATTTCCGGGCCAACGCCACGCTCGTAGCCTGGGCCTCAACGGTCACCAACCGTGCGCCGGGCAGCCGCCAGGCCACGATCATTCCCACCGTGCCGATGCCACTGCCGAGGTCCAACGCCGTCCGCGCGGTCGGGCACCAGCTCGTGCCATACCATGCCGTGAGGATGTCATCCGTGGAGAAGCGGTGGCCGTCGCGAAGCTGGAACAGCCGGTAGTGCCCGCTGATGGCGTCCAGCGTTTCGTCGGGAGCAACGGTCAGGTCGTTTACCAGGCCCGGCGGCACCGGGCCGGGTTTGGCCCAGCCCTTGAAATGGGAATCAACGGTCATTACGAGCCCCAGCGTGAGGCAAAGGCCGGATCGCGCCAAGGTGAAGCTTGTGGCGGGTTTGTTGCCAACTCCCAATAACTTTCGATCGGATCGGGGCCGTTTTTCACCCGGTTTCTTCCTCTGCCATTACCCAATGGAGAGGAGAATTTTGGAGCGACCGTGCGAATTTCGTAGTCGCAGGCTTCAGCCTGCGCGTCAGCCCTCCCAACCTCGCCGCAACCTAAAGGTTTCGGCTACAGAGACGCTTTGTGAATCTGGTCAAACGACCAAGCCCAATTTCACGGACGCAGCGTCAACATCACCTGCCGCATGTCCATGACGCTGCGGCCGGGGACTTCGAGCGCACGGAGAGTGAGCTGGCCGCGTCCGGCCGGCAGCTTGATCGTGCCGAGCTTGAGCGGGCGAAATTCCTTCATCCGGGATTCCACAAGCGGGCGGGGGATGGTGTCTTGATTGGTGTAGAGCGGCGGGTCCCAGCCAGGTCCCACCTTCCCGGCCAGGCGGCTGTCGTTAAAGCTGAGTTCCACGGTGGCCCCGGCATCCGCCACGGGACATGTGTAGAGGATCGTCACGTCGTACTCGCCCGCCGTATGCACCTCGACATCCCAAGTGATGGAATCCGAGGTGGATTTCCAGTTCACGAAGTAGGACGAGTTCGGCGCGCCTGCGCTGCGGCGGATGTCCCCGTGTGGAACGCCGTCGCGGGCCGGCAACGGGGTCATTGGAAACTCCCGGTAACCCACCGTGAACGGCCGGTCGTCCGGCGGCAGCAACGCATTGCGCGCCTTGCCCTTGGCCTTGGGCCCGGCATCGGTGATAGCCGCAGGGCCCAGCACGTCCTTGCGCCAGGCGGCAACGGCGGCGGAAAGCTGGCCGGCGATGGCTGGCTGCTCGGCCGCGATGTTCTTCTGCTGCCCCGGATCGGCCACCATGTCGAACAGCGCGCCCACGTTGTCGAGGCGGTATTGCTGCGAGCGCGCGCTGATGTTGGGACCGAAGCTGTTGAAGATCACGCGGCTGGTCCAGGCGGGTGCCGGTTCGCCCTTGAGCAAGGGAGTTAGGTCCTTGCCATCCAACGGTTTATCGCCGACGCGGGGAATTCCCGCCAGCGACGTGAGCGTGGGCAGCAGGTCAATCGCCCCGCTGATCTCGCGCACGTTGGTGCCGGGCCGGATGCCGCCCCCGGGCCAGCGGAGAAAGAAGACCGTCCGCACACCGCCCTCGTCCGTGGAGCCCTTGCGACCCTTCATGCCGCCATTCCAACGCCACGAATTCGGCCCGTTATCGGAGAAGTAGATCACGATGGTGTTCTCGGTCAGCTTGAGTTCGTCCAGCCGCTTGAGTACACGGCCGACGTTCCAGTCGAGGTTTTCGACCATCGCGAGCGCACAACGCGTCACGGGCAGGTCTTCGTTCGCGCCATCCTGGCTACGCATCGGGATTGGGGCGTTTTTCTGTTTCTGCCAGAACGAATCCGGCACGGCCCAAGGCGAGTGCGGTGTATTATAGGGCAGGTAGCAGAAAAAGGGCTTGGCCTGATGCTTCTCCATGAACGCGATCGCGTGGTCGGTGAGATCATCCGAAATGTACCCTTTGCCGCGCACGAGCTGGCCGTTGTGTTCCAGCGGGGGATCGAAGTACTCGCCCCAATGGCCGGAGGTGAAGCCATAGTACTCCTCGAAACCGCGCGCGTTCGGGTGATACGGCCACTGCGAGCCATTGTGCCATTTTCCAAATGCGCCCGTCGCATAGCCCGCCGCCTTGAAGGCATCCGCGATGGTTTTCTCGTCCAGATTCAGCCGCTCCTGCCCGGTCGAGACCCCGCGCACGCCGCCGCGCGGATGGTAGCGGCCCGTGAGGAACTCAGCACGCGTCGGGGAGCACACGGCACACACGTAGAAGCGGTCGAGCGAAGCCCCGGCCCGCGCGAGCGCGTCGATGTTCGGCGTCTTGATGTTTGTGTTGCCGCAGATGCTGTAGTCGCCCCAACCCGAGTCATCGGCGAGGATGATCAATACGTTTGGACGTGTGGCAGCGGCGTGGGCGGACTGCCCCACCAGTCCCAGGCCGGCAAACAAAGCGAAAAGGACCGAACGAAGCAGGCAGGGCAGGGGATGGGAGCTAGGATTCATAATCGGGCTGGCGCTTGGTGGACCCGCTCACGGCTTGACCGATTTCACGCCGCTCATGGGGTACTTGGAGACTGCTTCCCACGCAAGCTGCTGGAGCAGCGCGTTCAGTTCGGCGGCCTGCGGGAGGGTCTTGATCGACGGATGCACCGGCAACCCGACCGGGGAGCGCTGGTAGATCGCGGCAAACTGACAATAGGTCACCAGCAACGCCAACGGCGGCGTCGCGTGGCCGAGTGGATCGCGGAAAAGTTCGGCCTGCGCCTTCAGGCCCGGGGCCTTGCCCTCGACAATACGTTCCCGCAGGGCGAACACGGCATCGCTGACCGGCACGATGAAGACGGCGTCGTGGCCGACCGATCGGTTGAGCGCGCGGATTTGCATCTCCAGGTTCTTCAACCACTGATCGTGGTGCCGCTGCCGCAGGTCGCGCAGGGCGGCGACGGAAGTCTGGCTGCGCTCGTCAGGCGTGATGGGCGGACTCGACGGACGGCCGTCATTGGCCGGCCACGACGCCTGCACCAGCACGCGGAGGCGGGGGTTCTTCTCCAAACCCAGCTTGGTGAAGTTGTCGATGCCTTCATCCGGCAGGAGCATGTGCGGCGAGAGCGTGAGGACATCCACGGACCCGGCCCGCAGGGCGGCCTTGGCCTTGTTCTGCTCGTCCGGGAGGTTCCAATGCTGGAGCGTGCGCGAGCCCCCGAGCATCTGCTGGCCGATGGGCGTGGCGGGAAGACCGGCCAATTGCGCCAATTCGGGCAGAATCCGGGCCGTGAAAATGTGAAAGCTATGCCCGCAGACGAAGACCCGTACGGCTCCGTTCGCCGGAGTGTCCGCCGCCGGCAACGGCTGCAGACTGAACCAACCGAGCAGGGCGACGAATAGGAGCGTAGGCTTCATTTGTTAATCTAACAGCGAAGACGCCGGGAACAATGAGTCCGTTACGGGAGGTTACTTCTTTCCCACAAAGATCAACGCGAGATCCAGGATGAAGAGCAGGACGACGGTAATTTCGAGGAAGAGCATCCAGCGGTTGTTCTGATCGGCTTTCAGGAGCTGGTAGAGGCCGTCGAGGGTGCGGAGCTTTTCGTCCACGGTGTGGTGCCAGTCGGCCAGGTGAAAGCGCGCGGAGAGCGTGGCGTAGATGCGCGAGAGATGCCAGTCGCCGAAGAACTTCGAGATGTTGGACAGCTCGTCGCTCAGGCGGGCGAGGTCCAGGCGGAGTTCGCGGAGTTCCTGCATGACGGCGGAAGCGGAGCGCTGGGCGGGCTGGCGGGAGAGGTCGCGGTAGGAGCGTTCCAGCGCGTCATCGAGGAGGCGGTCGTAGGCCTCCAGCTCGGCGAGCTGCACGTTGGCCAGTTCCATGAGGTAGAGGGTTTCCTCGAAGTTGCGCGGGTCATCCAGCAGCAGGGCGGCGTCCCAGTCGGCGACGGTCAGGTCGCCCTGATAATAGCTGAGGTAACGGCCGGTGGATTCCTCGACCTCCTGACCCGAGAGGCGTTGGACATCGTGCTCCTGGGTGAGCAGGGCGGCGATTTCCCGCCGGTGGCACGCGAGCCAGTCCTCGGCGCGGAACGCGGGATCGGTGGCGGCGGGTGAATGCAGGCAGAAGACCGTGTAGGCCTCCTCCTCGCTGAGCGGTTCGACGGGGCGGATGTAGTAGGAACGGAGTTCATTCCGCACCTGTTCGGCGAGGCGTTTAACCTCGTCATGCAACGCCCCGTTGCTGAACTGAAGTTCGTGGAACACCACCAGCTCGGTGAGTTCCTTCACGGCGAAGGGCACGTGGACCGTGATGGTGATGGCCCCGATGGGCAGCAGCTTGATGGTGCGTTGTACACGGACGGGGCCAAGCGGGCCGATGCGTTCCTGTGGCGGCAGGCGGATCATCTGGGGCCGGTAGAAGGAAAGCTGGCGCGGGCTGCGTTTGCTGGCATCCACGCTGAACTGTGCGACCGGCTGGCCGAGCAGCTCCTGTACGGGCTGGCGCTTCATGTCGTAGGCCAGGTCAAAGGCGTAGATGAAGACGACTTCGCCGGTGTAGCGCTCGGGTTGCACGCCAGCAGCATACCCGCAGAGGCAATCACGGGGCAACACCGTCCGAGATCAAAGCCACTCAGGGATTGTTCTTACTCTTGCTCGTAATCTTTCTCTTAATCCCGCCCGGATCGAAATCGAAAATCCGGAGCCATCTGCGGCTAACCAGTGCGCTTCAGAATGACAATCGATGCTCCCCAATAGAAGGCCGAGATCGTCGCCCATCCTAAAATAATGCCGAGCCAACCGGCAGGATCGCGGCAGCGCTTGACCAGCAAGATTCCTGGCGGGAGGGCAAAGGGAAACCCGGTGAGAAATCCCCAGCCCGCCAAAAGATAATAGCGGGTGCAAAAGGAATAATAACCGAGGCAAAGGCCAATGAACGCGAGCAGGAAAACCCACCCATGCCATGGCCGTCCGGTAGTCTTGAGACCGCCTAAAAGAAGCAGGCAAAACGCCGCACATAAACTGACTGGCACGGTGAAAACGAAGCGTCCGCAAACCATCGTCAGCCCAAAAGTACCAGCCAGCCCCAGCACAAATGCCGCGACCAGACCGGCTGCCAGATGTTTTCGCCCCACCATCATTGCGAGCCCCATTACCACCAGGCTTCCGGCATACCATTCCGTAAGTACCTGAAGCGTGGGCGCGGTGAACGCGGGCGAACGATGTTTCTGCATCCAGTCCATCAAGGAAAGGCCGGGCGCAGGCGCGGGCCCACTGGCCGCCACCGCCGTTTCGCTGCCGCCCAGGCCATAGCACGCAACGGTATCGCGGCTGCGCACGAGCAGTCGGTTCCCGACCACGACCGGGGCGGTCCAATATTTTCCGCGCGCCGGCAGGCTCATGCTGGCGAGTTCGCGGTAGCCGGCCGGGTCCGGGTTCGCCACGGCGAGTCGCCCGGCATCATCCAGCAGGAGCAGATGTTTACCGACGATGGACACGGAACAATGGGCCATCTCCTGATTGGTCCATCTGACCTGGCCGGTCATGAATTCGAGGCATTTCAAACTGCCGCGCGTGCGGCCGTGATACTCAGCTTGTGATGACAGCAGATCGAAGCCGTAAACGAAGCCGTCCACGAGTACGGAAGAAAAAACATCGTTCGAAAGGACCTTTTCCTGCCAGATCAGTTCGGCGCGCGGCCGGCCTGCTTCAATTGACAGCCGATACAGTCGCGAGCCGCGTTTGAATGCCGAGGAGCAGAGAAGGAATGGCTCCCGGTAAACCGGCCATGTCGCGTGTTCGTCGTACCCGTGGGTCCACTCGTCATGCCAGAGTTCCGCGCCGGTTTTGGGATCGAATGCGGAGATGCCGTTGCGCAGGAGCAAAACGAGTTGGCGCTGGCCCTGCACCTGGATCGGCAGGAATGAGGCATAGCTGGGAAAGTTGGTGCCCGAACTCCACAGCAACCGGCCGGTCGCAGCCTCGAGTGAAAATGCAGTCGTTTTTGAATCCCCCGCCGGCGACGGAGCAAACACCTGGCCGTCCAAGACCAGGGGCGTCGCCGCGTAGCCAAAATCCACTCCGGCAGGATTCAATTTGCGCACGGCGTCGAACGTCCAGAGCCGCGTGCCTTTCTGCGCGTCAAAACATTGAATCGTGCCGTAACAGTCCCCAACGAAAACGCGTCCACTATCCACGGCGGGCGTGCCGTACGGTCCGGGATAGAGACCATCCACTTCCCAGGGAATGGCGTGGCGCGTGCGCCACAAAACCTCGCCGGTTTCCAGCGACAACGAAATCACCTCCTGCCCGCCCAGCGACTGCGCCTGGGTGAAAATCCGTCCCGCCTGCACCGCCAGGCCGGAAAATCCCTGGCCGATGGGCCGCTCCCAAAGGAGCGGCAACCCATTTGTCGGCCACGGCAAAGCAATGGAAGCGTTCGTGAAAACGCCATCAAACCCTGGCCCGCGCGGATGCGGCCAATCCTCGCCAGAGGAATTCGTGCACAAGATCAGCAGCAACGTGTTTGCAGCCAACGCGACAAGCCATTTCGACCGCCAGGAGGTGTTTCCGCAGAACTGCATTTTGGGTGGTTTGAACCGGGGCGCGCTCAAAGTCCGTTTGAGGGTGACGGTTTTTGCAAAACACATCCGCCCGATGGTTGCTGAACATTGCAAGGCATGGCACAGTGCTGACGCGAAAATGCTGCGGGGAAGCCTGCGGCTAGCAGCGGGGAACTGAAAGCAATTGTCTGTCTTGTTGCGACGCGGATAAGGGATAATCGCTTTTGTGCCGGGTTCATTATTGCTGATACTGAACCTCCGTGCTTGGGTGGCAAGCATCGTTCGGGCGGATCTAAAACGATCAACGGTTTTCCCGGCGACCCTTGATTCCAGCGGGCAAAAGGTAGGAAAGCCCGTTCGGGATTCGAATTTAGGGTGTGCGTCACCGGAGTAAGAGTAAGATTACGAGCAAGAGCAAGAGCAGGGCGGTATTGAGTAGGAGTGGGTGATGAGGAGTAGGAGGTGGAAACTGAGTGGAGGAGGGTTGGACACACAACCCCCGCTCCGACTAAGCTACCCCCATGCGCATCATCACTTCCGCCGCTGCCATGCAAAAGCTCGCCCTCCGCTGGCGACGGGCTGGTACGCGGGTCGGTTTCGTGCCCACGATGGGATACCTGCATGAGGGGCACCTGAGTCTCGTGCAACGGGCGCGCCGGCTCGCGGGCAAGAAAGGTGTCGTGGTCGCCAGCATCTACGTGAACCCCACGCAGTTCGCGCCGACCGAAGACCTGTCCGCCTACCCGCGCGATCTGGATCGCGATAAGAAGCTGTGCGCCAAGGCCGGCGTGGATGTGCTGTTCCTGCCCTCCGATGCCGAGATGTATCCGGGCCGCGAGGCGGGTGGCTACAGCACCTACGTCGTCGAGGAGAGGCTTTCGCAAGGCATGGAAGGCGGCTCGCGCCCGACGCATTTCCGGGGCGTTACCACCATCGTGGCCAAGCTCTTCAATCTCGTGCTGCCGGATGTGGCCGTGTTTGGTGCGAAGGACTGGCAGCAGGCTGCGGTTCTGGGCCGCATGACCCGCGACCTGAACTTCCCGCTCAAACTCGTGGTGGCCCCCACGCGCCGCGAGAAGGACGGCCTAGCCATGAGTTCACGGAACAAATATCTCTCCGCCGAGGAACGTCCGCAGGCGACGATCCTCTATCGGGCCTTGAAACTGGCGAAGGAAGTCGTGCTCAGCTCCCGCTCGCCGAACTACGCCGACGTGCTGAAGAAGGAACTCGCCGCGTTGATCGCCACCCAGCCGGCCGCGCGTTTGGATTACGTGGAGTTTTTCGACAGCGAAACGCTCCAACCCGCCACCGCCGTCACGCGCGGCACGCATCTGGCCTTGGCGGTGTTCATCGGTAAGACGCGGCTGATCGACAACGCGGAACTGAAGTAGTTCGCCCCGGCTCAAGGCGGCAGCGCGGCCACCGCGCGTTCGACCATCTGCTCGAACGTCCCATGCGCTCCCGCCGCCGCGTCCACGCGCGCGTCACCTGAGGGGCGCGTCATCCTTTCCCGCAACGATTCCGTACCCGAGATGCGGCAAGTCCAGACGGTTTCACCCGTGCGCAAATCCCAGATCACAAAGGTGGTGGACAGGTCGGTAATGGTGAGGAAAGTCTCCTGCATCAAATGCGGCTCTCCCCACCAGACCACCCCGGAGATGGGGTCCTGATAGCGTTGCCGACGCCCGACTTGGTACGTGTGGGAGTTTAACGAACTGTTTCCCCGCGCATCCACCCAAAGCAGGTAGCGAGACCGGCCCGGCAGGTCGCTGAAAACCTTCAAATCCGCCGGCCGCAAGGTCTCCTCCTCACTGAACCGTTTCTCCAGTTCGCGATGCCGCGTCACGCCCATCCGCTCCTGCACCATCGGCAGGCTTACCACGGCTCCGGTGGGCGCGATCCTCGCCATCGCTTCGACGAATCGCAGGCTGATTTGATCCGCCAGCGCGTATTCGCCACCACCCAAGGCCGTGATGCCACCTACCATCACGCCTTGCGTCGCCAGTGCACTCCGATGGAAATCAGCGGTGCTCCTGGTGTTAACGGAAAAAGACCGGCAGCCCGTCAACGAGGGCACGAGCAAGAGCAGGAGCAGAAGTGCCGGTTGCGAAGCCAGGTGCTGCCAGAGTTTTCTCACGCGGCCCAGCGGGCGTTACTTAGCCATCACCACGTCCAGCTCGCGCGGGGCGGCTTCCGGGGTGCCATTTTCCATGCGCACGCCATCGCGCACGCCGTTGGCCTGTTCCTGTTCCTTGCACCAGCCCTTGATCTCGACGTCGTTGAAGATCTTGCCCAGCACGCGGCGCAGGAGACCCTTGAGGTTCGGATTCTCCAGGTCTTGCAGGCACCGGATGGCCTCTTCCTTGTAGGTTTCAAGGAGGGTCTTGGCCCGGAGGTCCGCTCCGACGGCGGTGTAGAGCGCCTCGATGTCCTTCACGCTGACCCCGGCGGGCAACTGGCGACGCCACACGCTCGCGAGCAGTTCCTTCTGCGCGTCCTTCGCCTTCTCGTGCGCGACGGCGAGCAACAGGCTCGGGCGCAGGCCCGCGATGTCGTTCGTCTCGCCGGTGTCGCCGAGGTCGCTGAGGTCGTCGCGAATCTGGTAGGCGATTCCGAGCGCCTCGCTGTAAACGTGCAGCACATCTTCGACTTCCTCGTGCTGGTCCACGCCCGCGTAGAGCGCGCCGACGCGCAGCGCGACCTCGAAGGCCGGCGCGGTCTTCTTGCGGAAGATGTCCAGCACCTGGTGCTGCGTGAGCGACTGCGGGTTGCGGGCCCAGCAGAGTTCCGCACCCTGGCCACGGCAGAGTTCGCGCTGGCCTTCGCTGGCCACGCGGACCATCGCGGCCTTGGCTTCGGGACTGGCCTTGCAGGCGGCGAGCAGCCGGTAGCCTTCGCCGATCAGCAGATCGCCCACGTTCAATGCCACGGCGGTGCCGTATTCCTCGTGCAACGTCTTTTCGCCGTAGCGCAGCGCGTCGTTGTCCTCGATGTCATCATGGATGAGCGAGGCCTTGTGGAAGCATTCGACCGCCACGGCCACCTTCTTGATGTCCTCGGGCAGGGGCTTGCCAGTATCACGACGGAGCGCCTGATAAGCCGAGACGACGAGGAAGGGCCGCCAGCGCTTGCCGGCGCGCATGAGCCAGTCCCGCGCGATGCGTTCAGACTCGCCCTCGGCGTTGCCCATGATCGTGTCCAGCGCCACGGGGCTGAACCAGAAGTCCACCTCGTCCCGCAATGCGCCCAGGTCGAGCCGGCGCGTCTGGTCATCGCTCGTCAAATGGATGTAATCCCAGACCCAGTCGAGGTCCACGGTGGTGTCGATGCAATCATCCTGCAGCAACGGGATGGCCACGCCGGGAATCGCCGCCGCTTCCATGTACGGGAACGCCCGCTCCAGCACGCTGAGGCAGCTAACGCCGACGATCGCCTCGATCTTGCCGGTCTGGATGAGCGACATGACGATGGCCGAACCTTCCGCCACGAGCGTTGCATAGCCGAGTTTTTCCGCCTCGGCTTGCAGGTCCTGAATGGTGCAGAGGCCGCACTGCTTGCACAACAGGCCGAACTCATCGAACGGGGCCGGGCACTTGCTCTCGACGCGCAGGCACTTGGGCAGGAGCAGCAACCGGCGCTCGAACGGCACGGCGGCGATCTGTTCGCGCCACATCTCGTTGTTGATGAGCACGCCGATGTAGTCGCGGTAGATCGCGTCGCACTTGAGCATCCCGATCACGCGGTCGGCGTGGATCTTCAACTCGTCCGCCGGCATGGGCGGCACGGGGTTGAACTCGGCCACGTAGTTGCGGATCACGTGGAGGAAGTGGTTCCGCTCGATGGGCGTCTGCGGAATGTTTTTCTTCGGCGTGCGGAAGCGCTGCTGGACAACGTGCTTGGGAACCGTGGCGGACGTGTAGCTGCCCGGCGGCTTGAAAGCGATGGTCTCAGTCATAAAAGTTGCGGCGTTGGACGTTGGCCGACGTGAAGTCAGTCAAAATCTCGGCTGCCGGGAAACAATGCGGCCTCGCCGCCTTCCGGTCTAGTCAGGAATTGCGGTGGGCAGGACAATTGAGGGTCAGACGTGCAGCGCCTTGCTCCGGGGGCAACCGACCTCGCGCCAGCGTCCTGGACTGCGGCGGCCCTCCGCCGCTTTTCAGACCGCCCGACGACTTTCCACGTCAGGCGAAAAGCGCCAGAGGACTGGCGCACTCCAAGACCTCGCGGACTTCCACCACGATTGAGCTGCCGAGTGCTTGGCTTGAACGGGGCAGCGGCCTTCAGTCCGCGGTTGCCGAGACAGACCAACTACTGGAATACGCTGGCCGAATCCCCGGTTTGAACCCCTGAACCTGCGACGGGTAGGGCGCGATGTCCTCACCGCGCCGCCGAAGTCTGGTGGCGTCCGGGTGGCCGGCGGCGCGCTGAGGACAGGCGCGCCCTACCGATCCTGGTTCATGGGGAGGGAGCAGGGCTGCGCCAGCCACTGCTCGCGGCCTCTTACCAAACTATTCCCGCAGTTGGTATTACTCATCCCGTCGCCGGAGGAAGTCGGGCAGTTGCGTCGCTTCCGCCTGCCCGTCAGGCTTGGCTACGCCATTTCGGCCTTCAGCGGGGTCGGCACTGATCGTAAGGACGGAGTCGCCGATTTGAATGTAGTCGGTGGCAAAAGCGCGGGTCGGCTTTTCGATTGCCTGCCCGTTGATCCGGGTGCCCCAGGTGCTGCCCAAATCCTCCACCCACAACTCCAGCCCTTGCATCCACGCGCGCAGGTGACGGCGTGAAATGCTGGGATCGTTTTCGATTTGCACCTGGGCGTTGGAACCTTTCGCGGCCCGCCCGATGACGAGATCGGGGGCGTCGTAGACATAAATCGTCGTGGCCCCAGCCTGAACAACGGTGATCTTCATACAGGTAGGGGTGAAATTTCTGGCCCCGGCCCCGCATGGCAAGACAAATCAAGTGCCCGCGGTAAAAACCGGCGCAACACGGGCAACCGACCTCGCACCAGCGTCCTGGAGCGCGGCGGCCCTCCGTCGCTTTTCAGAGCAACCGATGACTTTCCACGTCCGGGCGAAAAGCGCCAGAGGGCTGGCGCAGTCCAAGACCTTGCGGACGCACACGACGATTGAGGTGTGGAGTGCTTGACTTGCCTGCCCCAACGGGGCTGCGGCCTTCAGCCCAAGGTTGCCGAGTCAGACGAGGCTATCTTGGGTGTGAGTGGGAAGGATGCCTCCAACCCTGAAAGGGTTGCGGCTCTCCGGCCCGATGCGCCAGAACCTCCTCAGGGTTCGCCGGTTTTGCGACGGCTGACCCAGGGTTGGCGTCGCGGGGCTCCGCCAACCCTGGGCTGAGGGGCGCAATCCCGTTGGGATTGGGGAGAGCAGGGGAGCGCGGCGGCGTCGCAGACCATTCGCAGCGCACGCGGACGACGGGCAAAGATCGGAATTAAGGCTTTTTTACGGTCAACATCCCCTGCGCTGTCAGCCACTCCTGCAACCGCTCCAGCCATGCGCCATGCGGACCCGTGTTGCCGGCGCGGTGGCCGAAGCCGTGGCCGGCGTTGGAATACATGTGCAGCTCGGCCGGGACGCCGGCTTTCTTGAAGCGCAGGTAGGCTTCGGCCAAGCCTTCCGAAATGTCCTGGCGGTCGCCGTAGCCGGCGCAGAGGAAGACGGGCGGGACTTCTTTGGTCGGCAGGATCGTGGCGGAGCGGCCGGGATAGATCAGGGCTTGGAAGGCGGGGCGGCAGCCTTGCTTGTCCACGGCATCCTTGGCGTCGGGCAGGCCGTTGTCATTGCGGGCGCTCACGAGCCAGGCGAGTTCGCCCCCGGCACTGAAACCCGTCACGCCCAGGCGCGCGGGGTCCACATGCCACTCCGTCGCGCGGCTGCGGATGAGGCGCATGGCGCGCTGGGTGTCCGCGAGCGATTCCACTTCGATCTGGTAGGTGGAGTTGGTCTCCCGCGCGAGCCGGTGCTTGAGCACAAAGGCGGCGATGCCGTGGTCACGCAGCCATTCGCCGACGTTGTAGCCCTCGTGGGCGATGGCCAGCACGCGGTGGCCGCCGCCGGGGATGACGAGCACCGCGCAGCCGTTGGCCTTGCCGGGCGCGGGCAGGTAGGGCGTGAGGCTGGGGTTATGGATGCGGGAGACGCTGGTGACATCACCGGCGGCGTTCTTCACCTGCAATTCCTTCTCCGTTTTACCTTCGGAACCGGGCGCGCCACCGGGCCACAGGGGGATTTCCGCCGGGAGTTCGGCCGCAAGGAGGAGGGACCGGGCGCTGAGCAGTACGGCCAGGAACAAGGCGGAGGTTTTCATGACAACAGTCGGTGCGAACTAATGCTTCCGGGCAAAAATGCGGTTGGCCTCGTCGAGGGTTTCCTTGGACCCGATGTCGTACCAGATGCCCGGCACTGCCCAAGTGTAAACCGGCGTGCGGGGGTAGAGCCACTGGATGAGCCGGCCGGGCTGGTCGGGGTTGTTGCCCTCGGCGAGGTATTGCGCCACGAGCGGCAGGGTGGCGCGGGGATAATAATACAGCGCGATGCCAATGAGCGTGCTGGCGGGCTGCGCGGGCTTTTCCTTGAAGTCTTCGATGACTCCGTCGCGGTTCACCGCCACGACGCCGTATTTTTTGGCTGATTCAAGGCTGCCGACGTCATACACGCCCAGCACGGGGGCGTTCTTTGCCCGGCAGAACTCACCGAAGGCCGAGAGCTTCTCGCTGAAGAGGTTGTCGCCCGCTACGACGATCAGATCGTCGTCCACGTGTTCGCGTTGCAGCACCAGATTCAGATCCCCGATGGCCCCGAGCTTGTTGGAATCATCGGTCGAGCCGTCGTTGATGATGGTGAAGGCGAAGGGCGCGCGGTTGGCATATTCGTCCGCCCATTTCTGGAAATGGCCAGCGAACTTGTCGTTGGTCACAACATAAACGCGGTCGATCCCCGCGATGGCCGCGAGGTTGTCCATGACATAGTCGATCATGGGCTTGCCCGCCACGCTCAACAGCGGTTTCGGCTGCGTGAGAGTCAACGGATACAGTCGGGTCGCATAGCCGGCACCAAGGATGAGGACTTTCATTGGACTGCGTTGTAATGCCGAAACGCCCCGGATGTCGAAAAAAAAGCAGCGATGACGCCGGGTTCTGTTCACAGGCTTTGCATCCGGCGGCGTCGCCGTTAAGCTTGTTCCTCACTCGGAACGCGAGATTTAGCGACATGGCAACGGATTCCATCCGCATTGGCGGCGCGCGACAGCACAACCTCAAGGCTGTCACGCTGGCCATTCCACGCGGCAAGCTGGTCGTCCTCACCGGCCTGTCCGGCTCGGGCAAGTCCTCGCTCGCGTTCGACACCATTTATGCCGAGGGCCAGCGCAAGTATGTGGAAAGCCTCTCCGCCTACGCCCGTCAGTTCCTCGATCAATTGCAGAAACCGGACGTGGACTATCTCGAAGGCCTGTCCCCGACCATCGCCATCGAGCAGCGCAGTTCCGGGTCGAATCCGCGCTCGATCATCGCGACGACGACGGAGATTTACGATTACCTGCGGCTGCTCTTTGCGCACATCGGGCAGCCGCACTGTCCCACCAGCGGGCAGCCCATCTCGCGCCAGACGACCAGCGACATCGTGGACACGATCCTCGCGTTGCCGCCGCGCACGCGGGTGATGCTGCTCGCGCCGGTCGTGGAGAGGCAGAAGGGGGAGTTCCGGGATGTCATCGAACGGCTGGCGCGCGATGGCTTTGTCCGTGCGCGGGTGGATGGCGAACTGGTCGAACTCGCCGCGAATGTCCGCATCAAGCTGGATCCGAAGCAGGCGCATACCATCGAAGTGGTCGTGGACCGGTTGGTGGTGGATGACAAGATCCGCGTGCGGCTGGGCGATTCGGTGGAGACGGCGCTGAAGTGGGGGAGTGGGAAGCTGCTGCTGTTGTCGCAAGCGCCGCAGGGGGGCGAGAGTCGAGAGTCGAGGGTCGAGGGCCAGAGGACACCCGCTCTCGACCCTCGACCCTCGACCCTCGACTCCGCTAAATGGACCGAAGCGCTCCTATCCAACCGCATGTATTCGCCGGCGACGGGCCAGACCTTTGATCCGCCGGAGCCGAAGCACTTTTCGTTCAACTCCCCCTTTGGCGCGTGCCCGGTGTGTCACGGGCTCGGGCAGAAGATGGTCTTCGATCCCGCGCTCATCGTGCCGGACCCTGAGAAGTCGCTGGAGTCCGGCGCGGTGCTGCCCTGGCGGCGCGGGGGCAAACGAATGATCGTTTATTACAAGGCACTGCTGCGCGGCCTCGCGGCACACTACGAGCAGAACCTGGAGACGCCGTGGAAATCGCTGCCGGAGGATTTTCGTCGCGTGGTCCTGCACGGTTCCGGTGACACGGAGGTGGGCTTCACCTTCATGCGCGCCGGCAAGGTCAGCAAACTGTCTCGGCCCTTTGAAGGCGTGCTGAAGAATCTCGAGCGGCTCTACGCCGAGAGCGAAAGCGAGTTCACCAAGAACCGGCTGAAAGCCTTCATGGCCCCGGAGTTTTGCGATGCGTGCGGCGGGAAGCGGTTGCGGCCCGAAGTGCTGGCGGTGACGCTCGGTGGGGGAAGTAATCAGTGTTCAGTGTTCAGTGTTCAGTGTTCAGACCGGGCTTCGGACGCCTCACTGAATACTGAACACTGCTTACTGAATACTTCTGCCTCCCGGCGCAAAGCGCCCGGCCTCTCGATTGCCGATGTCTGCGCCCTCTCCGTGGATACCGCCGATCTCTTCTTCGCGGCGCTGCCGCTGACCGATTTTCAGCGCAAGATCGCCGGTGAGCTGGTGAAGGAGATTCGCGCGCGGCTGGGCTTCCTCAAGAACGTCGGCCTCGGTTACCTTACGCTGGACCGTGAATCCGGCACGCTCTCCGGTGGCGAGGCGCAGCGCATCCGGCTGGCCACGCAGATCGGCGCGGGACTCGTAGGCGTGATTTACATCCTCGACGAGCCGAGCATCGGCCTGCACCAGCGCGACAACGAGCGCCTGCTCAAGACCCTCGAAGGCCTGCGTGATCTCGGTAACTCCGTGCTCGTCGTCGAGCACGACGAGGACACCATCCGCCGCGCCGACCACGTCATCGACCTCGGTCCCGGCGCGGGCACCCATGGCGGTGAAATCGTCGCCCAAGGCACCGTGGCCGAAGTCATGGCCAACCCCCGCTCGTTGACGGGCCGTTACCTGAGCGGCGACCTGAGCATCCCCGTGCCGAAGAAACGCGTTGCCCCCGTGGGCAAGTCCGGCTGGCTGGAAATCCTGGGTGCGCGGGAGAACAACCTGCAAAACGTGGATGCGCGGATTCCGCTGGGGACGTTGACGTGCGTCACCGGTGTGAGCGGCTCGGGGAAGAGCACGTTGATTTGCGACATCCTGCAGCGGCACCTGTTCCGTCTGTGGTTTGGTTCGAAGGAACGGCCCGGCGCGCACCGGGCCATTCATGGCACCGAGCTGCTGGACAAAGTTGTGGTCATCGACCAGACGCCCATCGGGCGCACGCCCCGCAGCAACCCGGCCACGTACACCGGCATTTTCAACGCCATCCGCGACCTCTTCGCGCAGCTTCCGGCCGCGAAGATTCGCGGTTACGACGCAGGTCGTTTCAGCTTCAACGTGAAGGGCGGACGGTGCGAGAAATGCCAGGGGGACGGATTGTTGAAGATTGAAATGCATTTCCTCCCGCCGGTTTATGTGACCTGCGAATCCTGCGCGGGCCGGCGCTACAACCGCGAGACCCTGGAGATCAATTTCAAGGGCATGAACATCGCCGACGTGCTCGACCTAACGGTGGATGAGGCGGTGAACTTCTTCCGCGCGGTGCCGAAGATTTTCGAGCCGTGCCTGACGCTCGCGGAGGTTGGGCTTGGTTACCTGCGACTTGGCCAGCAAGCCACCACGCTCTCCGGCGGCGAGGCGCAGCGCGTGAAACTGGCGGCGGAACTGTCGCGCCGGCAGACGGGCAAGACGCTTTACATCCTCGACGAGCCGACCACCGGCCTGCATTTCCACGATGTGGCAAAGCTGCTGGAAGTCTTCTTCAAGCTCCGCGCCCCGGGCAACACGCTGCTCGTCATCGAGCACAATCTCGATGTCATCAAGTGCGCTGACTGGATTCTGGATCTCGGTCCGGAAGGTGGCACCGGAGGCGGACGGATCGTGGCCGAGGGCACGCCGGAGCAGGTGGCGAAGACCCCGGGCAGCCACACCGGGGAATTTTTGAATCGAATCCTCCACGGACTGACGAATACTGCCACGACGTGAGCCGCGTGCTTCAATCCAGCTTCCGCCATCACGGGCCCCGCCCGTGGATCTGGTTGCTTGCCCTTGCCCTGATGATGCTGTTGCGGGCCACCGCCCAGGAAGTCACCGACCCGGCAGAGCAGGGGGCGTTCGACGCGGCGGCCAAGGCGTTTCAAGACTTGAACTTCGAGCGGGCCGAGCGTGAGTTCGGCCAGTTCGCCCGCACCTTTCCGGAATCTTCCTTGCGCAGCGAAGCCGTCCTGTTGCAGGCGCGGGCCAGGTACTCCCGTACCAATGCCGTCGGGGCCATCGACTTGCTGACCACCGGGTTGCCGCAGGCAGGCAAGCTCGCGGACCAGTACCAGTTCTGGCTGGGCGAAGCGCGTTTCGAGGCGAAGCAGTATGAGAAGGCCGCCGAAGCCTATGGGCATCTGGTCCGGGATTTCACCAACTCGCCGCACCTGTTTGCCGCCGCCCACCACGAGGCGCTCGCCCGGTTCCGGCTCGGGCAGCACTCCAACGTCGTGGCCCTCCTGCGCGGACCGGACCGGGCCTTCCAAGTTGCGGCCAAGGCGTCGCCGACCAACAGCCTCGCCGTCAGCGGACACCTGTTGCTGGGCGAATCCCTGCTGGCAATCCATGATTACCCCGGGGCCGAGCGGGCCGCCCGAGTGCTCGATGGATTGCGACTGGAAAAGGAGGACGACTGGCGGCGGCGGTTCCTGTTGGGGCGGACGTTGATCGAGGCTGGCCGCCCGGCGGAGGCGTTGCCCGAAACCACGAATTTGGTCCACCAGGCCGAGGTGCTGGCGGAGCCGGTGATGCGGGCGGAATCCTACGCGTTGCAAGGGTTGGTGCTGGAAAAGCTGGGTTTGCTGTCGCGGGCGGTGGATTCGCTGACGAACAATTTCGCGACCAACGCCCCGGCGGAACTTCGCCGCCGGGCGCTGGTCAAGTCGGTTGACCTCAGCCTGGCGCAGCCCAACCACGAGCCCCAGACGGTGGCCCTGCTGGAGTTGTTCTCGACCCAGTATCCGACGGACCCGTCGCTGGACTTCGCACAGCTCAAAATGGGGGAGTTGCGGCTGTGGGAGTTCGTTCATCACCCTGGCGGTACCACCGGCACCAACGGCACCGTGGGCCGGACAAACATTCTGCTGGCCGCCCTGACAAATTTGAACCAGGTCGTGCTGACTTACACGAACAGCCCGTTGCGCAACGAGGCGTTCTACCAGCGCGGCTGGTGCTTCTGGCACCTGCGTCAGCCGGCCGAGGCGGCGGCTGATTTTGAGATGGCGGCGCAACGGCTGCCCAAGTCCGAGGACCAGGCCGTCGCCCGCATCAAGCTCGGGGAGGCGCTGGCGCAGCTCAAGGACTATACGAACGCCCTGCGGAATTTCGCCCTCGTGGTCGAGCAGTATGCGGATGACGGGCGGGTGCGGACCAACTACCTGGACAAGGCGCTCGAACAGCAAATGAGGGTCGCCCTGGCCGTGACGAATCTCACGGTGGCCGAGGATGCCGTGGCACGCATCCTGCAATGGTTTCCCGCCGGGAATGACAGCGAGAAGGTGCTGCTGCTGTTCGGCACTGAATTGAACCGCATGACGAAACCGGTGGCGGCGCGGAGCAAGTTCCAGATGCTGCTCGACCGCTTTCCCAACTCCGCTTTCGCGCCGGACGCCCATCTGGGCATCGCCAGCTCCTACCATAAGGAGTCCGACTGGACGAACGCCGTGCGCACGCTCGACGAGTGGGTGCTCCTGTTCCCCACAAACAGTGCGCGGGCGGAGGTGGAATACCTGCGGGCGGAGTTCACGGATTTGACGGGTGGAACCAATGCCCTGTCATTGTTCACCAATTTTGTCGTCCGCTTCCCGGCACATGTCAACGCGCCGCGGGCGCAGTACCGCGTGGGCGACTACTACTTCAGCCAGGGGGACGCCTACGACAAGGCGGAAGCCAGTTACCAACTGGTGTTCCAAAATACCAACTGGCCGGATGGGGAGTTGAAATACCGGGCGCGGTTGTCCGCCGGCCGGGCGGCCCTGGCGCGGGGGGAACAGCAGGGCTATCAGGCTGCGACCAACTACTTCGTTGGCCTGGTCAATGACCAGCGCACTCCCAAGGACATTCTGGCGGAAGCATTTTTTGCGCTGGGTGACACGTATTTGAGTTCCAGCCAGGGCGGAGTGAACATTGGCGTGGACCCGTTTGGTGACGCCATCAACGCCTACAACCGCATCACCAACAATTTTCCGACGAGCCGGCAGGCGGCCTACGCGATGGGCCAGATCGGCAACTGTCATCTGCAACGGGCGGCAAAAAACGGGGACGCCAAGGAACTCGAACTGGCGGCCGGGGCCTATCTGAAGGCCATGAACTGGCCGGGGGCCGAGGCGGAAGCGCGTTCGCTGGCTGAAGTGGCGTTGGGCGATGTCCGGGCCAAGCAGAACCGGCCGGTGGAGGCGGTGGAAAACTGGAGCAACGTCTTTTATCAGAAGAATTTGCGACCGGGTGAATCCCGCAATCTGGGAGCGATCCGGGAGGCCGGCCTCTTCCTGGCCAAACTCCGGGAAAGCCAGGGCGACTGGGCCGCCGCCCGCCAGATTTACCTGCGGATGCAGGAGATGTTTCCCGCGCTGCGCCGGCCGCTGCAGGAGAAGATCGACCGCGCCCAGAAAATGCTCAACGAACGGCGCTGACGAACGCCCGGACGTCCACCGCTTCCATGCCCGCCGAGCGGATGGATTCCATGCCCAGATCGGTGTCCTCGTAAGCCCGGCAGAACTGCGGCTCCACGCCCAGCCGGCGCGCGGCTTCCAGGAAGATGTCCGGGGCCGGCTTCTGCCGGATCACGTCCTCGCTGGTGACGATGGCCCCAAACCAGTGGTGGATGTCGAGGTGGCGCAGCACCTCCTCGACCACGCGCTTCTTGCCGCCGCTGGCCACGGCCATCGGCAGCTTCCCGTGATGTTCGCGCGCAATGGCCACCACTTCGGGGATGCTGCGCACGGTCGGGAGAAACGGCATGAAGGCATGTTCTTTCTCCACCGACACCACGTGGTGATCGTAGTTCAAGCCCTGCTCCTCGCGCAGCGTCTTGAGAATGTCCCGGGAAGGTACGCCGCCCAGCGAATAGAAGCGATCCTCGGTGAAGTGGATGCCGTGCCGTTCCGCAATCACCCGCCACGCCTGCCAGTGCAGGGGCATGGTATCGGCGAGGGTGCCGTCGCAATCGAAGATCAAAGCCTTAATCATAACGTGTAGTCCAAGGGCCAAAGTCTAAAGTCCAAAGTCGGGTATGGCAGCCGGACGCCGACTTTGGACTTTGGACCTTGGACTTTGGACTTTGGACCATTTAAGTCGGCAACGCCGCCAGCTTCTGTTCCAGATCATTATTCATCAACGGGTTGATGATTCCGTCCAGGTCGCCTTCGATCACGTTGGCGAGGTTGTAGAGGGTCAGTTCGATCCGGTGGTCGGTGACCCGGTTCTGCGGGAAGTTGTAGGTGCGGATCTTCTCGCTGCGTTCGCCGGTGCCGACCTGGGAGCTGCGTTGCGCGTCGTACTTGGCCTTTTCGTCGGCGAGCTTGCGTTCGAGCAGGCGCGAACGGAGCACCTTCATCGCCTTGGCCTTGTTCTTGAGCTGCGAGCGTTCGTCCTGGCAGCGCACCTCCGTGCCGGTGGGCTTGTGGAAGATGCGCACGGCGGAGTCGGTCGTGTTGACGCCCTGGCCACCGTGACCACCGGCGCGGCAGACCTGGATGTCCAGGTCCTCGGGGCGGATTTCCACGTCCACTTCCTCGGCTTCCGGCAACACCGCCACCGTGCAGGTGCTGGTGTGGATGCGGCCCTGCGCTTCCGTGGCCGGCACGCGCTGGACGCGATGCACGCCGCTCTCGTATTTGAGCCGCTTGTAAACGTCCTGGCCGTTCACACCGAAGATGACTTCCCGCATGCCGCCCAGATCGGACGGGCTGGAATCCATCGGTTCGACCTTCCAACCGTGCGTTTCCGCGTAGCGGGTGAACATCCGGTAAAGGTCGGCGGCGAAGAGGGCTGATTCCGCCCCGCCCGCTCCGGCGCGGATTTCGACGATGGTGTTGCGGGAGTCCGTCGGATCCGGCGGCAGGACGCCGCGCTGGACTTCCAGGGTGAGCCGCTTCAGGTCGGCTTCGAGGCGCGTCACCTCTTCCTTGGCCATCATGGCCATCTCGGAATCGTCCGGCTCGGCTGCGATCAGCGCCTGATTTTCCTCGAGTTCACGGTGGGCCTTGAGGAACTGCGCGCCGGTGGCGACCAGGTCCTTGAGCCGCGCGTACTCGCGGGACAAGTCCTGCGCGCGGGCCGGCACGTCGAAGACCTTGGGGTCGCTCAACGCGGCTTCCACCTCCGCGAAGCGGCGCTGGAACTTCTCGATATGCGGGCGCAGGTCCATGGGGGAGTTGAGAGTTGGGGAGTTGAGAGTTGAGAGTCGGTGGCCGAGCGGCGAACGCCACTATCAACTATCAACTCCCCAACCATCAACTTGCCTTGCAAAAAGCAATCGCCCGCCGGGCGTGGACCAGGCGGGCGATGGCGGGCCGGGAAGCTAAATTTTCTTCTTCTTTTTCGCGGCGGCGGCGTCGGCCACGGCGGCCTGGGCAGCCTGCGTCTTGGCGGCACGTTGTTGGAATTTGTCCACGCGACCGGCGGTATCGACGAACTTCTGCTGGCCCGTGTAGAACGGGTGGCAGACGTTGCAGATGCCCAGCAGGACGCTTTTGCGGGTGGAGCGGGTGTGAACCACGTTGCCACAGGCGCAGCGGAATTCGGCGGCTTCGTATTTCGGATGCAGTTCCGTTTTCATGTCAAAGGGCGCGTAGCTTACAAACGGGCGGCCACTTGGCAAGCGCTGTTTTTAACTTTCGAATCGAAAGGAACCGAAAAGGCAGAAATCGCGCTTCCGAAACCACTCTTGATGGAAGCGGTAACCGGGATTAATTTGCAGCCATGGATTCTGTGAGGTATGGCAGCCGACTTACGGCCAAGGCGGCCAAGGGCTGGCTTATGGCTGATTTTGAAACCATTTGGCGGGCGATCAGGACCGGGTTGATCGTCGAATTCCTGTTGTGTTTGATTACCGTGGTTTACGTCGTGAGCGGCCCCTTCGGCCCCTGCGGTCCAGTTCGCAATGTTACCGGCTTCGTTTATGTCATTCATTTGCCCGGAACCTGGCTGGCCGGATGCTTCGTAAGGGATTCCTCCAACATCTACCCGCTCCTGGCCATGGGTACGACGACCGTGATGCTGAGTCTTTTGGCGCACGTTGGGTCCAGGGTTTTTAGCGGCAAGAAACGCAAGCTCGGCGAGACCAAGCCAGCCGCCGCTGGAGCCGTAAGCCGGGGCGGGATTGATGGCGAAACTACACTGAACACCGAATACTGAAGTGTGAGTCCTCCATGCCTGCCGACACTATCGCTTCGTGACCTGCCCGTAAACCCGCACGCACCGGGTGGATGTGGCGCGGGCGAGTGGGCCTCCTCTCCCAGCGGGAGAGCATTGAGGTGAGGGAGAACGGCGGCGGTGTTCTTTGGTCTTCCGTCGCGTTCAGTCTGTTCGTACGCGTTCTCCCTCACCCTGACCCTCTCCCGCTGGGAGAGGGAAGCGCTTCGTGGCCCGTCCGTGAACCCGCACGCACCGGGTGGACATGGACCGGCACGTTTGCCTTTTGCCTTACCTCACCCCTCATCCGGCCTCCGGCCACCTTCTCCCCTTGCTCCGCAAAGGGAGAAGGCTCCCCAAGTGGCATTCCGGAGTGCACGAAACTGAGCTGACCTCCCAGCCTTCCCGTTCCCCGGCTTTTTCCTTTGATAAGCGCCCTGCTTCCCGCCAAAGTGAGCGTCTTTCAGTGGCCGGTCGGCCGCTGGATCGGACCTTTGACCGCACATGAAACGCACGCATCACTGCAACGAATTGCGCCCGGAGCACGCCGGGCAGACCGTCACTTTGACCGGCTGGTGCCACTCCCGCCGCGATCTCGGCGGCGTCCTCTTCATTGACCTGCGCGACCGCGAGGGCCGCACGCAGACGGTGTTCGACCCCCAGGACTTGTCCAAGGAGGTCTTTGACACCGCCACGCACCTGCACGCCGAATCCGTCATCGAGGTCGTCGGCAAGGTCCGCGCCCGGCCCGCCGGCACGAACAACGACAAGATCGCCACCGGCCAGGTGGAAGTGCTCGTGAAGCAACTCACCGTGCTCAACCACGCGGAGGTCCTTCCGTTCCCCGTGGACGATCCCGAGGTCGCCAACAAGGTCAACGAGGAGCTGCGTCTCCAGTACCGTTACCTTGATCTTCGCCGGCCCGAGATGGCCCGCAACCTCCGCGTCCGCTCGAAGGTCGCCACGGCCACGCGCGTGTTCATGGACGAGCAGGGCTTCCTCGAAGTCGAGACCCCCACGCTCTTCAAGTCCACGCCCGAGGGTGCGCGCGAGTTCCTCGTGCCGAACCGCCGCGAGCCCGGCACGTTCTACGCGCTGCCGCAGTCGCCCCAGCAGTTCAAGCAGATCCTCATGGTCAGCGGCATTGAGCGGTACTTCCAGCTCGCCCGCTGCTACCGCGACGAGGACCTCCGCGCCGACCGCCAGCCCGAGTTCACGCAGGTGGACATCGAGATGAGCTTCATCGAGCGCGAGGACATCTACGCGCTCATCGAGGGCCTGCTCAAGCGCGTGTGGAAGACCGCGCTCAACATCGACATCCCCACGCCCTTCAAGCGCATCAGCTTCGAGGAAGCCCTCAACCGCTACGGCATCGACAAGCCGGACACGCGTTTCGGCATGGAACTCGTGGACTTCACCGAGGACTTCCGCGCGAGCACGTTCAAGGTGTTCTCCGGGGCCATCGCCAACGGCGGCGTGGTCAAGGCCATGAACGCCAAGGGCATGGCCGGCGCGACGCAGGGCCAGATCGAGACCATGACCGAGTACGCCAAGAGCTTTGGCGCGAAGGGCCTGGCCTACATCAAGGTGGAGAACGGCGACTGGAAATCACCCATCGTGAAGTTCTTCAGCGAGGCCGAAAAGACCGCGCTCAAGACCAAGCTGGCGATCGAGGAAGGCGACTTGATCCTCTTCGCCGCCGACCAGTGGCTCAACGCCTGCGAAATTCTCGGCAAGATCCGCCTCTACTGCGCCGACGTGCTCAAGACGCAGGGCAAGCTCGTCATCCCGGCCGACCAGTTCAACTTCCTCTGGGTCATCGAGTTCCCGCTGCTGGGCTTCGACCGCGAGCTGAACCGCTGGTACTCCAGCCACCATCCCTTCACCGCGCCCGTGACCGAGGACATCCCGCTCCTCAAGTCCGATCCGAAGAAGGTGCGCGGCCAGCACTACGACATCGTGGTCAACGGCGTGGAACTCGGCGGCGGCTCCATCCGCATCCACCAGCCCGACGTGCAGAAGACCATCTTCGAGGAACTGCTCGCGATTCCGCCCGACGAGACCAAGCTGCGCTTCGGCTACATGCTGGAAGCCTTCAAGTACGGCGCGCCTCCGCACGGCGGCATCGCCCTGGGCTTCGACCGCCTGATCGCGATCCTCTGCGGCACCTCGAGCATCCGCGACGTCATCGCCTTCCCGAAGACCGCCAAGGGCGTCTGCTTGATGACCGATTCGCCGAGCGCCGTCTCCGCCCGGCAACTCCGCGACCTGCACATCGAAGTGAAGGCGGCGGTGAAGAAGGAAACGCCGGCACCCGGCGCGCCCGCCGCCTGAACTGGAGCGTCGGTCTCCGACCCGGCGCGCTGGTAGTCAGGACCCCGTTTTTGACGCCAAGACGCAAGGGCGCTAAGACGCGGAGAAAAGCGGGATGAGTTGCGAAGCTAGTTGAGCGTTTCGATAACCGCAGGTGATTGTACAACGCCACTCGGCTTTGCGTCTCTGCGCCCTTGCGTCTTGGCGTTCACCGGTCCAATTGTGGAAATGAGTGTCGGGCTTCTGGAGCGCAGGGGATGAGGCGGTTTCGCTGCGAATTGCTCAGTGCGCTTCTCTACCGTTGGGCTACTGGTTCGGGCCTGAACGCGCCGGGTCGGAGACCGGCGTTCCGGTACGAGGCGAGCGGCATCGTAGTCGCAACCTTCGGGTTGCGAGTCACACGGGGTGGCTATGTGCTAGCGCAGCGTCAGCGACCGTGGGAGCGCGGGGTCACTTCACCTGCGCGGCTTTGACCAGTTCCTCCACGAGGGCGTCGGCTTTCCAGTCGTTGCCGATGAAGATCTTGTGCACCTTGCCGGAGGCGTCGATGACCACGGTGCGGAGGTTGTGGTTGAACATGAAGCTGTCTTTGTCACGCGCGAAGGTCAGGCCGAAACGCTCGGTGAGATCGTCGATCTCAATCAGCGCCCCGGTGGCGAAGGTCCAGCGGCTCAGGTCGGCCCCGTGCTGGGCTTTCACCATGTTCGCGTAATTTTGCAGGACGGCGGGCGTGTCGCGCTGGACATCGAAGGAAACGGACAGCAGGTGATAGTTGGTCGGGGCGTTGGGGAGTTGTCTCAGCAGTTTCGTGGCCTCGGCGAAGCGCAGGCTCATGCGCGGGCAGAAGTCCGGCATGGGACACAGCGTGAAGATGAAGGTGAGGGCGAGGGCCTGGCCCTTGAATTGTGAAGTGTGGAACGGCTGGCCAAGGTGGTTGGTGAGCGGGTAGTCGGGCAGCGCGTCGCCCACTTTCAGCACCTCCACTTCGCGCACGAGGCGGAAATCCTTGCGAGTAGGGTCGGCGGCCGGAGTGGCGGCCTTGCCGGTCTTCGTCACCTGGTCGATCCAGCTCTCGTACTCGGCGACGTTCAGACGGAAGTGGATCTGGTCGTTGGTGCCCAGGCCGGCGAGTTCGTTGGTGGTGCGCACCTTGAACGGCATGGTCATCTTCGCCATGTAATTGGGGATTTCCTCGTGGTCCACGACCACAGTGCGGCCGTCGGGCTTGAGTTCCTTCACGAAGCCTTTGACGAAGAAGACCTGGCGGTTGGTGTTCGCCGGCGCAGGCGCGATGGGAGAAGTAGTGACGACCGGTGCCGGCGGAGCCACCGGAGTAGGAGTGACGCTGACCCGGACAAAGAAAAGCGCTCCCATCGCCAGCACAGCGCCGATGATACAGCCAACTATCAATGGAGCATTCTTCATTGCAGCCAGTCTGTCCGTGGACCGGGCGTTTGACAAGAGCGCGGGTTCATTTCTCCCCCGGCCTCAGCCACTGGCGAAACCACTCCACCGCCGTCTGCCTGGCCACCGGGGGAAAGTCGTGATCGCCGGCGCACCACAGGTACCGTACCCGGTCACTTGCGCCCAAGTCCCCATAGACCGTTGCGACGGCCGCATGGTTCTCCTCCTCCATGGGCCGCCGCTCGCCGACCGCCTGGAAGACCAGCAACGGCCGGGGCGCGATCAGCGTGGTCCACTCGTAAAAGGTCACCGGCAGCGGCAGCGTGGGGTCGAGCACATACGGCCTCATGGCGGGCAGCGACTGGCTGCTACCGCCGCCCTTGGGCACGGCCCAGTGCTGGCCGTGTTGGAGAAAGTCCGAGACGGGACCGCTCGCGACGGCGGCCTTGATGCGCGGCTCCAGTGCAGTTGTGAAAATGGTGCTGTGCCCGCCGTAGCTGTGCCCAACCATGCCAATGGATGAGCCATCCACGAACGGGAGGGTTTGCAGGTAGTCCACGGCGCGTTGCGTGTCCCAGGTGTCCTTGCCGTGGATGCTCCAGTCGGGGAACTGCGCGTAGAAGTCCGTCGTGTCGTAAGGCCGTCCGCTCTTCGGCACGCGTTCGCCGTCGCGCAGATAATCCGGTGCCAGAGCCACGAAGCCGGCCGCAACCATGTCCAGGGCGAACGCCCGGTTCTTCAGCGGCGGCGTGCCCGGCTTCGGTCCGCTCAAGCCGACGGTGGTGTCCTTGCCGGCCCCGCTGGTCGTGCCGTAGAAGCAGATGATCGCCGGAGCTTTTGCCGATGTTGGGCGATTCAACAGGGACTTGGGCACCAGCAACCAGGCCGGCATGCGGTCATCCGGCTGCACCTGAAACGAAACCTTCCGTCGGACATAGGTCCCGCAATCTTCTTCCGACAAGGTCAGTGGTTCCAATGGAACTTTCTCCGTAGGGAAAGGACCGAGTACTTTCATCACGCCCGCTTGGATGCGGGCTTGTTCCTTGGGCCAGGTCTGCGCCGTGACCGGCTCACGCCACAGGCCCGCCGCGTGATGCGCGTTCATCGTCCGTAGTTCCACTGGAGTGCCCGGCAGCGCCGGATGGTAACGCCCCCGCTTGGTCTCGAAGTCGGCTTGCACCTCCGCTTCTGTCACTTCGCGCGACAACACCCACGCCTCGCCGATGAGGCCGCCCAGCGGCATCGCGAGGCGCACCGGCGCGCCGGGCTCGGTATCGCGAAACGGCCAGACCTTTGGGGCCCAGGCCGAGGCATGATCGGAATGCACCAGCACGCCGTTGTGGTGGAACTTTTGAAACCCGTCCGCTGTCTTGGTCACGACCAGTTGATGCCATGCGTTGATTACCGGCTCGATTAGCGCTACGTGTGGGAAGGGCATGGAGCCGTTGCCATTGATCGTGCCCATGAAGAAACCATGCTGGTCGGTGCCGAGCAGGAAGTTGACCCAGTTCGTGGCCGGCCGAAAAAGGCGTTCTCCCTGTGAACCGGTCTCCGGTAAACCGCGAAAGAAGAAGCACTGCTCGCCGCTTCGGCGCAGGAAAAACCAGCCACCGACCGAGGCGGAAGTAACGCCGTCGAGTTTCAGCGGCCGGGTGATTTCGGCAAACTGGAGGGCGGTGGTGAACTCCAGCGCGCCCCCGCCGGGACGCGGAACGTGGCGGGCTCCGTGTTCCAGACGTACGTCGGCCGACAGCGATTGGAAGTCGAAGAAGAAGGCGCAGTCGGCCGCCTTGATCCCCGGGGCCGCGAAGGATTGGCCGCTCATCATCAGGCCGCCGCACGCCAAGGCCAAGCCCCAGGCTGTCTGCCGGATGATGGGAACAGGTTTCACTTGAAGAAGAGCAGTTTGCCGCCCACCAGCAGGAGGAAACCACCGAACATCTTCTTAAGGTCGTCAGCGGGAATCTTCGTCGTGAGCCACGCACCGGCGAAACCGCCGATCAACGCCGTCGGTATGAGGGTGAACACCACGGGCCAGATGACGTTGCCGCGCGTGTTGTGCTGCCAGGAGCCGACGATGGCCGTGGGCACAATGACTGCGAGCGAGGTGCCGATGGCTTGCTTGATGTCCGTGACCTGCGAGCCGAGCAGAAACAACATGGCCGGGACCATCACCACACCGCCACCGACGCCAAAGAGTCCGCTCGTCACTCCGCCGATGATGCCGATAACCGCCGCCATGACATAATTCATGTGGTGTTAATGCCTGCTTGGTCGCATGTGGGCAAGAATAACGCGGTGCGGTTGTTCCAGGGGGGGGCGTATCTTGCCACAGCCCCCGGAGCGCGGCTGTGTCCCGCTCGGCGCGGAATCAGCCGCAGCAACGTTGGAATACCGAGGGGGTGGAACGCCCCAACGCCACCGGCCAGACGCAGCCGCTGCGGCTGGTCTCCGCGACACAGCCGCGCTCCGGAAGTTTTCGCTCCTCGGCGGCAGTGTCGAGATGCGCCCATTTCAGGGAGAGAAACCACGGGTTACCAAACCTCGCGGTTGCAGCCCTTGAACCAGCCTTTCGGCAGGAGCTCGGGCGCCCACGTCCGCAGCCGAGGACGCCTGCGGTACAACCTCAACATTCGCTGCGGACGTGGGCGTCCGAGGTCCATCAACCACGGTCCAGGGGCAGGGGAGCGCGCCCTGTGTCCAGTTTGGCGTTCCAGCTACTTCAAACCGCCAGTGATCCCGCCGAAGGATTTCAGGGCCGCTGCCTGCATAATTGCGTTCATGTCGGTCTGTTTGGTCAGGCCGGCGGGCACTTGAAAATACGCCGCGTTCGGCTGGCCGAGACGAACGTTGCTCAACTGAAGCTGGTAGGTCTGCTTGTCCTTGGTGATGCCGATTTTAATGGGCAGGTTCTGTAGATTGGTGGCCTGCCAGACGGTGGCCGAGCCATCGTCACCAGGGACCTTGACGGCATATTTCACCGTCGGCTGTCCGGCGATGATTTCCCGGCCTACTTCTTTTTTTTCCAACCGGCCGATTTTCTCCTGCGCCGCTTGTTGCACCCCGTCGGTCTTCGGCAACGCCAGGTCAAGGTAGGACTTCATGCCCGGGAATACGAGCGTGAGCGGTTTGCCGGGCAGGTAGATGAAGAACATCCGGTCCAGCCCCATGTCTTGGACACCCTTGATCGACTCCGGCGGCAGTTCGGCACTCTTGACGTTGGCGAGGTTCAGTTCCCAGCGCATTTTGCCGTCCGCCATGGCGACGCCGAACGGCAGTTTCATGGGGGCAGAGCCTTCCTGCGCGGGCAAGGTCAATTCCACCCCGGCGGTGAAGGCCCGGGTGTCGCTGAAGAACTCGGAAAGCGAGGCGGCGAGGAAGGGGGCCTGGGTATTGATTGCCGGAAGGCCGACGGCCGGCTGAGCCTGGGCATCCCAGACCACCGATGACAAAACGACGCACAGGGCTGCGAGGAGGGCTTTCATCAACTGTATAATAACACGCCGAAAGCGTCCTGCCAATGCCTTGCCGGCTTATTTCTTGGCCACGGCCCACTCGAAGGTCAGCTTCACGTCGTCTCCGGTTTTGATCAGGCCGATGGCGGCGGTCGGGGCGGGCGGGGTGATCTTGAAGTCAGTCATCTTCACGGACGTCGTGCCGGAGAAGCTGGCGTGGGACGGGTCCACCCGCCGGAGCATCGTGACGGGAAAGGTGATTTCCTTCGTCACTCCGGAGACGGTCAGGGTGCCTTTGGCCTCGAAGTTGACGCTCGTGCCCTTCACGTCCTTGAGCGTCAGTTCGACGAGCTTGAAGACGATGCGCGGATTTTCCTTCTCCTTCATGGCTTCCTGCATCACGGCGTCCATGGCCTTGCCGCTGCTGCACTTGAGCGAACGGACGGCCACGAAGGTCTCCCCCTTGGCAACGACCTTGCCGGGCTTGGCCTTGTCCGGGGCTTCCACCAATGCGGCGTCCAGTTCGATGAAGCCGCCGATGAGCTGGCTTTCGGAGTGCCAGTCGTGAATGGTCGAGGTGCCGTCGATGCGCATTTTGCTGCCGGGCTGCGACTCGTAACGGACGAGGGTCTGGGCGGAGGCGGCCCCGGCGAGGCAGAGCAGGGCGGCGCTCACGCGGAGAAGTTGGGACAGGCGGTTCGTATTCATCTCGGTGTTCTTAGCAATCGGAATTCGCCGCGATTGCACCGTTTCGACGGGGCGGCGTCAAACACCATTCGGCGGACGGGTGCCGCCGGTAGGGCGAGACTCCGTCGAGCCCCATTTGCCGAGGGAGTCGGCGCGAGCGAAGCGAGCATCCTCAACGCCCGTGCCTGAACCGGAATCTCGCTTCGCTCGCACCGCTGAGCGGTTTCGACGGTTCGACAGAGTCTCGCCCTACCAGCCGAGTGGCAACCTGCGCCCTTGCCAACGCCCCGGTCCTGCGGGACAAACGGCGCGTGATGGTCTTCTTTAATGGCCGGTTTGTGCCCGCAGAGCAGGCGGTGGTATCCGCCTTTGACCGCGGGTTTCTTTACGGCGACGGGCTGTTCGAGACGTTGCGCGTGATGAATGGCGTGCCCCTGCGGTGGGACGCGCACTGGCGGCGGTTCGCTCTGGGCCTGCAGCGGCTTGATCTCACCGTGCCGTGGCTGCCGGAATACCTCCGCGCCAACGCGGCCAATCTCAGCCACCACAACCAATTGCCCGACGCCCTCCTGCGCCTGACCATTTCGCGGGGTGTCGGGGAACGCGGTTACTCGCCGCGCGGGGCCGATGCGCCGACCTTCATCATGTCGCTGCACCCCGCGCCCGTTCTGACCGCCGAGCCCAAGTGCGTCAAACTCCGCACGGCTTCGCTCCGCCTGCCCGTCGGCGACTGGCTCTCGGGGTGCAAAACCGCGAACAAACTCCTCCAAGTCGTTGCCCGCGCCGAAGCCGAAGCCGCCGGAGCCGATGAAGCCCTGCTCCTAAATCCCCGCGACGAAGTGACCGAAGCCACCAGTGCGAACCTCTTCTGGATCGAGGGCGACACCGTGCACACGACGCCGCTCACGACCGGTGCGTTGCCGGGCGTGACGCGGGCCGACGTGCTGGCCTTGTGCCGTGCGCTCGGCGTCACCGCCAACGAAACCGTGGCGGACTTGGCCCGCCTTTGCCGGGCCGACGGTTGTTTTCTCACATCAAGTGCTGTGGGGGTGGTCGCGGTGACTGAACTGGACGGAGCGGTGATGTCTTCCGTTCCACTCTTCACGCGCCTTCACACTGCGCTGCTGGCTTCGTGGCGGGAAGAGTCGGCATGAAAATACACCGCAGAGACGGGAAGGACGCAGAATTTATTCCGGTGCTTGCTCTGCGTCCGTCCCGCCTCTGCGGTGCAAATCGGCGGGTGGTAAAACTCCCATCGAATGACAGCCCGCCTTGGCCGCGTCAGCTTTAGTGGTACTGTTCGTTCATGAAGCCTGCGATCCAACCAGCCCTCTTCAGCCGCCGCGCCGCGCTCCAGCGTTCGGCGGTCGGCTTCGGCTGGCTCGCCGCATCGTCCCTGCTGGCGGAGCAACTCCAAACTCCAAACTCCAAACCCGAAACGGTTTCCAACCCTTCGGCCGCCAAGGAGCCGCACATCGTCCCGCGCGCCAAACGCGTCATCTTCCTGTTCATGAAGGGCGGGCCGTCGCAGGTGGACAGTTTCGATCCCAAGCCGCTGCTGGACCGCGACGACGGCAAACCCTTTCCCGGGGCCAAACCCCGCGTGCAGTTTGCGCCCACCGCCGAGCTGCTCAAGTCTCCGTGGAAGTTCCAGAACTACGGTCAATCCGGCCTGCCGGTCAGCGAGTTGTTCCCCCACGTCGCGCAGTGCATTGACGACCTCTGCATCCTCCGCTCCTGCCATGGAACGAACCCCGCTCATGGCGGCGCGCTGCTCAAGCTCCACACCGGCAGTGACAACTTTGTCCGCCCCAGCATGGGGGCCTGGGTTAACTACGGGCTCGGCTCGGAGAACCAGAACCTGCCCGGCTTCATCACCATCTGCCCCACGCTCGCGCACGGCGGCGTGAACAACTGGGGCGCGGCCTTCCTGCCTGCGTGGACGCAGGGCACGCCCATTGGCAATGCCGCCGTTCCCTCGGACAAGGCATTGGTGCGCTACATCACCCCGCGCCTCGCGCCCGGTGAACAACGCCAGCAGCTCGACCTGCTCGCCGCGATGAACCGCGACCACCTGGCGCAGTCCGGCCCGAACCAGGCGCTCGAAGGCCGGCTCAACTCCTTCGAACTGGCCTTCCGCATGCAGATGGCCATGCCCGAGGCGCAGGACTTGTCCCGCGAGACCGAGGCGACGAAGCGGCTCTACGGCCTGGATGACAAGGTGACCGAAAACTTTGGCCGCCAATGCCTCATGGCCCGGCGGTTCGCCGAGCGCGGCGTGCGCTTCATTCAGGTCTCCCATAGCGATGCCGACGTGCAATGGGACCAGCACGGCAACCTGCGCAAAGGCCACTCGAAGAATGCTGCCGAGGTGGACCGTCCCATCGCCGGGCTGTTGAAAGACTTGAAAGCCCGTGGCCTGTTGCAGGACACGCTCGTCCTCTGGGGGGGCGAGTTTGGCCGCACCCCCGCCGCGCAAGGCGGACGCGACGGGCGCGATCACAACCCTGAAGGCTTCACCATGTGGCTGGCCGGTGGCGGCGTGAAGCCCGGCATCGCCTACGGCGCGACCGACGACTACGGCTGGTTCGCCGCCGAGAACAAGATTCACATCCACGACCTGCACGCCACGCTCCTTGCCCTGCTGGGCATGGACCACGAACGCCTCACCTTCCGCCAGGCCGGTCGTGATTTCCGGCTCACGGATGTCGCGGGCCATGTGGTGAACGACATTTTTGCCTGATCCGAGGTTGCGAGAAATTGGCACCGCAGAGACGGGAAAAGCGCAGAGATCGCAACCTGCGTCGGGCATTTCTCTGCGTCCGTCCCGCCTCTGCGGTGTCAACTCCCTCGCCTCGGTTACTGGCCGCCTTTCTGGGTTTCTATCTGCCTTCTCGCCCTGCCAGCCAGCATACTGCTTTTGGGCTCGCTGCTACCAGTGCATCACAAACCCGCCGTCCACGTTGAGGGTCTGGCCGGTGACCTGGGCGGTGCGGTCGGAGGAGAGGAAGACCACCATGTTCGCGATGTCCTCGGGGGATTGCCAGCGGCCCAGCGGGATGATCGCGCGGATTTTGTCGCCGGCCCATTCCTCATAGGTGCGGCGTTTGTCCGGGGGCTGCTGGTCGTGCCACGCGCGCCAGACGGATTCGTTCAAGGGCGTTTTCACCATGCCAGGACAGACGGTGTTCACGCGGACGCCGTGCGGGGCGAGGTCCTTGGCAAGGCATTGGGCGAAGTTGATGTTCGCCGCCTTCGACGCGCTGTAGGGCGGGTCGGTCTGCGACCCGATCTGACCGGCCACGGACGCCAGGAAGACCAGCGTGCCACGCCGTCGCTCCATGAGCCCCGGCGCGACCACATGCGCGAGGTTTACCATGCCCATGACGTTCACTTCGAAGACGCGCGGCCAGTCGGCCGGCGTGAGGTTGGTGAAGGGAAAGCCGAACTTGCCGGAACCGATGGCAGCGGCGTGGATAATGTGCTCGATGGGGCCAAGCTGCGCTTCAGTAGCCAGCCGCGCGGCTTCGATGGTCTCGCGCCGTGTCACATCCACGACGCAGCCCAACGCCGTGGTTTGGTGCGTGGCGGCGAGTTCGCGGGCAACGTCACTGACGCCCGGTGAGACGTCCCACAGCGCGACCTTGCAGCCTTCGCTGGCGAAGAGTTCGGCAATGGAGCGCCCGATGCCGCTGGCTCCGCCGGTGATGACAGCGACATGGTCCGTTAGGTTGAGTTGCATCGGCGGGAGTGTGGCGATTTTGGTGCGGGGTACAATCTAACAGCGAGGTGCAGTGTCAGCGAACTTGGTTCGCTCCTCGATACGGACAACTCCCGCGTTGTGGGCGTCCGCGAGGTCTTGGAGTACGCAGTCCGCTGGCGTTTTCGCCGTGGCGTGGAGTTCTCCGGTGCCATCAAAAGCGGCGGAGGGCCGCCGCAGTCCAAGACGCTGACGCGCGTCCCGTCGCCCCGGTACGTGTTGGAGAACTACTTCAGCAGGCCACGACGGTCGCACGCGCTGCTGCGCAAATTACGAATGAGGCCGATTCGCTGGGTCCCGGCAAGATCCCCGCTGAGACAGGCTGGAAGCCTGCCCCACTAGCCGAACAGTGAGGTCAGCGCGCGGCCGTCTTCGAGGAGGTTGTAGGGCCGGCCTTGGAGGTCCATGGCTTCGAGGTTGTCGATGCCCATGGCGTGATAGACGGTCTTGGCGATGTCCTCGGGGCCGACGGGATTCTCGGCGGGATACTGGCCCAGCGGGTCCGTCTTGCCGTACACTTGGCCGCCCTGGATGCCGCCGCCAGCCATCACCACGCTCATGCAGGCGGTCCAGTGGTCGCGTCCAGCGGCAACTTTTCCGCGCGTGCGCGGGTCGCCGATCTTGGGTTTGCGGCCCATCTCGCTGGTCACCAGCAGCAGCGTGGAGTCGAGCAGGCCGCGCTGGTGTAAATCCTCCACGAGGGCGGAGAAGCCCCGGTCGAATTCCGGAAGCAAGTTTTCCTTGAGGCAGGCGAAGTTGTTGCCGTGCGTGTCCCAGCCGCCACCGCTGAGGCACTTTTGGGCCACGGATTCGTCGTCCTCCGCCCAGAAAACGGTCACGAAGGGCACACCCGCTTCGACGAGCCGCCGGGCCATCACGAGGCTGGTGCCGTTGATGGTCTGGCCGTAGCGCTCCAGGGTCGCGGGCTTTTCCGTGGCGATGTCAAACGCGCCCGCTGCCGCGCTGGAGGCGAGGAGGGAGAAGGCCTTCTCCTGTTGGCGGACGTAGTTATTGACGATGGCCTCGTGGTCCAGGTCGCGTCGCGCGGCGTTGACGGCATCGAGCAACGCCCGCCGGTCGCCCATGCGTCCGGCGGAGACGCCGGCATCCATTGTCAACGTGGGCGCGGTGAAGCGCAGGGGTTGATCGCGGCTGCCGGCGACGAAGAAGGGATCGAACTCCATGCCGAGCCGGCCGGCGAACTGGCCGGGCCGCGTGTAAGGGGCCTTGCTCGGCCGGTAGGGCAGGGTGATGACCTGCGGCATCTTCGGGTGCGGCGGGCGTTTCGTGCCGATGACGCAGCCTATGTGCGGCCAGTCGGTAGGGTAGGGTCGGCGGTCGTTGCCCTCGCGGCGGAAGGTGTCGTCGGGCGCGTGGCCGGTGAGATTGTAGTAGTAACCGGCGTGGTGATCGCCGGTGGCGCGGCCGTAGTCCGTGAGGCCGTTGACGATGGCGAGGTGATGGCCCTGCTTGGCGGTGAGCGGCAGGTGCTCGCAGATGTTCACGCCGGGGGCGGAGGTCGCGATGGGTTTGAAGTCGCCGCGATACTCCCTCGGCGCGTCGGGTTTCATGTCCCACATGTCGATGTGGGAGGAGCCGCCACAGAGGAAGAAGAGGATGGTGGACTTCGCCGGACGCTTGCGCGGTGTGGCGTTGGTGGAACCGAAGGCCGCATTCCCAAAGCTCAAGCCCGCCAGCCCCGTGGTGGAGGCCGTGATGAACGAGCGCCGGCTCATGGCTGGCGAGAACAACGGGAGGTTCATGTGCTCAGGGTCTGACGTGAGTACGTGAGCCGGCCATCAAGGGGAGTTCTTGAAACTCTGCGGAGCCCTTGGGGGGAAGCACCGCAGAGACGGGAAAGGCGCAGAGGTGGGACAGACGTGAAGCGTATTCTAGATCGAACCTGGCCACAAAAGCTTCTCAGTTGGGCGAACGGTTCTGAAGTACGAACGCGAGTTTCCTCTCCCCCATCGGAGGAGAGGGTTAGAGTGAGAATTCTCCTAACGAAAAGTTCGCGCTTTGAACCCTTGAACCACGGCGGACGAGCTGGATTGAGGGCTGGAAAATTAAGGGCAGGCAGATTTTTACTCCCAATTTTCCTGCCCCTAATTTTCCTGCCAAAACCTCGGTTCATGGGGATGGGGTGTGCTGCGAAGTAGTCGTAGCGGGGAGTGGTTTCGCGCGGACGTAAACCATGATTGAATTCCTAAAAGTGCCGAGCTGTTGGAAGTCTTGCCCCTAACCCAGGCCCTCTCCCCCGATGGGGGAGAGGGAGAGGAAAGCGCCCCGTACGTTGCTGCGACTGGCCTGCGACACGGTCGCGCTCCGGGCCGCGAGTGGAAGTTTGCGTTGCACCAGCGGGGAAACGCCGCCTAGAATTTCGGCGCAACAACAAACCAAATTCCTTCCATGCAATACCGCCCCCTTGGCCAGACCGGCCTGAACCTCTCCGTCGTCAGCTACGGCGCGGCGTCGCTCGGCAACGAATACGGCAATGCCACGGACGAGGCGCGGGCCATCCGCTCGTTGCATGTGGCGTTGGATGGCGGCGTGAACTTCATCGACACGTCACCTTACTACGGGCGCACGTTGTCCGAGCAGGTGCTGGGCCGGGCGTTCAAGGACATTGCGCGCGACCGGTTCATCCTCGGAACGAAGTGCGGGCGGTACGATGTCGCGGGCTTTGACTTCAGCTACGACCGCATCCTGCGCAGCGTGGACGAGAGCCTGCAACGCATGGGCGTGGATCACATTGACATCATGCAGTGCCATGACATCGAGTTTGGTGACATGCAGCAGGTGGTGGACGAGGCGCTGCCCGCGCTGCGCAAGGCTCGCGAGCAGGGGAAGATCCGATTCATCGGCGTGACCGGGTTTCCGCTGAACATCTTTCGTTATATCCTCGACCGTACCGAGCTGGACTGCATGTTGAGCTACTGCCACTACTCGATGAACAACACGTCGTTGCTGGGCCTGATTCCCTATCTGAAGGCCAAGGGTGTGGGCATCATGAGCGCGTCGCCCTTCAGCGAGCGGCTGCTCACGCGCCAGCCGTTGCCGACGTGGCATCACGCGCCGGAGTCGCTCAAGGCGCAATGCCGCAAGGCCGTGGAATTCTGCGATGCGAAGGGCGTGGACATCGCCAAGCTGGCGTTGCAGTTCTGCCTGCAAAACGTGGACATCGCCACGACCGTCCCCGGCACGGCGAACCCGGACAACATGGCCAAGCAACTCCAGTGGATGAACGAGCCGGTGGACCTCGCGCTGATCGCCGAGGTGATGCAGTTGTTGGAGCCGACGAAAAATGTGCTGTGGCGCGTGGGCAAGCAGGAGAACAATGTGGACTGGGATGCGGGGCTGTAACGCGGATACATGAGCCAGCTAGCCGCCATACGGGATGACGCCGCTGTGCAGGGGCTTGAGTTCCTGCTCATTGGTGGCAATGCGATCATTGCCTATGGTGTCGAGCGCGAGACGGCGGACTTGGATTTGATGGTGCGGCGCGAACAACTTGCAAAGTGGCAGGAACTGCTAAAGTGCCACGGATATACAGTGTTCCACGACGGTGGGAACTTCATGCAGTTCAATCCGCCGGCAGACGATGCGTGGGCAGTGGATGTCATGATTGTGAACGACCCGACCTTTGGAAAAATGCGCGCGGCAAGCCAGTCAATTGAGCTGTGGGGTGAGCAGTGGCGCATCCCGAGCCCTGCACACCTGGTGGCGTTAAAGCTGCACGCATTGAAGCACGGCGGGAAACACCGGCAGATCCGCGATTTTCTGGATGTGGTAGAATTGGTGCAACGGCAACGGCTGGACTTGAACAGCCCCGAAATGCACACATTGTTTGCCCAATATGGACCGCCTGACATGCATCGAAAAGTTCTTCTCGCCTGCTCCTGATAACGGGGCGGCAGTCGATCCAATGCCGTTTCCGGCACCCGAGCTGGAGTTCCCCGTGAACTCCGACGCCAACTGGCCACAAACGCTGGTAGGACCGGAGGCGATGCTGCTCCGGTGCGAGGCGAATTTGCGGTTCCGCAACTCCTCTCCCGAACGCGTCCGGCAGCGACGTGCCGCCCAATGTCCCGTGGAATTCGTGCTCCTGTGAATCTTGTTCCTGACCTCGACCTCGACCTGCCCGTGCTGCCGCCGGAGTGGCGGCGCGTGCGCCGGGCGTCGTTGGAGGAACTGCTTCAGTTCGGCCGTTGGCACGACCCTGCGGCCCGCGCACACCGGCGCGAACTGGACCTGACGCCGGGCTACCGGTGCGACGTGGAGTTTGTCCTCAAATAGACATGAACATAGATTCCCATCAGCATTTCTGGCGTTACACCGCTGCCGAGTACCCGTGGATGAAACCCGAGTGGCCCATCCGCCGCGACTATCTCCCGCCTGATCTGGAGCGCGAGATGGCCAAGGTCGGCTTGGATGGCTGCGTGGCTGTGCAGGCCCAGCAGACGGTCGCCGAAGCGCAGTGGCTGCTTTCGCTGGCCGACGCTTATCCGTACGTCAAGGGCGTGGTGGGCTGGGTGGATTTGCAGAGCGAGCGGGTGGAGGAACAGCTCGGGGAACTCGCGAAGCACCCGCGTTTCGTTGGTGTGCGGCATGTCGTGCAGGATGAGCCGGATGACAACTTCATGCTGCGGCCTGCGTTTCAGCGGGGCATCGGAAAGCTGCGGCAGTTCAATCTCGCGTACGACCTGCTGGTTTTTCCCAAGCAGTTGCCCGCCGCCATCCGGCTCGCGGCGAATTTCCCGGACCAACGCTTCGTGCTCGATCACATCGCCAAGCCGTTCATCCGGGACGGCACGATCTCCCCCTGGCGCGAGCAAATCCGGGAACTGGCGCTGGCCCCCAACGTGTGGTGCAAGGTTTCCGGCATGGTCACGGAAGCGAAGTGGGACGGCTGGCAGGCGGAGGATTTCCGGCCTTATCTTGATGTGGTTTTTACGAGCTTTGGTCCCGAACGATTAATGTTCGGGACGGACTGGCCGGTCTGCACCCTGGCGGGCAACTACGGGCAGGTGCACCGGCTCGCAGACGACTACGTGCGCAGTCTGCCGACGGAGGTGAGGACGAAGTTTTTTGGTGGGAACGCGACCGAGTTTTACCGGCTCAAAGCCTGAGCGCGGTCAATCGGGGCAATAAAAAAGCACCCCGGCGAACCGGGGTGCTTTGGGGGAAGGGATCAATTACTTCTTCGCGGCGGGTGCCTTCGCGGCAGCCTTAGGTCCGAGGATCGCGTCCTTCGCGGCCTTGGCCACGCGGAACTTCACGACCTTCTTGGCCGGGATGTTGATCGTCGCACCGGTGGCGGGATTACGACCCACGCGGGCCTTGCGGTTGACGAGGACGAGCTTGCCGATGCCGGGGAGCGTGAAGCTGTTCTTCGCGTTCTTGTAGGCGAGTTCGGCAAGGTGCTCGAGGATGCCAGCGGCCTGTTTCTTGGAAATCTCGGCTTTCGTGGCGACTTCAGAGGCGATTTGGGACTTGGAGAGGGCTTTGGCCATACGTGTGTTTTTGGTTGTGTTGAATGTTTATCTTAACTGGTTAGCTAGTCCGACTTGCGACTTATTGGTAATGGAAGCCATCAGGGCAGGGGGGCGCAAGCAGAAAAACGCAGTGGATACTGGTTTTTTGCATGTCACCCCCTGTGAATAACTTTCCAAAAAAGGCCTGCGTGAAACAAACTTGGCTAACCGACCGGGGTCCGGTACGCTCCCGCCAGCCATGAATCCGCGTCAAAAACCACTGGTGATCGCCGCCGCTGTGCTGGTCGGGGTCTGGGTGCTGGCGTTTGGCGGCTATCTCATCGCCAAGAACGCCAAGGTAACGAGCGAAAAAGTACGGGCCTACCTGGCGAAAACAGATCTGGCCAAACTGCAAGGTGACGCGCGCGCCAAGGCCCTCAGAAAGCTGGCCGATGACCTGAACCAGTTGTCCCCCGAAGACCGCCGCAATGCGCGCATGGACCGCGAGTGGGACCGGTGGTTCAAGGAAATGAACGACCAGGAAAAGGGCGATTTCATTGCGGCCACCCTGCCGACGGGCGTGAAACAGATGCTCACCGCGTTTGAGCAGCTGCCTCCGGAGAAGCGGCAGAAGGCCATCACCGACAGCGTGAAGCGCCTGCGGGAAGCACGCGACGATCCGGCCAATGGCGGACGCGGTCCCGGTGGGGATGCGCCACCGCCGCTCAGTCCCGAGCTGGAAAAGCGGGCCGCCGCCGCCGGACTGGGGGCATTCTATTCGCAAAGCTCGGCGCAGACCAAGGCCGAGCTGGCCCCCCTTTTGGAAGAGATTCAACGGCAGATGGAAAGCGGGCGTCATATGCGCCCGGTAAGGTGAGTTATGCGTTACTTCACTGGTCGCCCTTCGGTCCGCCCCGCCCCTGCGGCGTTTACCCTGATTGAACTGCTCGTCGTCATCGCCATCATCGCCATTCTGGCCGGGCTGTTGCTGCCGGTGATGAGCAAGGCCAAGGAAGGCGGACGCGGCACCGTCTGTTTGAACAACCTACGCCAGCTCGGCACGGGCCTCCAGCTATACGTGCAGGACAACAACAACCGCCTGCCCTTCATGCGCGATGCCTTGCTCGGCAACAACTCCGTGCCGGCGACGAATACCGTACCGTTGCCGGCCCCGGATGCCGTGCTCATGACCTACACGGGCGGCAACTCGAACGTTTGGCGGTGTCCCTCGGACCGGCTCGACATTTTCCTCCAAACCGGTACGAGCTACGCGTGGAACTCCCTGCTCAATGGCCAGGATGCCGACCGGCTCGTGGTAATGAACATCGCCTTCGGCCAGCACGTGATCCCAGTCTTCTACGACAAGGACAACTTCCACCGGGACCGGGGCGTGGGCAAGGAAGTGAACTTCATCTACGCCGACGGCCACATCAACAAGCTCCTCGAAATGGGGGGCACGCTGTGATTGAGCTGCGGGGTGTCAGCAAAATCTTTGGCGAACGATGGGCGGTGCGGGACCTCGATCTGGTGGTTCCGCGGGGCGAAATCTTCGGCCTCCTCGGTCACAACGGCGCCGGCAAAAGCACGAGCATCGGCATGATGCTGGGGCAGGTCTGGCCCACGACGGGGGAGCTGCGCATCTGCGGGCACGACATCACGCGGCATCGCGCCAAAGCCCTGCACCGCGTCGGAGCGATCTTCGAGACGCCGGTCTTCTATGACTATCTCAGCGGTTGGAAGAACTTGGAAATCCTCAGTCACTACACCGCCCCCACGCCGCCCGCACGCATCAAAAAGATCGTCGAATGGGTCGGGCTCACCGGGCGCGAGCGCGACAAGGTCAGCAAGTATTCCCACGGCATGCGGACGCGGCTCGCCCTCGCGCAGGCGCTTCTGCCCGATCCCGAGCTGCTCATCCTTGATGAGCCCAGTGACGGTCTTGATCCCGAGGGCATCCACGAGATGCGCCTGACCATTCAAAGGCTGCAAAAGGAACTCGGCCTCACCATCCTGCTCTCCTCGCACTTGCTCAACGAAGTCGAACAGCTCTGCACCCGCATCGCAGTCGTCAACCAGGGTCGCAAGGTCTTTGAGGGGACGCTGGCGGAGGCGAAGCAGACCAAGCAGTGGGTGCGGCTCAAGGTCGGCGACTTCACCCGGGCCACCGCGAGCCTGCAATCCGAAAAGCTGATCACCGACACGCGCAACGGTTCGCTCGTCGCGTTGTCCGACGGCGTGAAGACCGATGCCCTCGTCCGCCGGCTCGTGGCACTGGACATCCCGGTCTTCGAGATTGCGCCGGAAGAGGAGACCTTGGAGAACTTCTATCTAAATCTGATGCAGGACAGCCGGGCCCCGAAGCCCTAGTCCCTCGACCCGCGACCCTCGATATCCGCGTCATGTTTTTCCTCCAACTCCGCAGCGAACTGGCCAAGCTCTTCGGCAAGAAGCGCACGTACATCGGCTTTGGCGTCTTCCTGATCGCGCAGAATGCGATGCTGCTGGCCTTCCGCTACTCGAACTGGAGCAAGGGCACGGCGCACTTGCTCGAAGGCAATGGTTATGATGCGCGCGACTTCATCTCGGCGCTGACTGTGGCCGTGCTGATGTTGATCCCGCAAATCATCCTGCTCATGCCGCTTTATGTGATGCTCGTGGGCGGCGACCTCGTGGCGAAAGAGGCCGAGGATGGCACGCTGCGGATGATCCTTTCGCGGCCCATTTCTCGTTTCCGGCTGCTCTTCACCAAGTGGCTTACGGGAGTGATTTTCGCGGCAATTCTCGTCATCTCGCTGGGCGTGATGGCGCTTTTTTTCGCGCGGTGCTGGTTCGAGTGGAAGGGGATGTTCATCTTCATTCCCGTGCCGGGCGCGCAGACGATTTTCAGCGTTTTGGATGCTTCGGAGGGCTTAAAGTTATACGCATTGGCGCATGTGGTACTCGCCATCAACGCCTGTACGATGCTCAGTCTCGCGTTCATGTTCTCGTGCTTCAACATGAAGCCGGCGGCGGCGACGATCCTCGCGCTTTCTTTTCTGATGCTCAGTGTGGTGATGGAAGGGATGCCGTTCTTCGCGGACTGGAAGGAGTTCGCCATCACGCATCATTTCCGGGCGTGGATTCTGGTGTTCAGCAAGCCGATGCAGGTGGCGCAGATTGCGGAGTCCTTGTGCGTGCTGGTGGCCGTGAACGTGACGGCCTTCATCATCGGGGTGACGCACTTTCACATGCGGGATATCAAGTCGTGATCAGGCCTGGGCATTTCGCTTCTAGGATTGGTCATCTTGGCAGGAATCGCCGTTGGTTGCTGGCTGGCCTTCAGCCATGGGGCGGATGAGGAAAAGGATGAGTAAGTCCCTGCCAATTCCGATTCGCTCCGCCGTAGTTGTTGATGCCGCCGTCATCGCGCGTTTCAACCGCGCGATGGCCCTGGAGACCGAAGGGCGCAAGCTGAGTCCCCCGCGCGTGCTGCGCGGGGTGAGGGCGTTGCTTGCGGATGCGGCCAAGGGCACCTATTACGTCGCGGAGGCGGACGGCGCGGTCATCGGCCAGCTCCTCATCACCTACGAATGGAGCGACTGGCGGAACGGAAATTTCTGGTGGATTCAGAGTGTGTATGTCACGCCGGAGTGGCGGGGCCGGGGAGTGTTCAAGGCGCTCCATGCGCACATCGAACAGCTCGCGCGCAAACGGAAGGATGTCTGCGGCCTGCGCCTTTACGTGGATGACCACAACACGAAGGCGAAGGAGGTTTATGCGCGGTTGGGCCTCAAGGCCACGCACTACGAGCTGTGGGAGACGGACTTTGTTTTGCCTGGAAACCACCCGAAGGCCGGCGAATAGCCAGGCAGGCGGGTGGATGAGTGTCGGGAGCGTCTCTGGGTGTACCCTTTCTGGACGAAATGACCCCGTTTATCGGGACCACAACAGCAATTTCCCTGCGGTCCGTAGTTGAACTGTTACGCGGGTGACCAACCTTACTTGGCCGCGCGGTTCAGCACCACTTCCACCCCTTCGCGGGCGGCCTCGACCTGAAGGGGGCTGCCGTGGATGGCGGCCAGTTCCCGCGCCCAGTCCTGCATGCTGTCCACCTTGGCGTCGTCGTGATCGGGGTCGTGGTGGAACAGGTAGAGCTTCTTCACCTTGGCGATGACGGCCAGCGCGACGGCGTCATCCACGCAGGTGTGGCCCCAGCCGATGTGCGAACGGTATTCCGCCGCGTCGTACTGGGAGTCCATGATGACGATGTCACAGTCACGGATGAACTCGATGAGCTTCTCGTCCTGCTTCTGGGCGAAGGCGAGGACTTCGTAGGATTGCGCGCTGTCAGTCACGGGCGCCATGCGCAACCGGGAGTGAGGCTCGTTGTCCGGGAGGAAGGCGATGGAGCCGCCGCTGGTGTCGAGCCGGTAGCCGACGCAGATGCCGGGGTGATTCATGAAGGCGACGGTGACCTTCACCTTGCCGATGTTGAACTGCATCTCCTTGAGTTCCTCGATCTTCAGGTAGCCGGACAACTGCTGCATCGAGACCGGGAAATACGGGCTTTCCATCTGGCTGCTCAGGACGCTTTGGAGGCCGACGCGGGCCCCCTCGTAGCCCTTGATACGGACCTGGTTCTGCGGGTTGTAGGCGGGAATGAAAAAGGGGAAGCCCTGGATGTGATCCCAGTGCGTGTGCGAGATGAGAATGGTGAGCTCGATGGGCTGCGTCTTGAATTCGGCGGCGAGCTTGCGACCGAGGTTGCGGATGCCCGTGCCGGCATCGAGCACGATGAGTTCGCCATCGGCGCGGACCTCGATGCAGGTGGTGTTGCCGCCGTACTTGAGCGTGGATTCGCCCGGCGTGGCGATGGAGCCGCGGACGCCCCAGAAGCGGACGGTGGGCGGGCTGCCGATGGCGCGGCGGAAGTAGGTGGTGTCAGGCGGCGTGGCCCCTTTGCTGATAGCCGGGGTCTTGCGGATGAAGGTGGTGCCGCTCTCCAGTTCGAGCAGGTGGAGCAGTTCCACCGGTTTGACAGGCTTGAGGAGAAAATCGTCCGCGCCAGCCTCGATGGAGTTCGTGCGGTCTGCTGCGTAGTTGCTGCTGGAAATGACAATGATGCGCGGCTGCGGGAAGAAGGACTGGTTGGAACGGATGGCACGGCAGAGCTGGTAGCCGTTGAACCGGGGCATCAACAGATCGCAGATGATGACGTCGGGACGGTGTTGAATGGCCAGTTCGACGCCCCGGTCGCCGTCGTCGGCCTCCAGCACCGTCCAATTGGCATCCCGCAGCGTGTGCACGAGCAGGGTGCGCACGACAGGATCATCGTCAATGACGAGGGCGGTATTCACACGGGGTGCCGGTCTGACGTCGCTAGGACACCAGCAAAACCGCCCGCTGGCAAGTGGAAGGAAAGTAAAAGGGCCAGGAGGCTGGCAGCACCTGGACTGGCTATGGCCCCCACATGTTGGTGTTCGTCACCAGCCATTGTTCACGTGTGATGAGACGGGCGGAGCCGTCAACAAAGCAGGCGTTGCCTTGGTCGGACATTTTGGGATTGGCGTTGGGCAGGGCGGCGGCGTTTTGGCGGTTGTGATGGAAGATGAAGTTGTTGCAGCGGGTGACTCCGGCAAATAGCGCGGAGTCACTGTCCTTGATGCCGTCTCCGTCCGTGTCGGTGTCGAAGGGAAATGCCGATGGCGAGTAGATGACTTGGTTGGTGGACTCGCCCACGAGGAACGTGCTGGCTGACAACTGCCCCAGCCGCGCCGATCCGCCGGATTGAGCAGTGACATTGTAGTAGCCGATGACGCGATTGTAGTTCGGAGCGGTAGTGATGCTGATGAAGGCCTGTTTGTTCAGGAGCGACGGGCAGCCTAGCCGCCCTTCGAACTCGGCCACGACGTTTCCGGTGGTCATGCCGATGTAGATTGCCATGGATTCGCGCCATTCAGGGAACTGCGTCAGCCCTGCCAGCGGGGTGCCGGCCATGTTGTATGCGTAAGGCGGCAACTGGTCGTCATTGTCGCCAGCGTAGAGCGTGAGCCCGAGCACCACCTGCTTCCGGTTGCTGAGGCATCGTGACATCTTGGCTTTTTCCTTTGCCTTGCCCAAGGCGGGCAACAGCATCCCGGCGAGGATGGCGATGATTGCGATGACGACAAGAAGTTCAATCAGAGTAAAAGCCCAGGAAGATCGCGTTTTCACAGGATGCCTTTTTTGGTGTCAGGGTCGACCGTTTGCCCGTGCGGGGTGCTTGTCAACGATTATTTTACAAGCCGGCCCACAATGCCGGCAGGCAGCCAGCCGTATGCCAGCCAGCCCAATCAAGAGCATTACGCTGATGAAATCGAGTTGCGGACGTCAGCAATCCATTTTGTGATCACATGGTTTACGTGGTCAGATTGATCTTGTCTGGTAGCCGAAGGCAGGGAAGGGCACGCAACGCTCGCTGGTGATTGACCATGGGCGTCACTTACCCAGCGCTCACACTGCGGAAAAATCTCCAATCCGGCCAAATGGCGACACGGCAAGGACGGGTTTCAACCGGCTGCGGGGAGTACCGCATCGTACACCCGCCGCACTTCTAACCGCCAGCCAGCCAATGCTTTCAACAGGGCCGCAGCGCTCGTGAAGCCGCAGCGCAACGCGACGCGACGCTGGGCCGCCAAGTCCTCGGGCAGGCGCATTTCGGCCGCGTGGCTCCAGCGGCAGAGGATGGCTTCCAGCCGGCGGAGTTGCCGGTAGCTGGCGACCAGGATCTCGCCGTCCTTCGGCGGCAGCGCGTTGGCCTGCCGGGACCGTTCCAGCGCCCGCAGGGTGCCCGGTTCGTGCCAGCCGCGGGCGAGACAAAACGCCCGGGCGATGAGTTCGGCGTCCAGGACTCCGCCCGCCCCGGTTTTGAACGCCAGTATATCATTTGCCGCCGGAGGGTCGGCAGTTTCAGTTTGCCGGCGCAGCCGGGCCAGGTCGCGCATCCATTCTGCTGTGAAGCAAGCGGGGCGCGCACGCGGCAGGTTTTGCAAACCCGTGTCCAACGCCACCCGGCCGGCGATGCGGACCGTGTCAGAGGTGGCTCCGAGACCTTGAGTGGGGCGCGCTGCGCGCTGGGCATCGGGACGGAAGTCGCACAGTTCAATGCTAAGCTGGACGAACTCGCGGCCAATCTCCGTGTCGCCGGCGATGACGTTCGCGCGGCTCAATGAGAGAATCTCCTTCAGCGAAGCGCGTTGCAGGAAAAACCGTTCATACGCGGCGAGCGGGTGGACGAGGGATACAGTGTCGGGACGTAGCCGTATTTCAGCCGGGAAGACCTTGGCCAGATCTGCATTGGCTGCAAGCAGGTCCAGCACTTCACCCGCCAGCCCCGACAGGGCGACGAGATCGCGGGCCTTGTCATCCGTGACGAAAGCGAGTTCGAGGGCGGAGCCGTAGGTGAGCTCCGCGCCGCCGAGCTTGCCGAAACCGATGATGGTCAGCGGAGCCGAGCGCAAATGGTGTCGGCGCAGGACGATCTCCAGCACGTATTGGAGACAGGCTCCGGCCAATGCGCTGAGTTCGGTCAAGTGCTCCTCAAAGTCGGCGAGGCCGAGGATGCCGCGCAGCCCGATCCGCATGAACTCGGTCTGAAAGTAGCGGCGCAGCCAGTCGTGCTGGTCCTCGTCGTTCAGACCATGGCGTAGTTCCGTGAGAATTTCGGCGGTGGTCTTGGCGTGCCGCAGGCGGTCGCTTTCTTCCAAATCTTCGACCAGGTCCGGCGTGCGGATGGCCAGTTCGGCGAGGAATTCCGATCGGTCGAAGAGCCAGAGCAGGAGATCGAACACCTTCGGGTGATGCGACCAGGCCTTGAATAGCGAGGTGCGCGCTCCGTAGGCGGTGGTGAAGGTGGTGAGCCGAGCTAGCACGCGATCCGGGTCCGAGAGCACGGCAGCGGCCAGCCGGCCAGCTTGGGACGCCGCTGGTTTGTGCGTGGAGGACTTCCGACGCGACTCGCCTTGCGGATCGGGGCATAACGCGAACAGCCGGGGCACCAGGTCCCAGGCCAGATCGCGGGTGCGCGGCGTCGCACGGTCGGTGGCGGGGCCATGGATGAATTCCTTCAGGGTTTGAATGGCCTTCGCCGGTTCGCGGAAGGAATGGGCGGCGAGCAGTTCGAACCATTCACGTTCATGTTCGGCAAAGTTGCGGGGCAGCGGGGACCGGGCGGTGCTCTCCTCAATCTTCAGGAGTTTGTCATAGAGCTGCTGTACGCGCTCGCCATGCTGTTGCCGGGCGGTCTCAAAATCACTGAGGCGCGGTGAGTTCATCAGCGTGGCGATCCGTTCACGGGCCTTGCGCTCGGCCGGAAGCGTCAGCGTGGGTGGCTGGCCTTCCAGTTGCAACCGATGCTCCAGTTCGCGCAGGAAACACCAGGCCTCGGTGAGTCCGAGTGACTCGTCAGCCGTCAGCAGCCGGTACCGCACCAGGCGCTCCAGCGCCGACAGCGTCTGGCCCGTTTGCAGGAAGGGCGTTTTGCCACCGTGCAGCAATTGCAACGCCTGGACGATGAATTCGATCTCGGACGTGCCGCCGCGTACATATCGTACGTCGCGCTCGCCCCGGCTCTGCCGGGCTGTCTCGGCCAGAAGTTGTTGTTTGTGGGCGGCCAGTTCAACGAACACCCGTTCGCTGAGATAACGGGGATGGCGGAACGGCTGCACCATGGCGAGGAATTCCGCACCCAGCGCCGGGTCGCCCGCCACGGTCCGGGCCCGGATCAGCATCAGGCGGTCCTGGGCCTGACCGTGCTGCGAGTAGAAGTTTTCGTAGCGGGTGAGGGAGCGGGCCAGCGGGGTTGTGTCGCCTTCCACACGCGGCTGTGAATTGACCCGATAGAGTGTCCCCTCCGGAGTGAGGCGGGTGAGCTCGCCAATGAATTCGCCCGCCAGCCGTTGGAAGAAGGCGTGGTTCGACAGACCGCTACGGGTGGTGTCGTCCGGGGTGGTTTCGCCGACCTCGCCCTCCTCGGCGTAAACGAAGAGCAACTCGAGCTCGGAGTCGTGATCCATTTCCAGCCCCCCGAGCCGGCCCGCACCCAGCACGCAGAATGGTGTGGGCTGCCAGCGCTCATTGGCATCCCGGTGCCAGGGCGACCCGACCTGGCCGGTGAGGCGGGCGCGGCAGATTTGCAGCACGGCGTTCAGGCAGGCATCCGCGAGGTCGGCCAGTTCACGGGCAATCTCTGCCACGGTCACCAGCCGGGCCAGTTCGCGAGCCACTATGCGCAGATGTTCGCGCTGTTTGAACTGGCGGAGCTGCCCCAACGCCCCGGTGTAATCGCGCTTCTTCAGGCCGATCCGTAGGAACTCCCCCACCTCGCGCCGCAGATGCTCCTCCCGATGCGGGGTGTCCAGCTGGTCCGGAGCGAGTACCGTCCCCAACCACTCCGGATGCGCCACCAGCGCGTCGCCACAGGCCGGCGCGCCGGCGAACAGGGCGAGCAACACACGCATCTGCTCGGCGGCCAGCCGGCGAACCGCCGCCTCGCCCAGCACGGCTCCGAGTGCCTCCAGCCCGCGCTGCACCCGTTTGGGGTCAGCGGAACTGGCGACCGCCTCGCGCCATGGGTTTCGTTGCACGGCGGGGATTGAAGGCCAAGAACGCGGACCCTTCCAAGCGCCAAAAATTCTTTTCCACTGCCGGCGCGACGGAATGATGCCCCGCCCGTGCCCAGCCTTGCATTTCGCCTGCCATTTCCTAGCCTCGCCCGACGCATGAGAATCAGCATCTTCGGCTTGGGTTACGTGGGCGCGGTCACGGCAGGGTGCCTGTCCAGCCATGGACACTCCGTCGTCGGCGTGGATGTGCACCCGCAAAAGGTGGACGATTTCAACAAGGGCATCCCGCCGATCGTCGAGCCCGGCTTGGATCAGTTGCTCCAGGACGCCAAGATCAAGGGCCTTCTGCGCGCCACGCGCGATTGTGCCGATGCCATCGCGGCCACCGAGCTGTCCATCATCTGCGTCGGCACGCCGTCCAACGCGGCCGGCGGGCTCGATCTCAGCTTCGTGCGCGGGGTCGCCCGGGAAATCGGTGACACGCTCCGCAGGTCGCCCAAGCCGCACACGCTCGTCTTCCGCAGCACGATGCTGCCCGGCAGCACCGCCAAGCTGGTTGGCGAACTCCTTGGTGATCTGGAGAAGGCCGGGACGTTGCGCGTGTATTATTACCCGGAGTTCCTCCGTGAGAGCACGGCCGTGGCGGACTTCGAGACCCCATCGCTCGCGGTGGTCGGTTCGCACGATGGCTCGGCACCACCGGCGGAGTTGATGAAGAACCTTTTTGGCGAAAAGGCCGCCGTTGTGAACTGGCCGACCGCCGAGATGGTCAAATACGCCTGCAATGCCTTCCATGCGGCGAAGATCACCTTCGCGAATGAAGTCGGACGGGTCGGCAAATCCGTGGAGGTGGATGCCCGCGCGGTGATGTCGCTGCTCTGCCAGGACACGCGGCTCAACATCTCCAGCTATTACATGAAGCCGGGCAACCCCTTCGGCGGCTCCTGCCTGCCCAAGGACGTGCGCGCCCTTACGAACCTGGGACGCACCAATGGCCTGAGCCTGCCGATGCTCGAAAACCTGCTGGTCAGCAACGAGCGGCATCTCAGCAGCCTCCTGCATCTCATCACCGAGACCGAGCACCGCGAAGTCGTCATCCTTGGCCTCTCGTTCAAATCCAACACCGATGACCTGCGCGAAAGCCCGATGGTCGATGTGGCGCAGGCGTTGCTGGGCCGCGGTTACAAGCTGCGCATCTACGATCCCGCCCTGAACCTCGCCGCCCTCGTTGGTGCGAACAAGCGCGTGATCGACACCAAGATGCCCCACCTCGCGAGCCTCCTGCACACCGACCTTGCCACGGCCATCGGCTCACACGGCCTTATCGTCGCTGCGCAGAAGTGCGCACCGCTCGCCGAGTTAAAGAAACTCGTCACCGCGAAACACCACGTGCTGGACGTGAACGGCTGGACGGATCTGAAGGAACTGCCGGCGAAGTATGAAGGGTTTTGCTGGTGAGCTAACATTAGCTCACCGGCGAACGGGCCGCAGGCCTTTCACACCGATGAAACTTGAGCAGATAAAGGTTTCTGCACTCGGTCAAGCGTTTCACTTCCACGAATATTCGGAGTTTCGCGTACCCCTTCGTCTCAAGCTCGATAAATTTCTCGTAGTCATTGCGGGGAACGGGCAAGGCAGTCCCTATTTGAAAAGTCAATTTCAGGATGCAACCGGAGAGGTGGTTCCGCTGATTTGCTTTCTGGACGATGAGTCCGAACTGAAGGCAAAGACTCAGCGCAGGGTGTTTGAGGCGGTGCCCCTTATTGAAATTGAGGGCTTACTCTTTGATTGGGTAATCGAATGCGGTGTGACACTCTCGCAATGCAAACTGGTTCAACCCGTGTAAACATTCTCGGCGTCGGTGTCAGCGTCTTAAACCTGACGACGGCGCTGGACGCCATCACGCGCGCGGTGGTGGAGCGGCGCAAGGGCTATGTGTGTGTCACTGGTGTCCACGGCGTGAGCGAGGCGCAGGAGGATCCGGAGTTCCGTCGCATCCTGAACCGGTCTTTCCTCAACACCCCCGATGGGATGCCGATGGTCTGGTTGGGCCGGCGGGCTGGCCATCGAGCGATGGGCCGGGTTTATGGGCCAGACCTGATGACGTTGGTGATGCGCGAATCCGCAGCGCGTGGCTGGCGGCACTTCTTCTACGGCGGGGCCAACGGCACGGCGGAGCGGTTACGGACCGTCCTCACGGAGAAGTATCCGGGCCTGCAAATCACCGGCACCTACGAACCGCCGTTCCGTCCCTTGAACGATACGGAGCAGGCAGCACTCACGACACAGGTGGCCGCCGCGAAGCCAGATATGTTCTGGGTCGGCCTCAGCACGCCGAAGCAGGAGCGCTTCATTGCGGCGAATCTCGCGCGGCTGGACACCACGCTCATGTTCGGGGTCGGGGCCGCGTTTGACATGCTCGCGGGCACGAAAGCACAAGCTCCGCGCTGGATGCAGCGCAGCGGTTTGGAGTGGTTTTACCGTTTGTGCCAGGAGCCGCGCCGGCTGGGGCCGCGCTACTTGAAGAACAACCCGCTGTTTGCCCTGCGGGTGCTGGGCCAGTTGAGCGGGCTGCGGAAATACGAGTTGGACCAGTGACCAGTGACCAGGGGCGTATCTTGCCACTGCCCCCGAGGAACGAAAACTTCCGGAGCGCGGCTGTGTCGCGGAGACCAGCCGCAGCGGCTGCGCCTGGCCGGAGGCGTTGATGCGTTCCACCCACTCGGTATTCCAACGTTGCTGCGGCTGATCCCGCGCCGAGCGGGACACAGCCGCGCTCCGGGGCAGTGTCGAGATGCGCCCAGTGACCAGACCAACCTGATTTCCAGATGGAAATCTGCCGTACCTCTGCTAGCTTCCGCCGCCTTGTATGGGTCTGCCCAAACAGTTGCAGGAAGATTTCCTGACCGATTTCAAGCGCGAGCCGCTGATGGTGGCCCGCGCGACCTGTGATCTTTCCGGTGGGACGGGGCTGACCTGGCTGGCCTGCGATGGGACGACCTTGGTCTGCTATTCCCATCCGTCCGGGGGAGAGTTTTCGCGGACAGATTTTTGCATCGCGGAGGCCTCCACGCTCAAAATTACCGAGCGGGATTCCCGCGTCATATTTCAGGCCCGTTTTCCGGAGGGGGAGTTTGAGCTGCGGTTGCCGGCGGATGAGATTGTCAGCCTGACCAAACTGTCCGTCCTCCACCCGTCCTCCGAGTCTTTGGAAAACGTGCCCGCTCCGGCGGTGCTCACACCCAATCTCGTTTGCGGTGCAGCGATATATGCCATGGCCCAGGCTGATGGTGACCAGGCCAACGCGGAGCTGGACTGGGTCGTGGCCCGGTTTGGCAGCTTGAACACGTTCCGGCGCGGCGGGGCGTGGGTGACCCGCCATGGTTTTGCGGCGCTGCTCACCGAGGCGAACGCCATGCTTTCTCTCGTGCAGAAGGAAGGGTTGCTTTTTAACCTGGTTGATCTGGGGCTGGCGGATAACGCCTTCTCGCGGATCGAGCGGGCCAGAGCCGAGGAATGCCGCCTGGCCTTTGGGATCAGTGAGGAACGCTATGGGGGTGCGTTTGAAGCCCTGGTGGCGAGGGCCACGCTCAATGTGATGGTGGACGAAACGCCATCTGGCCCGGACTGGCTGCCCATGAACGTGCTTTGCGCCTGCCTCTTGTCCGTGATCCGTCACCGGCCGGAAATATACGCGCGGCGCGTCAAAAACCTTGAACGCCGCATCGATGCCACGGATGCCATCAACTCCGGACAGACGTATCTCGATCAGCTCGAGGCCGATGGGTTGCTCGCCATGTTGCCGCACATGCTCAATCCCGCCCAGCGCCGGTGCCTGGTGCTTAATGTCCTGGGTGAGGCCTATTTTCAGGGCGCGCCCGTTCCTGAGGCGGGCGTTTTTGTCCAAAAACTGCGCGAAACCCTGGGGTTGCCGGCGACGGAATTCGAGGCGGATGTGGAGATCTTCCGCACCCTGACAGAGCGGTCGCTCTTCCGGGAGACCGTTGCCGCGTCGGCCTGACCGGCGCGAAAGCGTTGCCAAACTTCCCGCTCTGCCGTTATGCTCCGCCAGCCCGTGAACAACCGCGCGCCGCGCATTTAATGTCCGAATTTAAAGTCCAGTTTGAGATTTTCGAGGGTCCGCTCGATCTCCTTCTTTACCTCGTCAAGAAGGAGGAGGTGGACATTTATGAGGTCAACCTCACGAAGCTGGCCACCGAGTTCATCGCTTACGTGGACCTGCTGCGCGAACTGGACCTCGATATCGCCGGTGAATTCCTCGTGATGGCCTCCACGCTCATGTACATCAAGAGCCGCGAGCTGCTGCCCAAGGACCAGCAGGTGGTCGTGGAAGGCGAGGAAGAGGGCGAAGACCCGCGCTGGGAACTCATCCGCCAGCTGGTCGAGTACAAGAAGTTCAAGGACGCTGCCGGCCGCTTGCAAGAAATGGAGTCCACGCAGGAGAACGTTTACCGCCGCACTGCGCCCAAGCTGGAATTTGATGCTCCGGCCCAGCGGCTGCAGATTTCGATTTTCGACCTGGTCAATGCCGTCAACGTCATCCTCAAGCGCTTCACGCCGGCCGATACGCGCGATATTTTCGAGGACAAGTGGACCGTCAGCGAGAAGATTGAGGCCATCGTCAACCTTATCCGCGAACGGCCAGCCGTGAAGTTTTCCGAGCTGTTCGCCGCTGCCACCAGCCGTACCGAGGTGGTCGTCACGTTCCTGGCGATGCTGGAACTGATCCGCCTCAAGCAGATTGTCATCGCCCAGTCTGAAGCCTTTTCGGAAATTGAAATTGCCCAGGCACCGCCGCAACCCGTTGGGCCGCCCCCCGAACCGGCAGCCGAAAATCCTCCCGGTCCCGCTCCGGAACTGAACCTGCGGATGAACTAAAATGAAGAGGAGCCGGATTAAGATTACGATTAAGAGCAGGCGCGGGTGCGTGCCGCCGGCTCTTAATCTTAATCGTAATCTTATTCTTCCCCAGTCCCCATGGAACTGAAGTCCATCATCGAGGCTATCCTCTTCAACGCCCAGAAGCCGCTGAGTCCGAAAGACCTCCGCGATGTGTTCTCGCAGACCGCCGACAACTCGGAGGACCTGCTCGCCAAGTCTTTCAAGAAGATCAAGGACGAGGAAATCATCGCCCTGTTGGATGAACTGGCGAAGGAGCACGATGCCGCTGCCCGGACCTTCCGCCTCGTCTGCGTGGCCGGGGCCTGGCAATTTGTCAGCCAGCCTGAATATGCGCCGTGGATCAAGACGCTGGTCGGGGAGAAGAGCCGTCCGGGTCGCCTTTCCCAGCCCGCCCTTGAGACGCTGGCCATCATTGCCTATCGCCAGCCGCTCACGCGGGCGGAGATCGAGCAGATTCGTGGCGTGGCGGTGGACGGTGTCATGCAGACGCTGCTGGAGCGGGGCATCGTGGAACAAACCGGCCGGGCCGAAGTGGTCGGGCGACCGGCGCTTTACGGCACGACTCCGGCCTTCCTCGAGTACTTTGGCCTGCGCGGGCTGGAGGACCTTCCGGCCGCCGACGAGCTGCGGAAGATTCCCGTGAAGAAGCCCGAGTCGCTGCTTACCGTCGAACCGGGGCTGGCCACCGCTCCACCGGAGCAACTGGCAATGCAGGAAGTGGCGGAAAAGGAGTCAACTCCGGCTGAGCCGGCTAGTCCCGAGCCCCGCGAAACTTCACCCACCGAGCCTCCGACCGAACCGTCTTCCCGCGCTTGAACGCCACGCCCATGACGATCACCGACCACCGCAAGGCCATTGATGAGCTGGATGCCAAGCTCGTCGCGCTGCTGAACGAGCGCACGAAACACGTGCTGGGCATCGGCGAAATCAAACGCAAGGCCGGCGAGGAAATCTACGTTCCCTCCCGTGAGCGCCAGGTCTTCCAGCGCATCATCAAGAAGAACACGGGGCCCATCACCGATGCCTCGCTCCGGGCGATCTACCGCGAGATCATGTCCAGCGCGCTCGCGTTGGAGAAGTCCATGACCATCGCCTACCTCGGACCGGAGGCGACGTTCACGCATCAGGCGGCCATCCAGCGGTTCGGCTCCAGCCTGCTCTACGCGGCGCAGAAGACCATCGCCGATGTCTTCAATGAGGTTGCCAAGGGCCGCGCCGATTATGGCGTGGTGCCGGTCGAGAATTCGACCGAGGGCGTCGTCACGCACACGCTCGACATGTTCGTGGACAGCGACCTGAAGATCGTCTCCCAGATCGTCCTGCCCATTTCGCACTGCCTCGTGAGCAAGTCCCGCCGCGAGCGCATCAAGAAGCTCTACGTCCACCCGCAGTCACTTGCGCAGTGCCGCGCATGGGTGCACAAGAACCTTGCCGGGGCGGAAATTGTGGAAACGTCTTCCAACGCCCGCAGTGCTGAGCTGGCCGCGCAGGAGAAGCATTCTGCCGCCATCGCCGGCTTGCTTGCCGCCGAGAAATACGGCGTGCCCGTGCTCGAACACGACATTCAGGACAATGCCGCCAACGCCACCCGTTTCCTCGTGCTCGGTCGCAAGTGCAGCCCGCCCACCGGCCACGATCGGACCAGCCTCATGTTCAGCATCGCGGATGAGGTGGGCGCGTTGCACCGCGCGCTCGCTCCGTTCCGGAAATACCGGCTGAACATGACTAAGATCGAGAGCCGCCCGAGCAAGCGCCGCGCCTGGGAGTATTTCTTCTTCGTGGACTGCGACGGCCACTCGAACGACACCAAAGTGGCCAAGGCCATTGCTCAACTGGGCTCCCAGTGCAGCTTCGTGAAGGTGCTCGGTTCGTACCCCAACGCAGAGTAGCTGGACGGTCGTCCAGCTTGCTTACTGGCAGAGCTCAACGCGCCGTAAACGCGGTCGATATCACCGCTGCGGGTCCTACCCAGCAAAGGCAACTGAACTCCGGATGATGCCGGAAGCGGCCCCGCCAGACACCGTCACCCGCCGCTTCGATTTCCCGGAGCGCCAGTGTTTCCCACTGACAGGCCAGCCCGCAGCCGAGTGCCTTGCCCAAGGCTTCCCGCGCCGTCCACAGCAACAGCAGCGCGGTTGCTTCCGGAAGTGAAGTGATCCTCAACCAAGCCTCTTCCTCCACGGACAACGGCACTCCTCTTCGCACGGTCTCAGCCCGCTGGGCATCAATCAATTCTAAGTCCATCCCAACCCGCTCGCCTGCCGGAAACGCCACTGCCGTGCCCAACCCATTCACGTGACTGAGACTTACCGCCAGGGTCGGTAACTTGTCGTCGCCAGCACGCACCAACGGCTCACCGCGTTCGCCGTTGTGAATGTCAAAGGCGCGCAACTTCCGCTCCAGTGCTTCTCCCGCAGTCCCGTCGGGGGAGAGGCCCGGTGTTTGTGGGGGGCGTGCGTCCATTGCCCCGGTCAGTGCCAGTTTTCCTGCCAGCCGGCCCAGCGTGAAATTCTCGCGTGGCTGGCCAAACTTGAACTCACCCGCCCGCGCCTGCTCCGCCGCCGTCAGAAAATCGACCGGGAGCACTTCCTTCAAGTCCGCAGCGTCGGTGCTCGCAAACCACAAGGGAAAAGCCAGTCCGTCCAACTGCAAACACAGCGCCCGCGTCGCGAGGGGGCGCGGCGCGAAAAGGGTTTGCCAGTCGCGCAGCATCAGTCGCCTTGCTTCAGGTGGGCCGCGAGTCGCCGCAGCCCTTCCTCGGTGGTGACGCGGGGCAAATAGCCGAAGTCGCGCTTGGCCGCCGAGATGTCGAACCAGTGGGCCGTGGACATTTCGCGCGCCATGAAACGGGTCAGCCTCGGCTCGCGCGTGCTGCCAGTTACGCGGGCAAAGGTCTCCAAGGACCACGCGAGCGCCAGCGCGACGGACACGGGCACCGTGCGCGTCACCGGTGGCAGGCCGGCAGCCGCGAGCAACTGGTTGACCATGTCCCACAGCGGAACCGGTTCACCGTTTGAGATGAAGTAGGCCTTGCCGGCGCACGCGGCTCCGGGTTGGAGCGCGTCGGCAGCGAGGAGGTGGGCTTCTGCTGCGTTGTCGATGTACACGGTGTCCACGCGGTTCTGTTGCGAGCCGATGCGGCGGAGCTGACCAGACCTTGCCCGTGCGATGAGCCGGGGCAGCAAATGGTTGTCCCCCGGTCCCCAGATGAGGTGCGGACGAAGCGCAACGGTTGCGAGGGGCGGAGAATTGGCTTCAAGGACCAGCCGTTCCGCGAGGGCCTTCGTGTGCGGGTAATGAGCCTCGAAGTGCAGAGGGTAGGGGACGGATTCGTTCACGCCTTCCATGTCCTGACCGTTGAACACGACACTCGGTGAACTGGTGTGAACGAGTTTGCGGATGCCCTGCTGCCGGCACGCTGACAGGACGTTTTCGGTGCCGAGCACATTGGCCCGGTGGTAGTCCTCGTAAGGCCCCCACAACCCGGCTTTTGCCGCAACGTGGAACACTATGTCGCAGCCCCGAACCGCCGCGCTGACGGCGACCGGGTCGCCGACATCGCCGCGCACATGCTCTGCGCCGAGGGCTTGCAGGGCCGGGTGTTCCTGCCGCGACAAGCTGCGCACCTTATCGCCACGCGCCCGCAGCGCCCGTACGATCGCGAGCCCGAGAAAGCCGCCGCCGCCGGTTACGAGCGCGTTCATCCGCGTTGGTCCTTTGCCCACACGGCCAGTTTCTCGCGGAAGATTTTCGCGTTATGCCGGATATCCACCGGGAAGGCGGGATGAAACAACACGGTGCGAATCGCCTGAGTATGTGGGAATTTCGCACCGAGGGCCAGCAGCTCCGCGCGTAGCTTGGTCTCCTCAAGATTACGTGCCTCCGCTTCCAATTCGATGCAGATGACCGGCTCGGTATCATCACCCCGTGGTACGCCGACCAGGGCGGACCGGAAGACTGCCGGGTGCGTGTTGAAGATGGCTTCGCAGGGAATCGTGAACAGCGTACCGGCCCGCGTGATGACCCGGTGTGATTTGCGACCACAAAACCAGATGCGCCCGCGCGCGTCGCGATAGCCAACGTCACCCATGCGGTGGAAGAAGCCGCTGTCACGGGTCGTGATTTTTGCGAGTGCCGTGGACTGCTCGCGATTGAAGTACGCACGCGAGGCTTGGGGTGCTTGCACGGCGATCTCGCCGATTTCACCGGGTGGCAGTTCGAGATCATCACTCCACGCGGCGAGGGCTTCGTCCGTGATGCGAAGGATCTTCAGGGTGAGTCCCGGCACGGGTCGGCCGACGCAAACGCCTTTGCCCAGTTCGGTCTGGACACGGGTTTCTCCAACGATCTCATTGCTCCCGATGCTCGCGACCGGCAGGCATTCGGTTGCTCCGTAGGGCGTGAATACCTGGGCGTCGGACGGAAGCATCCGGGCAAATCGCGCGAGTACTTTGGCCGGCACGGGGGCGCCGGCGGAGATGGCACGGCGGAGGGTGGGCAGCTTGATTCCGTGTCCCTCGCCATGCCGTCCGAGCCGGTTGATGAGGGCTGGCGAGCCGAACATGTTGGTCACACGGAAGCGTTCGATGGTGGCGACCAGTTTCACCGGGTCGGCTTGTGCCGGGCGGGTGAAGTCCATTTCCGGCAGCACTTCGGTCATGCCCAGCGCGGGGCCGAAAAGAGCGAAGAGGGGAAAGGTTGGCAGATCAATTTCGCCGGGTTGTATGCCGTAGAGCTGGCGCACTTGTTCAACCTGGGCGGAAAAAATTGCGTGCGTGTAAACGACTCCCTTGGGCGCGCCCGTGCTGCCACTGGTGAAAAGAATGGCGGCGGTTTCGTCTGGTTGCGAAGGATAGTTTGTTGCCGCTTCCTCCGGCCTCGAATCGGGTGTCCCCGTGCCGCCGAGCGACAGAACTTGAGCCAACGAGTGACCACCCCAAAACCACTTCGTGCCGACAGTAATTGGGATTTTGATGGGTTTTTGTCCCCAGCCCAGAACCACACGGGCAGCATGGGCCTTGGGAATGCCGATGAAGCCGGTTGGCTCCGCCTCGTTCAAGCAGTTGCCAAAGTTCTTCAGGCCGATGCCCGGATCGATGAGCACCGGCACTGCGCCCAGTTTGAACAGCGCGAAGGTGACGGCGAAAAAGTCGAGACTTGGTGGCACCATGAGCGCCGTGCGTACGCCACGCCGGATGCCCAACCGCTCGAAGCCCCGTGCCAGCTGGCTGCTGGTGTCGTCGAGTTCGCGAAAGGTGAGTTGCGAGTAATGGAGCCGCCCGGCCCGATCGCGATGCGGCGCAATGACGGCGGGCGTCCCCGGCTGCTGGGCAGCCATCGCGGAGAGATGCGAGGCGATGTTCGATGTGACCGTGGCGGACACGTTCACTGCTGGTTCGGATGCCGGGCGAAGAACTGTTTCACCAGCGACTGGATTTCGTCCGGCTTGTCTTCGAGCACCAAGTGGCCGGCGTCGGGGAACCGGTGGACTTCGGCAGTCGGCAGGATGCGCTGCCATTCGGCGAGAAAGTGCTGGTCGAACACCCAGTCCTGGTCGCCCCAGCAAATCAGCGTCGGCGTGGCGCGGAACTGGCCCAGCTTGGCTTGCACATCGCTGATCAGGGCGTAGGTCGGGTGGTCGGGCGTGAGGGGAATGTCCTGCACGAAGCGCAGTTGCGCGAGCCGGCTCGCCTTGGCGGCGTGCGGGGTGAGATAGGCGTCGCGTTCAGAGGGGGAGAGCACGCGGGTGCGCACGCCCCAGCGCGTGACCAGGCGCACAAACAGACCGGTCTTGCGCACGAGCAGGGCGTCGAGCGGGGTGTTGCGGCAAACCCAGAGCGAAGGCGGGAGCTTCTTGGTCTTGGGCAGGTGAAACGCCGCGGTGTTCAACAGGACGAGCCGGGCGATGCGGTGGGGGTTTCGCGCGGCCCAAGTCATGCCAATCATGCCGCCCCAGTCGTGCAGCACGAGGGTGATTTTCGGCGGCAGATTCAGGTGTTTGATGAGGGCATCCAAATCCTGCACGCGCCGTTCAAGCGTGAACTCGTAATGCGCGTCGTCCGGCTTGTCCGAGAAGCCACACCCGATGTGGTCCGGCACGATGATCCGGCACTGGGCGCGCAGGCCGAGCACGAGCCGGCGGTAGTAGAAGGACCAGGTCGGGTTGCCATGGAGCATCACGACCGCTTCGCCACTGCCCTCGTCGAGGTAGTGCATGGCAACGCCATCGCGGTCCAGAAAGTGGCCGACAAAGGGATAGTGTTCGCGACGAAAATTTACCATTTGAGTCCCATCATGATGCAGCTCAGACCGCTGCCGATTCCGAGAAAGGCGACGTTTTGACCGGGTTTGAGAATGCCGCGTTCATCCGCGATCGCGGCGGTCACCGGCAACGCGGCGGTGCCCATGTTGCCGAGATGGCGAAAGGTTGTGAAATCCTTCGAGCGCGGCAGTCCGGTGAGTTTCAGAAACGAGTCCTGATGCTGGCTGCCAACTTGGTGGCATATCAGCCGGTCCACGGAGCTCTGAGTCCAGCTCATCGCCTGCAAGAATTCGCGCCAGGTCTTGGCTCCGAGGGCTGTGCCGTTCTTCAGCACGGCAACGGAATCGGTGAGCATGAACTGTTCGAAGTGGCCCTGCGGGGTTGGCTTGGTGCCCCACTGGCACAACTCGTGAAACTCCGGTGCGGTTTCCGAGACCGCACCGAAGAGGCGATGATTGTCCAGTCCAGGAAACGAACCATCGGTCAGCAACACGGCCACGGCTCCCGAGCCGCCGGTGAAGGTGGCCAGGGCCGGGGCGAATTCGCTCATGCCGCCGGTGCCGCCGAGCATCTTTGCCAGGGCGATTTCGTTGATCTCCCGTGAGCTTTCGCACGAGACGACCAGTCCGGCTTTGATCTGGCCCAGTTCAATCCGGTTGGCGACCTCGATCACTCCATTAAGCACGCCCAGACAGGCGTTGCTGATGTCGTACACAAATGCCCCGCCGCGCAATCCGATGCCATCCGCGACCGCGCAGGCGGTGGCCGGCTCGAAGTTTTCTCTACACACGCCACAGTAGAGCAGCATCCCCAGCGCACCCGCACTGAGCCCGGCCTTCTGCAAGGCCTTCTGGGCGGCGGCCGTGGCTCCGCGCGAGAGAGGAGTGTTGGGCTGCCACCAGCGTCGCTCACAGATGCCGGTCCATGCCTCGAGTTGTCCGGGCTGGATGCCGAGGCGGGTGAAGGCAGGGGCAAGGCGTTCCTCCAGTTCTGCGGTGGTGACGACAACCGGTCCCAGCTCATAGCCGAGGGCGGACAGGAAGACGCGTTGATAGCTGGGCATCATGTTCAGTTTTCGGGCACGCCGCGCACGACAAAGTTTTTCATTCCGTAAATCACCCGGCCATCCACGCTCAGGAAGCCTTCCCCGGTCAAGGTCTTCTCCGCGTCGTTTACCGCCACGACCGCTGCCTCCACGGTCACGAGGGAGTCCCGAGGGATGACCTGGCCACGATAGGTCCACTCGTGTTTTGTATTGGTGGCCACGGCCTCCCAACGCGTGCCCGGGGTGTGGCCCCAGCGTTCCACCGCAGCGAACTTAAGCAGTTGCAGGAAGGATTCCAAACCGAGCGAGCCGGGCACCACGGGGTCCTGGTAAAAATGGGCCTTGAAGAACCACTCGTCGGGGTTCACGCGCTTGGTGCCACGGAGGAAGCCCAGTTGCTTCGGCCCGCCGTCCGCGACGAAGACGGTGAGGTCGTCCACCATCCGCATCATCGTGTCCGCGAACGGTGCCGTGGTCGGGTAGGGGAGTGATTTCGCCCGCGCCAGTTCGGCGGCGGTGGGTTCGTAGAGCTTCGCGCCCTTGATGCCTTCCTGCTTTTCCAAGGCCGCTTTCGGAAAGAATCCAAAGTAGGTATCGCCGCGATAGATCTTTTCCGCCCCCGCCCAGACCTCGAAATCAAACCATTGGATGATCATCCCGGCCGAACTCGAGAGGCGGGTGTTTTTGATGCGGGTGGTGAGCGTGCCGACATCCGGTCGCACCGGAGCGAACTGCGTACCGGTGCCGCCGAGATTGCGATAGGACAGGTCATCGCTGCTCGTCAGCGCGGAACCGAGGTAGGCCGAGAGCCAGCCGCAGGGTTGGAGCGCGATTTCCAGCAGCACGGCGAACGGCATGTCGCCTTGGCGGTTCGCGGCAAAACACCACTCGTCTGCCGGCACGTCGTAATCCGCCGCCACCTCACCACCTGCGACCATTTTGAACGCCTCGCAACCGCGTATCTCGGTGACGCGATCGAGGAATTGATAAGGCGGCCCCGGCAGCCGCGCGATGCGCCGTTGGGCATCAAAGATGCGGTACGGTTCGCCAAAGGCTTCCGAGGGATTGCCCACGGCGAAGGCGCGGATGCGTTCGGGGCCGTAGAGTGCAGGATTAGGAGCGCCGGTCTCCGACCCGGCGCGTTCATGTCCGACGGTTTCACCACGCCGGGTCAGAGCCCGGCGCTCCGCCGCACTCCAAGTCGCCCGCAGGTCTTCCCGCGTCACGCCCGTGTAGCGCAGGCTCATGTTGCCGATTTCCACGATGGCCTTGCCATCCGCGTACATCAGCGCGTCCGCGATCACGTACGGTTCGGGTCCGTAGCCGATTTCCTTGATCTCGATCTCGTAGGTCACGAGCTTCGTTGTCTCCAGCACCTGTCCGCGGCACTTGAGCTGGCCCACGACACCGGGCACGGGCTCCAGCGCCACGCCGGGGCGCGCCTCAACGACCCAGCCCAGCCGCAGCAGATGCACCCGCAGCGTGTGCAGGCAGCACTCATACATCAACGTGCCCGGCATCACGCGGTCGTCCACGAAATGGCACGTGATGAACCAGTCGTCCGGGTGAATGTCCGCTTCGCCACGAATCAGTCCGAGACCGAAACGCCCGCCCGTGGGCTCCAGCCGTTCAATGCGATGTACGAGCCGCATTCGTCCACCGGGCAATGTGACCGGTTGCGCGAGCTTCAGTCCGGCGAACTTTTCTCCGAAGCACGCTGCCAGGTTGCCGGTGCGCAAAGCGTCCAGTTGCTCCACCGAATACGACTCGACCGCCATCGGTACAAAGTCTTCCCAATCCGCCGGGCGCATGCCGGGCTGGGGTTTGAGCTGCAGCGAGGTGCGCACGATGCCCTTGCCGGCGGCCAGGTCCTGCGGTGTAAAGAAACCCGCACAGCCTTCGGTCATCGTGAGCAGCGGCTGGCCGTTGACCGTGGACTCGAAGTTGAACTTGAAGAGCCATACGCCGCTCTGTTGGAAAAAGCGTTCGATACGGATGTCGTACCGGATCGTCTCGCCCGGTCCGGGCAGGTGGCGATGGAAGCAAACTTTCGCATCCAGCAGGCGATACATCGCCAGTCCGCGAGTCTCAAAATCGATGCCGAGGTAGCCGGAGAGAAACAGATCCGCCTGCCCCGCCTCGACTGCGATGCACGTCGGGATGCGTCCACAGTCGAGATACCAAGCGCCGGGGTGGATGTCGTGCTCAGTCACGACCCGTCCGTGCGTCATCGAACGCGGCTCGCCCTCGATGGCCGTGATGCGGTCCACGAGTTGCAGTGGCGCGTCTGGCAGGCGTACCCGCGTGGGAAATGAATCTGCCTCGGCGAACGTCGCGCCCAAGGCATTGCCAATCTTGCCGATGGCAAATTCGAAGCACTGCTCGCGCGTGAGGGCGCGGGGGACAGTGGCTGGCGGCTGCACTGGGTTTGGATGCCCGCTCAACGACTCGTTGGCAACGGTTGATCCGCGCCATTCTCCCTGTCCTGCGGGGAGAGGGGGAAATGCATCCTGGGCTGGGTTCAAACCGAATGCATCGGGACTGGGCAGTGATTCCCATTCAATCCCGCCCTGTGATGCGCGGTGCAGCAAGTCGAATTGCGTCTGCACCGCTTCGGACAGGGTCTTGAACACGCCCTCCGAGAAAGCCAGGTAAGTTTCATGAGCCTGCAACGTCGTTGCCTGCGCCTGCGCCATTGCCGTGAGCAGTTCGGCTTCAAACGGGTCGCCCGGCAAGTCATTCGTAAAGCCGGCAACCAGGGTGGAAATTCCGCGCCCTTCCCCCTCACCCCGGCCCTCTCCCTCCGGGAGAGGGAGGATTGCATCCCGCGCTGGGCTGAAGCCGGACGCGTTCGGACTTACGAAAGACGGGCTGACGTTCTCCCCCTCCCCAGGGGAGAGGGCCGGGGTGAGGGGGAACGCGACGGTGGTTTGCAATCCAGTCTGAGATTGTGAAAGAGACCCCGAAGGCTTTGCCCCTGAATCAACCTGAGGGATACGTGCGCTTCCCTTCGGCAGGGGCGGCGGAACGATCGGCGCACCGGTGATGGGAATGAGGACCAGCTTGCCGGTTGGCTCCGGCGTAGTCTCCTCTTCAACCGTGCCGTACAGCGGAGTCAAATTTACCGGCAACCCTTCGGCCCAGAGCGCGCCCAAAACCCGCAGCACATCCAGCAGCGGCTCCTTGGCCGAGACGCACAAAGAGCGGGCCATGTGTGGTTGCCCGGCGAGAATTTGGGAAATCATGCGTGAGCATGACGCGCCTGGTCCCATTTCGACAAAGAAACGCACGCCATCATTGTACGCCGTGCGAACAACCTGCGGAAAATCAATGGTGGCACTGGCCTGTGCAACAATGGCAGCGGCGGCCGTCTCGCGGTCCGGCACGTAGCTGCGGCCCCAGCCGCCACTGTAAAACGTCACTCCGGCCGGCGGCGTGGTCGGGAAGCGGTGCAGCTCGCGATAGGGCTCCAGCACGGGTTTCAGCAGGTCGCAATGCACCGTGCTCACCCCGTCGAGCACGAAGAAATGACAGCCAAGCTTTGTCACGAGTTCCCGCACCTGCGCCGCGTCGCCGCCGATGACGCATTCATCCGGGGTGTTGACGATCAGGATGTAGGTGCGATCGAGGCTGGTCATCGCCGCCCGGACCGCTTCGGCGGGCCGATCTACGAGCCCGGCCAGCCACGCGACGGGCTGGTCCTCGGCAACCTGCCAGGCGCGACGGAGCGCGGCCGGTTCGCCGGTGAGGTCCTTGGTGAACAGAGTCGAAGCCGTGACGCGGGCGAGCATTTCATCGCGTGCGGTCCAGGCGCGGAGGGCGAACAGGCCGGTGCTTTCTCCGAGACTGTAACCAATGGCGGCATCGGGACGGAGTCCCAGGGAGGTCGCGATATCGCTGACCAACGCACCGAGCGCGACCTGGCCGCAGATGGAGGCGCGCTGATCGGTGACGGGGCCGGTGGCGTTCCAAAACTGCGCGGCAAACAACTGGCTTGCGAGCCGTTCGTTTTCACGGTCCTGGGCGCGAAGAACCTCGGGGAACAGCAGGCCCAACTCGCGGCCCATGTCGGCAAAGTGGTTGCCCGCGCCGGGGAAGACAAAGGCGACCTTGCCGGAAACGCGCTCGGCGGGCGGCGTGAAGAAGAGCCGGTCGCGGTCGCGGTGGTCGGGGGATGGTAGGGCCGCGCTACTGCGTGGCTGCTGGATGAGCGCGGTGGCGGCGTCGAGGAGGCGGTGAAGCTGTGCGCGGTCCTGGGCAATGAAGGCGAGACGGTGGAGCGCGGACGCCCACGTCCGCGAGTCCGTGCTCCGGCGGGCAACCGTATCGAGCGAGGCTTGCGGGGCAGCCGCAGCAAGGCGACGGACGGCATCAAGTTGCGCGAGCAATCCGGCGGTGTCGGGGGCCGCGAAGGTGAAGAGGGCTTCACTTTTCTTCGCAGCCATCAAGGTGCGGTGGTTCCGATTCCTGTTAGCAATTAGGACGCGTTCTCCCTCACCCCGGCCCTCTCCCGCTGGGAGAGAGGGAAACGTAGCCAGCGCTGGGTCGGAGCCGGATGCAATAGGAGTACGCGTAGCTTCCGTGGCTGTCCCCTCTCCCGGCGGGAGAGGGTTAGGGTGAGGGGGAACGGCGGCGAACGCCTTAGGCGCGCATTCCTCCAACACCACGGTCACCGCATTCCCATCTACACTGGACGCGGTGATGGCGGCGCGGCGGGGACCGTCGGCGCGGTCGCGCAGCCAGTGCTGCGGGGCGGCGTTTGTGTTGGCTGGAATTATTTCAGCATACAACGCGAGCGCGGCTTTCGCCAGATCAGCTAGGCCGGACGCGGAGCCGGTGTGACCAATCTCAGTGGACGCGCTTGAAATCACCGGGACGCTGGCAAAGCTGGCTTCCGCCAAGCCACGCGAGGATGCCAGTTCGACGGAATTACCCACACCCAGTCCGTGAATTACGGCATAGATGCGGTCGCCGTCACGGGTGGCATCCGCCAGGCGTTTGAGCACGATGGCCACGGCGCCTTCACCGGGAATTTCTGCTTTGCCTAGTGCGGCTTCTGCGAGCCGGCTGCGGAGGTCCCCGGTCAGTTCCACGCCACCGGCCAGGGCAAGATCGAGTTCACCGCGCTGGAGTGCACGCACGGCGATCTCCAGGGCGCTCAGGCCGCTCGTGTCCTCGCTGCATACCGTATAGCTCTGCCCGCCGATGCGGAATTCTTTCGCAATACGGCTGGCATTGGTGCCGGCAAGCGCGCCCATCGTGCGGTCGGCGTTGAGCGGCGGACCGGCGGCTTCGACGACCCGCGAGGCCCATGCGGCCTGGTCGTGTTCCGTAACGTCCGCAGGCAGGCGGTTGGCCCAGTCGCCGGCACGGTCCAGCATGGACCAGCGGAAATGAAAGTCAGTCGTGCGCAGATCAAGGCCAAGGCCGATGAACACACCGGTGCGTGTGGCGTTCGGCTCGTTCACGCTGGCGTCGGTGAGGGCGTCGCGGGCCACTTCGAGCATGAGCGCTTGCTGCGGCAAAAGCTCGGCCAGTTCGCGCGGGGGAATGCGATAACGGCTGACTGGAATGGCCAGGTCATCAACGAAATATCCGGGCTGCGCAGCGAGCGCGACTGGTGTGAGTCCGCGCCATTTTTCACGGGCCTTGGGCGATGTCTCGGTGTCCGCCCCGAGGACGCGGGCGCCGAAGGAATGGAGGTTGCGCCACGGGCCGATGTGGGTGCCGAGGCCGATGATGGCAATGGGCGCACTCGCTGGGTAGCAGCCGACGTGAGGAGGCTCTGATTGCATTCCGCATTCCGCATTCCGCACGCCCAGTTTATATGGAGCCTCCTTACGTCGGCTGCTACCCGCGTCGGGGCCGCACCACTCCTCGATGAGGACGTGCGCGTTGATGCCCCCGAAGCCGAAGCCGTTGATGGCGGCCCGGCGGGGCTGGCCATCGGCGCGGCGTGGCCAGGGCTGGCTTTGCGTCAACGCGCGGAAGGGACTTTGCGCCAGCGGGATTTTGTCGGAGGGCCGCTGAAAGTTGGCGACCGGCGGGAGCGTGTTGTGCCGAAGCGAGAGCAGGACTTTCAGCAAACCCGCTGCGCCCGCACCGGTGAGCAGGTGGCCGACGTTGGCCTTGACCGCGCCAAGGGTGCACTGGCCGGGCTGCCAGGTGCGGTCGGACCAAAGCTGGTTGAGACTCGAGAACTCCACCGCGTCGCCGACGGGTGTGCCAGTGGCGTGGCACTCGATAAACTCGACGCTCTCCGGCTCCCAGCCCGCCGCGTCGTAAGCGAGGCGGAGTGCACGAAGCTGCCCTTCGCCCGCGGGGGAGAGAAGGTTTCCGTCGAGGTCGTTGCTCAGACCGATGCCCCGGATGAGCGCGTGGATTTCATCGCCGTCCCGGAGGGCATCGGAAAGACGCTTCAACACGACGACGCCCGCACCTTCGCCGACGATCAACCCGCTGGCCGCCGCATCAAACGGGGTGCAACGACCGGTGGTCGCCAGCGCGCGGAGCTGCGCGAAACCCATCTGCGTGTAGAGCGAGTCAGGGCGCGAGACGCCGCCCGCGAGCATCGCATCGGTGCGGCCGGCGTGGAGTTCGTCGCAGGCGAGCTTGAGCGCGTAGAGCGACGAGGCGCATGCGGCATCGAGCGTGCGCGTGCCCCCGCCAAGGCCGAGCGCCTGGGCGAGGATGCCAGCCGGCAGGCCCGCGACGTAGCGGTTGAGCGGATGGGTTTTGCAGGCCAATGCTGTTTCGGTGCCAAAGGTTGCCTGTTCTAGCAGCGGCGTGAGGGCTTCCTCGCAAAGCTTGGAGGAGCTTTCCGTCGGCAATGCAATGTGGCCCAGGACGATGCCAACGCGGCTCCGATCCAACGCGGACGTTTTTGCACTCGTGAACGCGTCGCGGCCGGCGGCGAGCAGCAAATGGACGACCGGATCAAGCTGTGCGAGCAGCTCGTGGTCGATGTCCAGTCCGGCCGGGTCGAGAGCGAAGCCTTCAATGAAACAGGCGCGGTCGGTGTAAACACGGTCGGGAGTGCCCGGCGTGGGGTGAAGGATGTCGGCGGAATTCAGCCGCCAACGACCCGGCGGTGCGGGACGGCTGGTGTCACGACCGGCGGCGATGATCTGCCAGAACTCATCCAGCGAGCGGGCGCCGGGAAAGACGCCGCCCATGCCGACGATGGCGATAGGTTCGCCGAACTTCACGCGGGCAGGTGGTTCTGGCGGAAGGCTTCGCGGAGGTTGGCGTCCACGACGAACTCATAACCTTCGCCCAGCGCGACCAGGCCGCCGTCGCGGTCGAAGAACTGGAGGTCGGCCACGGCGACCGGCGTGTTGGCGGAAGTAATGGAGGCGACCACGCGGCTGCCGCCGGTCTTGGGGAAGGCGGCAAACTGCCGGAAGCTGCGCAGCGCACAGGGCAGTGAAGGCGCGGACCGCTGCGCGGTGCTCCACAAGATCATGAGCTGGAACGCGGCGTCGAGCGCGAGCGGATCAGCCAGCCAGGCGGGGCGCAACGGCTGGGCGATCATCTGCTTCGGTGCGGGCGAGGAGCGCACGAGCGCGGCCGCGTTGCCGGCGTTGCAGACTTCAAGCGCCTCGATGCATTGGAAGTCGGGTCCGTGGAAGAGGCGTCCGTCGCCGTAAACCATCTTCGACAAAATCCCGTTGCGCTTCACGGCCGGCGCGACATCGGGTGCGGCGGGCATGAAGTCGGCGAGGAGGATTTCAGCCGTCGCGTGGAGGGTCGTCTTGCCGGCGGGGTTGCGGCTGGTGAACTGCACGGGCACCACCAGCATGCCGTCCTGGGCTTGCGGGGGTGCAGCGGAGACCGTGACGTGCGCGGTGGTGTCGCCTTCGAGGACGAGCCCCTTGAGCACTTTGAACTGGTTGAAGCCATGGAAGGCCAGGCCCGGGTTGCCGTGAATCGCGCCATGGGCCAGCCACTCGATGATGAGCGCGGCGGGCAGGACCGCGCGACCATTCATCACATGCGACACGAGGCAGGGCAGGGCACGGACACTGACATCGCGATCGAAGGCGGGTGAGTAAATGATGCTGGCACCAGGACCACTCTTTGACTGGCCAGAGACAACTTGCACTTTCGTATTCACTGCCTCGGAAGCGGCGGTGGTGGTCGCCAGCGCGAGGACTTCCACGGCCTCTCCAGTCGGACCAAGCACATCACGGACAAAGAAGTCGGCTCCGGCGTCCGGCTCGATCAGCCCGACCCCTTCGCGCTCAAAAATCTTGCGCAAGCCCTCGGTGACCATGCCGCCGTTCCACGGGCCCCAGTTGAAGGCCACCACGCGGCACTGCGGACGACGGCGGGCTTCGGCCTGCGCCATCTTGTTCAGCACTTCGTTCGCGGCGGCGTAGTCCACCTGGCCGGTACGACCAAAGCGACCCGTGTAGCTGGAGAACAGCGCGATGAGGCGCAGGTCGTCCACTGCAGTGGCGGCCAGGAGATTCCGCAGGCCGTGGACCTTGGTGCCGTAAACGAGGTCAAACTGCTCCTCGGTCTTTTGCTCGATCAGTTTGTCGGCGAGCACCCCGGCTCCGTGAATGAGGCCGCGAATCGGGCCGTGGGCGGCGCGGACTTCGGCGAGCGTCGCGGAGACGGCGGCGGCATCGCGGACGTCCAGCGTCGCGTAATGGGCGAGCGCGCCGGTCGCGCGGATTTCGGCGAGGTGCGTGCGGATTTCCCTTTGCGCCATCACTTCGCGGAACTTCGCTTCGAGGCGTTTCGGCGAGCGGTCGCCTTCGGCGTGGGCGAGCAGGGCTTTCTTGAGATCGGCCTCGGTCGTGAGTCCCGCGAGCCAGTGCGGCTCGGCGTCGGGCAGGGTGCTGCGCCCGAGCAGGAGGAAGCGCGGCTGATGGCGGCGGGCGAGTTCGAGGACCGAGGTAGCCGTGACGCCGCGGGCGCCACCGGTGACGATCACGAGATCACCGCGCTGGAGGGCGGGCGCGGGGTTTTCGAGCGCGGGAGCGGTCTCGATTTCGAGGCGGTAGCGCTGGCCGCCAAAGAGGCCGACTTCAATGGGGCCAGCGCGAAAAATTTCTTCAGCAATCTGTCCGGCGAGTTCAGTGCCGCTGGCTGCGCCGGGGTCGAGGTCGAGAGCCTTGCAATGAACTTCCGGCCATTCGTGGTGCGCGGTCTTGACGAGTCCGGCAAGGCCGCCGCTGATGACTTCGGCGGTGGCGTTCATCACCCCGAGACCAAAGAGTCCATCCAAGCGCGAGAGGGAGACGAGTACGGCTCCACCGGTACGGCCGGCCGCACGCAGCGCGGGGGCGGCGACCTGGATGAGCCGGAACGCGGCCTTGAGGAACGCATCCCCACCATTGGCGGCGGGCCAGAGCAGGACGAGGGCAGACGGCAGCGGGGCCTTGCGGTCGGCGAGCAGTTCCGTGGGCGTGCCGCGACGAACGGTCAAACCGCGCTGCTCAAGGTGCTTTGCAAGCGCGGTGGAGAGCGAGGTGCCGTCCTCGGTGAGCCAGACCAGTGCGCCGGGTGCGAGGGTGATATGAGGACGGGTGTCAGCGACGGGGAAAGGTGTGGGGCGCAGGATTTGCCGTGAGAGCGATGGACGGGTGGCGACCGCAGGCAGGGGCGGCGGTACGGCTAACGCGACTGCCGGAATGGGCGGCGGCGTGGCCACCGTGGGGACGGGCGGGACGTTGCTGGCGCAAAGGAAGTCCACGACTTCCCGCAGCGTACGCAGCGAGCCGAGGTGCTCGGGTTTGATCTCGGGTGCGCCGGGTAATTGCGTGCGCAGTGCGGCCATGATCTCGACGCGCTTGATGGAGTCCACGCCGAGGTCGGAGTCCAGGCCCATGTCGAGATTGAGCATCTCGGTGGGGTAGCCGGTTTTTTCGGCGACGACGGCGAGCAGGGCGCGGGCGGCGGTTGCGGAGTCGATGCCAGCAGGGCTGCCGGTGGTCGGCTCAGCGATTGGGGCGGTTAAAGGTTCGCGCCGGGTCGGAGACCGGCGTTCCGAGGGGGCGATGAGGAACTCGACAACCTGACGGAGCGTTTGGAGCGAGCCGAGATGCTCGGGCTTGATCTCGGGTGCGCCGGGCAATTGGCTGCGCAGCGCGGCCATGATCTCGACGCGCTTGATGGAGTCCACGCCGAGATCGGAGTCGAGGCCCATGTCGAGATTGAGCATCTCGGTGGGGTAGCCGGTTTTTTCGGCGACGACGGCGAGCAGGGCGCGGGCGGCGGT
>RFSE01000070.1 GCA_009924135.1 Pseudomonadota bacterium | reverse complement strand
GAACAGGCAGGGCGGGCGGGGCAGGAAGTATATCCTGAAACGCCTGTTGGCGTGCCTTCTGTTGCGGGTCATTGCGCAGCACCGCGAGCACGATCGCCAGCGACGCGAACATCGCGCCGCCCCAGATGATCCGGTGCTTGTAGCGGGCGAAGAAACCGGGCCGCTGGTTCGACATCGCGAACGAGCGAACGAAATTCTTGGCGGCCTCTTCGGAGGTGAGCAACGGGCGGTTGGCGGTGCGGGCGACCTCGCCCTGCAGCATCTTGCGCGTGGCCGGATGCAGCTCCAGCGGAGCGCCGAGCTGCTCGTGCCGGCGCCGTTTGTAGGCCAGCAGGTCCTGCTCCAGATCGCGTTGGGGTTCGATGGCCATGCGAGATTCAGCGCGCGGGGTTGGGATTAAGACTAAGGCTAAGGGCCGAGGGTCGAGAGCCGAGGGTCGAGAGCCAGACAGGGCAGTCCACGGGGGCTCCGTTTGCGCAACTCTCATTAGCACTTGGCTTCAGCCGGGTGATAGCAGCGGACGTGCTCAAAAACCGTTTCAACGGTTTTCCGTCCCCGGCCAAACCGTTGAAACGGTTTGGGCCTCGTCCATCACCCGTCACCCGGCTAAAGCCAAGTGCTGATGAGAGGTGTTCATGGCGTCGTCTAAGTATTGAGCCCGCCCACCGTTGGGTTCTCTTGATCATAATCTTGATCGTCGGTTTCATCTTGCTTCCGGGTTAGACGGGGAAACCGGTGATTTCCCCCCGGCAAAGATTGGGCGGGCGATTTCCTCCAGTTTGTCGAGGCACTTGCTGAGGCGTGAACTGACCGTCTTTTCGTTCAAGCGCAGCGTGCGGCCGATCTCCTCGTAGCTCAAATCCGCGAAGTAACGCAGCTCGATGATTTCCTGGCACGGTCCGCCCAGCCGCTCCAGCGCGTGTCCGATCAGGAGCGCCCGCTCCGTGTTCAACAAGGTCCCATCGGGGCCGGGCTCATGACTTGGCGCATCGAGGGTGAGGCCGGTCTCGGGGTTTTCCGCGTGGAGCGAGAGCGGCTGCTGGCCGCCCCCACGTTTGGCAGCCCGCTGCTTTTCCAGATGATCGCGGGCCTTGTTGCCGGCGATGCGGAAGAGCCAGGTCTGCAACTGGCATTCGCCGTGGAAGTTGGCGATGTGTTTGATGACCGAAAGAAACGTTTCCTGGGCGATTTCGTCCGCATCTTCGCGTGAGAAGTCCGGCGAAAGCTGGAAGACATAGCGTCCCACGGCTGCGTAATGCGCGTCGAAGAGTTCGTCCCAAGCGGATGCCTCGCCACGCCGGCAGCGCGCGATCAGCTCGGATTCACCCGTGGAACTCATGCGCCAGCGAGGTTAACAAAGACCCTAGCGCATGGCGAGAGCGGGTGTAGTGGGGAATGTTGTAGTGGGGCGTACGGTGAACTCGCGCTTGAGCTTTCTGCGCTCCCGGCGGATAACGGGCGCGCTCCGCCGTCCGTGACGCTGCGTTTTTTGTCCTCCGGGCGGGCCGGTTGCCTAGTTTGATGACGTTCGCATGAAGATATTGCTCGTGGATGACGCCGACGTGTTCCGGCAATCGGTCGCCAACCTGCTGCGCACTCGTGGCCACGAGGTCATCGAGGCGATCAACGGCCTGGAGGGCGTGAAGCTGGCCCGGGCCCATCTGCCTGACGTGATCGTTAGTGACATTGTGATGTCCCAGGTGGATGGCTACGCGATGACGGCAGTCCTGCGGCAGCATCCCACCACCACCGACATCCCGCTGGTGCTCGTCACCGGCGAGGCCGACCTCAAGGGCATGCGCAAGGGCATGACGCTCGGCGCGGATGACTACATCGCCAAGCCGTTCAAGATGGACGAACTTGTGACCGCGCTTGAACTGCGCGTGCACCGGCGGCGGGCGGCGCGTGAGGAGGTGGAGAATAAACTGGCCTGCCTCGGTTCGGGCATGGGTTTGAAACTGCCGTTGGAACTCTCCCAGCCGCTCGACCGCATTCTGGCTTCGACCGCCATGCTCGCCAATTCCAGCCAGCCGCGTACCCAGGCTGAACTGGCCACGCTGGCCCAGTCACTCCGCGCTGACGCCCGGCAGGTGCAACGGCTGAGCCGGAATCTCATTGCCCATGCGCAACTCGAGCTGTTCGGCACCAACCCCTCCCATTTGAACCGGTTGCGGCAGGCGATTTCCGTCGATGCGGACGCCGTGGTGGCCGTGCCCGCCCGTCAGTGCGCCGTGGCGGCCGGACGGGAAGGGGACCTGCAACTCAAGCTGGGGCCCGGTTCTGCCGCCATCGCGGAGACGCACCTCGCCAAGCTGGTCGAGGAACTGGTACGGAACGCGTTTGAGTATTCGGCGGCCGGCAGTCCCGTCTCGGTCCAGTGCTACGACGACGGCCACGATTTCCTGCTGACCATCCATGACCATGGGCGGGGCATGACGCCGGACAAGGTCGCCAGCCTCGGGGTCGTGGCTTCGCGTCCGGGGGGCGAGCCGCAGGTGATCGGTCTGGGCCTGGCGATTGCGCGCCGGATCACGGAGTTGCACGGCGGCAAGCTCATCCTCTCCAGCGAGCCGAACAAGGGCACCACCGTCCGGGTGAGCCTGCCGGCCCGGCCGATTGTTGTGCCAGCCCCGGCTAAAGAACCGCAGTTTTGAACCATTGCGGGTCCGGGTTTTCATGTCGGCGGGAAATACGTCGTGCGATTTACTTGCCGGGTTCGCAGTATCCGCCCATGCTCGCCCCGTTTTTGGAACCGTTGAACTGATTCGCCGATGACCGAACCCGCCATCACTCCCGAGCTTGTCGCCAAGCACAACCTTACGCCGGACGAATACCAGAAGGTGCTCGAAATCCTCGGCCGTCCGCCGAGCTACACCGAGCTGGGCATCTTCTCCGTCATGTGGAGCGAGCACTGCTCCTACAAGAACACCCGGCCCGTGCTCAAGGGCTTCCCCACCAAGGCCGCGAACATCCTCGTCGGTGCCGGTGAGGAGAACGCGGGCATCATCGATGTGGGGGACGGCGTGGCCATCGCCTTCAAGATCGAGTCGCACAACCATCCCAGCGCGGTCGAGCCTTTCCAGGGCGCGGCCACGGGCGTGGGCGGCATCATCCGGGACATTTTCACCATGGGCGCGCGGCCCGTGGCGGCGCTGAACTCACTGCGTTTCGGCGAGCTGGCGAACCCCGAGGTGCGCCGGCTCTTCTCCGGCGTGGTGAGCGGCATCTCCCATTACGGCAACTGCTTTGGCATCCCGACCATTGCCGGTGAGGTTTATTTCGACAAGAGCTACGAGGGTAATCCGCTCGTCAACGCCTTCTGCCTCGGTGTGCTGCGCCACGACCAGATCACGCGCGGTGCGGCGCACGGCATCGGCAACCCGGTCTTCTACGTCGGCCCGGCCACGGGCCGCGACGGCCTTGCGGGCGCGGCGTTTGCATCGCAGGACCTGACCGAGGAATCCGCCGAGCAGCAGCGCGGCGCGGTGCAGGTGGGCGATCCGTTCATGGAGAAGCTCGTCTGCGAGGCGTGCCTCGAATTGCTCGCCACCGGCTGTGTCGCCGGCATGCAGGACATGGGCGCGGCGGGCCTGACCTGCTCGACGTGTGAAACGGCGGCCCGGGCCGGTACGGGCATCGAGATCGAGCTGAACAAGGTGCCGCAACGCGCACCCAACATGAGCAGCTACGAGATCATGCTTTCCGAGTCCCAGGAGCGCATGCTCATCGTGGTCCACAAGGGCCGCGAGGAAGAGGTGAAGAAGATTTTCGACAAGTGGGATCTGCCGTGGGCCGAGATCGGCACGGTCACGGACACGGGCCGGATGGTGGTGCGGCACGATGGCAAGGTCGTCGTGGACGTGCCCGCGAAGAAGCTCACCGACGAAGCGCCGGTCTATCAGCGCGAGTCGAAGGAAGCGGCTTACATGGAAGGCGTGCGCGCGTTCCGTCTCGATGGCATCGCCGATACCACGGACGCCGCCAGCGATCTGAAGAAGCTGCTTGCGAACCATTCCATTGCTTCGAAGAACTGGGTTTACCGTCAGTACGACCACATGGTCCGCGATGGCTCGGTGGTTTGCCCGGGCAGCGATGCAGCGGTCATCCGCATCAAGGGTGACAGCCTGCCCATCACCAAGGCGGAATACGCGGCGAAGCAGGCCGGGCAACCTGCCCCCGTGAGCCCGCCGGTGCCGGACAAATACGTGGCCTTCACCTGCGACTGCAACGGAGCCTACGTTTATCTCGATCCCTATGAAGGCGGAAAGGCCGCCATCACCGAGGCTTGCCGCAACCTCGCCTGTGCCGGTGCTTCGCCGCTGGGCGCGACGGACAACCTCAACTTCGGCAACCCGCATTACCCGGAGATCTTCTGGCAGCTCAAGGAATCAGTACGCGGCATCGCCGAAGGTTGCCGCGCCTTCAGCGCACCCGTCACCGGCGGCAACGTCTCGCTCTATAATCAGCGCGGCGCGCTGGGGGCGATTGATCCGACGCCGACCGTCGCGGTGGTCGGCCTGATCGAGAAGCCGGAGCACATCACGACTTCGTGGTTCAAGGATGCGGGCGACGCCATCATCCTGCTCGGTGCGCCCGTGGACACCACGGACCCGCTGCAAGGCCTCGGTGGCAGCACCTATTTGCAAACGGTGCATGCCAAAAAGACCGGCCTCCCGCCGCGCTGCGACCTCGAAGTGGCAAAGGTGCTGCACACCACGTTGCTCGGCCTCATCTACACCGGCGAAGTGAAGAGCGCGCACGATTGCAGCGAAGGCGGTCTGGCCGTGTGCCTGGCCGAAAGCTGCATCACCCAGCAGTCCGCACGCGAAACGCCCCGGCTGATCGGTGCGACGGTGGACTTGTCGTCGATCAAGGACACGCGACTTGATGCGCTTCTCTTCGGTGAGACGCAGAGCCGCGTGGTCATCACCTGTGCCCCGCTCAATGCCACGAAAGTCATCGAACGCGCCAAGCTCATGGGCGTGCCCGCCGCGCGCATCGGCACCGTGGGCGGTGACGTGTTGTCAGTGAAAACGGCGACCGGCGAGTTCAGCGCGCCGGTAAGTGAGTTGCACGACGCTTGGTGGAACAGCATTGCCCGCGCGATGGCGTGAGTTTTACGTGAACTGGAAAAGTTTTCAGTTTTCAGTTACAGCGAAGGCGCTCCGCAGCCTTTCTGAACACTGAACACTGATTACTGATTACTGATTACTAATCCTCCCGGTTAGCCCTGTCGAAGTGCTCCGCCTGCGTCCCTTCCGCAGGGGCCGCCGTCCACAGCCAGCCCAGCAGGCAAAACGCCGGCCAGGCCAGGCCGGGCACGTAGAGACCGAACTCGACGAAGGACTGCAACGCCCAGCCCAGCAGCCCCAGCCACACGGCGAACAGGGGCCAGTTCCCCCGCGTGCGCCGGACCAGCACGACGAGCGAGGCGATGATGAACCCGCTGAAAGCGATCCCGCCCACGGCTCCGGAATCGGCGGCTTGTTGCAGGTAGTCGTTGTGCGTGAGCCGCGAGGTCTCGACCTCTGGCGGTTTCATCTGCTGGTAGATGCGGTAGAAGGTCCCCGGCCCGGTGCCGAGCACTGGATGGCTTGCCGCCGTGCGCCAGGCGACCGACCAGCACGACAGCCGCGACACCGTGCTGCGCGCCCCGTCCGCGAAGTAGCTTTGGAACTTCCACGCAAACACGGCCAGTCCCCCGGCTCCAACTGCGACCACCAGCACCAACTTGAGCCGCCGGGACCAGGGCAAATTCAACAGCGCTGCCCCAGCCACAAGCATTGCGCACAACCAGCCCGCCTTGGATCCCGACCAATACAGGCACGCGAGCCCCATGTAGGCCACGAGTCCGAGCAGCACGCCGCGCGAGACATTTTGCAGCCGCCCGCTCAGCCACCAGGTCGTGGTCAGCGCGCCGGGCAGCAGCAGCAGGATGGCCCCGGCGAACGTGTTGGCCGTCACGAATGAGCTGAAGACGCGGTCCTTCTGCAGTTTGAGCCGCAGATTGGGATTAAACGTGTAGGTGCCTTCCGGCGTACGCACGATCAGCCGGCTGGCTTCCAACTGGCGAAGTTGTTCCTCGGGCACATTCTTCCAACTGGTCTTTTCGTTTTCGTAGAAAAACTCCCGGCTGGCTGCCAGTCCGCCGTATTGCTGCCGGAAGCCTCCGACCAGCACCGTCAGCAGGCCGATGAGCAAGCCCGTCCACAACCAACGCGCCCCCGGTGAACTGCCGGCCGCCAGTCCCAGCGCGAAGCACACGGCGGTCGCGACGAATTGCGGCAGCACCATCCGCGTGAGCTCCCGGTCCACGGTCGTCGTCGCCGCCACGAACTGCCAGACCAGCCAGACCAGCAACAGGACAAACGTCCAGCGCGGCACGGCGGCGGGTCGTCGCCACCGCAAGGCTCCGAGCGCGGCGACGAACGCCAGGACGCCGTAGCCCCAGGTTGCCGGCCAGGATTCGTCGAGCACCTCTTGAAACGTCGCGGGCGGAGGTGCGATGTGATCCAGGATGACCGGGTTTCCCAGCTTGAGCAGGGCAAAGGCGAGGAAGAGCCCCGCTACCAGTGGCCACCATTCGAACCGCGCGGCGGGCGCGGCGGCGGGTTGGGCAGGGGCGGCGGACATTTGCCACAGGCTACCAATCGTTTGCCCCGCAATCCAGTCCTGCCAGAATGTTCCGCCGCTTCCCACCGTCCATACTCGCCATGCGACTCCTTGCTGTTCTTGCGTTTACCGCCACCGCTGCTTTTGCCGCCGACTCGAACTGGCCCCGCTGGCGCGGTCCCAACGACAACGGCAGCACCACCACCGGCGCGTACCCGGTGAAGTTCGACGCGGATTCCGGCTGGTTGTGGAAGACGCCGCTGCCGGGCAAGGGTTGTTCAACGCCAATCGTCTGGAACGAACGCATCTACGTCACCGCACCGGTCGAGGGGAAGGACGCCCTGCTGGCCTATGACTGGAATGGCAAGCCGCTTTGGCAGACGACGTTTGCGGCGGAAAAACCGGGCAAGCATCGCAACGGCTCCGGCTGCAACTCTTCACCGGTCACCGATGGCAAGACGCTCTTCGTTTACTTCAAGAGCGGCCAGCTCGCCGCCGTGGACTTCACGGGCAAGGTGCTGTGGCAGGCAAATCTCACCGAACGCTTCGGCAAGGACACGCTCTACTGGGATTATGGCACATCGCCCGTCCTCACCGAGCGCGATGTGGTGGTGACGCTCATGCATCACGGCGAGTCGTGGATGGCCGCGTTCGATCAAAAGACCGGCACGCAGCACTGGAAAATCTCCCGGAACTACACCACGCCCACCGAGGGCGATCACAGCTACGCCACCCCCATCGTCACCCGCCAGCAGGGCAGGGAAGTGCTGCTCGTTTGGGGCGCGGAGCATCTCACGGCCCACGATGCCGCCGACGGCAAGGAACTTTGGTCCTGTGGTGATTTCAACCCCGAGGGCACCCGCAACTGGGTGGCCGTCTCCTCGTTCGTCCTCGCAGGTGATCTCGCCGTGGTGCCCCACGGACGCGGCTCGCGCCTGCACGGCATCAAGCTCGGCGGCAGTGGCGATGTGACCACGACGCATCGTGCGTGGCAGCGCAAGGACACCGGGACGTTCGTGCCCTCGCCGGTCGAGCACGCCGGCAAGGTCTATCTCGTCCGTGACAGGGGCGAGGTCGAGTGCCTGGACCCGGTGACCGGCAAGACCCTCTGGTCGGGAGCCTTGCCGAAGAGTGGTGCGGCCTTCTATTCCTCGCCGAGCTTCGCCGACGGCAAGCTCTACGCCGCACGGGAAGACGGGGTTGTATTCGTCGCGCGGGCGGATGGGAAGTTTGAGCTGCTCGCCGAGAACAACATGGGCGAACGCGTCATTGCTTCGCCGGTGCCGGTTGCCAATCGCCTCCTGCTGCGCGGTGAGAAACACCTCTTCTGCATCGCGGCGAAGTAACCACTGTTCAGGCCGAATACCGAACTCAAAGGCATGCCAACGGCGCGGAGCGCGGCATTCATGCCGCAGAAACGCACATGGTTCCGCTAGCTTCGCAGTACACTGTTCCAGCCGGGCCTGCTGCGGCGTGAACGCCGCGCTCCGCGCGTGGCGGCAGGCATCTTGCCTGCCGTAGAGCCGTGGCTTCCAGCCCGGCGGATTGAGACCTCCATGCCACCGGATCGCTTCTCATCAACGCCGGATCGTGAATCATCCCGTTTTTTACCCCGCACGCCATTTCCGGGCGGCAAGATGACAGCCCTCTACGGCAGGCAGGATGCCTGCCGCCACAGTAAAGCCCGTCCCTGTAGCGGCGGTCTATGACCGCCGGGTTGCGCGTCCGCCTATTCCCATTCCATCACGTACGGCGGCATTCATGCCGCAGAAGCGTTCGTGGTTTCGCGAGCTTCGCAGCACACTGTTCCAGCCGGGCCTGCTGCGGCGTGAACTTCGCGCTCCAGCGCGGGCATTCCGCCCCAATCGCGTCCTCTACTTCGGCGTTCCCGTTCAGGCGGTTCCGAACCGGAACAGCTTCGCCGCATTGCCGCCGAGCACTTGTGCGCGCTTTTCGGCGGACAGGAAGTTCAGCAGCCCGGCCAGTCGTTCGCGCTCGCCGCGATACGATTCCGGTGTCGCCTTTTCGTCGAAGCCGCCGCCGTAGATGAGCCGTTCGGCCCCGTAGGCATCCGCCAGCTTGCGGATGATGGTAGGCAGTTCCGCCGCATCCTTTGCCCCGGCTTCCGGCAATGACGACAACTTCATCACCACGTTCGGAAAATCCGCCCAACGCACCACGCGATCATGCTCGCCCGGAGCGCCTTGGAAGGGCCGGCCCAGATGATCCACGATCACGCGCGTCTGCTTGAACTCGCGGATCAACGGCTCGAAACCAGCGGCATAGCGCGGCTCAAAGTGCAGTTGGATGGCCAGTCCGTGGTCTGTGGCGAGCTTCCACAGTTGGCGCAGCTCGGGCTTGCCGAAGGGCGGCAGCCGGTCCGGTTGATAGGCATGGATGCGCGCGGTCACGACGGGCAGCCGCCGGGCGAGGTCCGGCAATTTCTCCAGCGACCCCGGACGATCGCAGAAGACGAGCAACGTGCCCTTGAGCCGGCCTTTGCCGACCGTGAGGCAGTGTTCGAGAAAGCGGTGGTCGTCCTGATACGGCTCGGGATGCACCACGACGGCATAGCCCACGCCCGCCCCGTCCATGAGCTTGAGGAGGAACTCTGGCGAAGTGGGTTGATCCGGCTGGTAGGTGCCGCGCGGGTGATAGGGGAAACGCGCGTCCGTCTTGCCCGCGAAACAGTGAGTGTGGGTGTCCACGACCGGCACGCGAACTGGTTTTAACTCTGCGGCGAACGTGGACAGCGCGGCGGGAGTTACAGCGATGGAGCCGAAAAAGGTGCGGCGGTTCATAGCATCATGGACTCCGGCGGCAAGCGGAGCGCGACGCCGCTTTGGCGTCCCGCGAAGCGGTATCCGGGGGCTTATGAGTGTGAGCCGCTTCGCGGAAAGCAAAAGCGCCGTCGCCGCTGCGCTCAGCCGGCGCAGTCCAAAAGGTCTGTTGTTCATGGCACCGCCAGCTTGTGCCCGTTGCGTTCACGATTGCCTGAGCTGTCGCATGCGGACGCCGTGAGTTGCTTCGTGGCGGGCAGGGTGATCTCCCAGTCGGCGATGCCCGCCTGCTGTGTCACGATGGTCGCGCGTTCACCGTTTACCATGACTTCGGCGACGTGGACGTTGTCCTGGCTGAGCCCGCGCACGAGCAGCTTGCCGCTGGTCTGCTTGCGCACGGAGAGAATGACCGTTGCGGGCGGGAGATCGTCCACGGGATCGAGCAGCGTCGGAAAGGCAATGGGCGCGGTCTTCGCAGCGCGGACGTCTTTGCCGGTAAACTTATCCACGCTCTGGTAATCGCCGCCGGACATCGCCGTGGGGAACTTCACGCTCACCACCTTGGTCATCTCACCGGCCGCCGGGTAGCCGTGGAAGTAGTAGGCCACGGAGTTCTCCAGCTTGTCGTTGCGCGGGCCGCCGCCCAGGTCCACCACCTTGCCCGCGCGTGATTCACTGCCGGGCCAGCTCACGTTGCGGAAGTGTCCGGCCACGCCGGGCTTCGGCGAGGTGCAGGTCAACTGGATCAACGGGTCACGCCCCGAGCGGCAGTTGATGAGTTGCACGTTCTCGTAGGTGAAGTCGCCGTATTGAATGCTCTCGTCGTCGTGGCCGCGGTTGATCGGTTCGGAACTGACCTGCGTGAGGCTGATGTTGCGATAGACGTGCGAATCGTAGTCCGGGTGATACACGCCATAGACGCCATTGCTCACCGTGAGGCCGTCGAGCAGGAAGTGCGACAGATTGGGCCGCATGACGTAGTGGGTCTCCCACGCGCGCAGGTTTCGCGCGATGAAGGGATGCGTGCGGTCGCCGCCCACCGAGCCGTTCACATCGTCACCGAAGTTGAAGCTGTAGAGTCCCTCGCTGTGCGATTCGTTGTCCTCGAAACGCAGGAAGGGGATGCGCCGCACATCCACGCGTTCGCGCTCGCCGCTGGGCTGGAGGGTGTTCAGGAGCGGGCTGAAGTTGCTGCGCTTGGCCACTTCGAAGTGGTAGCCGTACTGGTCGTTCTCGCAGGCGACATTGCGGGTGAACGAGTTGCGGCCATTCGCCCACCAGAAGCCCGCGCCGTCGTTGTTATCAAAGGGCAGGACCTGCTTGGGCAACTGCCGGCCGTGATACGCCTGCACCGCGAGGTTGCGGTCGAGCACGTTGTACTGCTCCGTCGCGTCTTCGAGGAAGAAGCCGTGCCCCACGGACTGATAGCCCACGCAGTCGCGCACCACGAGGAAGTCCGTGCCGTGGATCGTGAGCCAGCGGTTGTGTGAATCCCAGATGCTCGCGCCCAGCACGCCGCTGCCGCGCATCGAGTCGCGCACGAGATGAAAGTGGATGGCGTATTTGCCCAGCACGCCTTCTTTGCCGAGGTGGCGGAACTCCGCATAGCTGATGCCGCCCGTGCTGTCGCGGTGGAACATCGTGTGCCCGCGCACGCCGTCGGGCTGGGCGGATTCGATGGTCACATTGCGCGACAGGTTCGCGACCTCGCTGCGGTAATCGCCCTCGCCCAAGTGCGCGTAGTCGAGCGGGCGGTCCAGCGAGACGCGGTCGCCGGCCAGAGCGGTGATATGGCGCTCCTCGGTCTGGACTTTGCGCGGGCTTTTGGCGGATTGGCGGAAAGTGTTGCCACTGCCGTAACTTTCCTTCGAGACCGTGACGATGACCGAGTCGCCCACGCGCCAGCCCGTGACCGGCGCGGACAACTTTACGATGTCCTCGCCGGCCTTCGCCGACGCCCCGAGTTTGAGCCAGGTGCGGTTCAACGGCGCGCCGTGCGTGTCCCAGCGGCCGCCGCAGTTGATGATCGCGGGCAGGGTCTCCCGGTTCATGCCCTCGAAGTGCACCAGCCGAATCAAGGCCGTGACGCCTGCCGGGATGGGGCGCTCCGCCGTGCCGATTTCCAGCACGGGCAAAACATCCACGGCCGCCGGTGCCGGGGCGTCCGCGTGGCAGTCGAATCCGTCTTCGGTCGTCGTCTCGCCCGCTTCAATCTTGATGAGGCCGACTTCCAGGCGCGTGGACTTCTCGCGGCTGAACGTCAGCGTGCCGGCCACGTGGATCATCCGGATGACGTCGGTGGAAGCCGCGTCATACACCACCGTGTGTCCGGCGCGCACTTGCACGCGGTCACCGGCCTTGGGCAAGCGCCCGTTGGCCCACGTGGTCGGAGCCGACCACGCACCGCTCTTGGCCGACCGGGCTTCGAACGTAACGGGCAGTGACTGGGCTGCATTGAGCGATATTCCAACGGCCAGGGCGGCCAACAACAGCAGGGTTTTCATCGCTATACCCGACTGGCCAACCTTCGGCTGGATTCAATATGGAAGCAGCCCGTTATCGTGCCTGATGCCCGGACGGAGCCGCGTCAATTGACCACCGCGTCGTAGATCGGCCCCTTCACCGCCCACTCCAACTTGAAGGAGTAGGGGAGTGTTTGCTCCATGGTGACCACGACCAGATCGTGTTTCGGGGAAGCCCAATAGTGCGTGCTGGCCATGCCGCCCCAGCCGTATTCGCCGACCGGTCCGGCGGCATCCCATTCGGGATTGGACGCCACGCGAACGTTGAACCCCAGCCCGAAGCCGACACCAAAGCGCTTCTGCTGGCCGAAGGCGATGGGCATGGATTCCGGTGGCAGTTGATTGTGCGTCATCAGCGCGACCGTTTCGGGTTTGAGCAGGCGCTGGCCATCCAGCAGGCCGCCGTTGGCTATCATGACCAGAAAGCGGAGGTAATCCCGCGTGGTGGAAACGAGGCCACCGCCGCCAGAGAATTGCGCCGGATTTTTCAGGAACTGGCTGGTGGCGGCGGCATCCGAAACCTTCAATCCGCTCTTGTCGGTCTGGTAGGTCGTGGCAAAACGGTCCGCCTTTTCCGCCGGCACGAAGAAGCCGGTGTCCTTCATGTCCAACGGCTCGAAGAGGCGGCGCTTCAGGAAAGCGTCGAACTTCATCCCGGAGGCGACTTCCACCACGCGGCCCAGCACATCGACGGAGCAACTGTAGAGCCAGCGCGTGCCGGGCTCATAGGCGAGCGGGATGGGGCCGAGTTTCGCGCCCATGGTTTCCAGATCCGTGCCGCGATCCAGGATCTTCGCGGCACGGAACTGTTTGTCCGGTTCGGTGGCCCCGCCGCCGTAGGTGAGGCCGGCCGTGTGCCGCATCAGGTCCCGGACCGTCGGTCCGCGTTTGGCCGGCTGGGTGCCGCCGTCCGTCCAGACCTTGGGCTCCCTGAATTCCGGGATGTATTTGGCGACTGGATCATCCAGTCCGATTTTGCCCTCCTCCACCAATAGCAGCGCGGCAGCGGTGGTGATCGACTTCGACATCGAGTAAATGCGGAAGATGGTGTCCTCGCGCATGGGTTTGCCAGCTTCGATGTCCATCTTCCCGAAGGTCTTGAAGTAAACGATCTTTCCATGCCGTGCGATGGCCACGGATGCGCCAGCAAGGCTCTTCTTCTCGATCAAATCGCCGACAATAGCATCGACTGCTTTGAGCTTCGCGGAGGACATGCCGGCCGCTTCCGGCGTGACGACGGGCAGCTCGGCTGCCGTGGTGAATTGAATCAGCGCCAAGCCGGTGACGCATCCGAGCCAGCGGAGAAAAAGTGAACGTGCAATCATGACGACAGCCTAGAATGAGCCCGCGACGGAGGCGACAGGATTTCCTGCGGCTGATCCGGAGTCCGGCCACGATCGTAGTCAGCCTGCTTGGTAATGCGTAATGCCAATTCCGCGCGTAACCTTTCCCTTGTCACCCACCCGGCTTCGGACATTAATCAAGCCAACCGCAGGTCAATTCGAATTCACCCCGGGTGACCTCCACAGAGTTCAAAACGGAATGGGTGAAGGTGAAGCTGGTCAAGAATTACAGCGCAAAGCGGTGAAATTGCCGGTTTGAAATCATGGGCGAGTAGCCAACAATCAGAAAAACTATGGGGAAACCAAGACTTCCATGGAAGCGCGGTCCGGTTGCTTGGAGGATTGTAGGCCGCGAGGTACAAATCAAAGAGCAGTTGAGGTCGGAACGCGGGAACTTCCTGAGTCTCAGAGGAGTGGCAAAGTGCTTTGGCGTTTCGACTCAACCCTTCCGGGACTGGACTCGACTTGGCTACCTGCACAGCGACGGCCCGCGCGGCCAATTCTCCAAATGTGAGCTTCACCGCTTTCTCGACTGGCTTGCAGGGCGCGCGGAGCCATTTTCGACCGACAACTACACAATGCGACTCAGGGGAAAGTCAGACAAGCCGCGCTATCCATTTCAAAAGCTCTCGGAAGCATCGTTTGAATGGCCGGTAGGGCAGAAGGCACTGACTCCGAAAGAACTGGCTGAATTAATTGGTTGCCACCCTTCGCTCATCAGGAAGGCAACCAACAGTTTGGTGGGAAAACTGGCAGCCAGACGGACAGCGCGCAAAGCGAGTCGAAAATACACTTCGGCTTCCCGTGAGCGTCGTGAAGTTACCCGGCACGCTTGGCAACGGCGATTTCCAGGTACGATAGTGGCTAAAGCACGCCTACCATCAATCCCGTCCCAACCTCAATCGTTCAAAACGAATCAGACTGCCGCACTTCTTCATTCGTGGGGAATGATCGAAGCGAAGCCTTACCACGTTCGCCGACTAATCAAGTTGGGTAAACTTGAAGCCGCTCGGCTCACAGTCGCCGGACGTTTGTTGTTTGTTACTCGCAGAAGTCTTAAAAAACTTCGAACTGCCCTATTGACAAGCCCAGAACCCGTCCATTTTCTCCGCGACGCTGCAAGAGTGCTGCAAACGGGCTGCAATGCCATTGCAGGAGAATGCCGGAAATCTCATTGGAAACCTAAGTTATTTAAGGACAGGAAGTTCTGTAAATAGAACGAAGTGAGATTTGGATTGTTAACCTTCAGCCATGTCTATGACGCTGAAGAGCGTCGGTGACGGCAGCGACGTCAAAGCTTCTGCCGTCCCGCTTATTGAGGCTGCGGCCAAAGCCTCTGACCAGCGTAAGTTAACCAAAGTACAATCGCGACTTGTCCGGCTCAAACTGCGGATCAACGCTGCTTTGGACTGCTTTCTCGAGGCCAAGAATAACGTGGAGCGTAGGGAATGGGATTTTGCTGAGACCAATCTGCGCACACTTTTCCGTAACGCGTCATTGCTTTCGCGGCTTCGCAAGCCAAGCCTGCGCGCTCTACAGCAGGCGAAAAGGAATGCTCCCCGATGAACGCTTTCGGTCATTGGGCCGAAGGGGTTGATTCGCTGCCAAACAGGAGTATGTTACCTCAGGATATGAAAACGGACACTTCACCACTTAACACGCGCCGGGGCCGCAGCCCGGTCCGGCGGTGGGAAAGGGCACACGTTTATGAAAACCACGTTCAAGACGGGATTGCCGCTCCGAGGCAATCATCCCTGCGAAAGCGCGGGGCGAGGCATCTTGCGTAAGATGAGTTGGATGGTTCGGTTGCTCGCGGGGCTGGTCTTGGTGGCCGGCAGCAGTTCAATGGGGTCGGCGCAGACCAATGCGTTGACAAGCACCTACAATGTCGGAGATTTCTCGGCTTTCTGGTTGCCCCCGCAACCCACCTTGCCTGCGCCGGCCATGCTGCCTGCGCCGGCCATCCTTCCCGCACCGCTAATCCTGCCCGTGCAACCGATGCTGCCTGCGCCAGCCATTCTCCCGGTCCAGCCGACCTTGCCCGCTCCACCTCGCTTGCCGGCTCAACCGACCTTGCCCGCGCCGCCAAAACTCCCGGCGCAGCGCATGCTTCCGGTGCAGCCGACGCTTCCTGCCCAAGCCATGTTGCCCGTGCAACCGACCTTGCCCGCACCCGCGCTATTGCCACGTCAGCCGACCTTGCCCGTGCAGCCAACCCTGCCGGCGCAGCGGATGCTCCCTGTCCAACCGACGTTGCCGGTGCAGCCGATTACTCCTTCCATGCTGCCAGTAACGCGGAATTGGAATCCCGTTGTCACTCCTGCGCCGGTGATCACCAATCGTCCGGCTGCGCCCGCCATCAGTGCCCCGGTGCGTGTGCCCAAGCCCACTCCTCCACCTCCCGCTCAACCCGCGCGCACGGTCCGCCGGTCACTGCGTTAGCCTTGGCGTACGGTTGGTCTGTGGCGGGCGAGTTTGGCGAACGCCAAAACTTCCTGCGGCAGTACCAATTTCCTCGTCGCTACGCGGTCGCGAATTCAAGCCCCGTGAGCGTGCTCTTGCTCGATCCGAACGACGCCGTCTCGATTCCCAGCCGTTGAAGCATCGAGACGTAGAGGTTGCAGAGGGGGGTGTTGTTTTCGCGGCTGAACGCGAGATGCTGGCCGTGTTTGAAACCGCCGCCAGCCAGAAGGACGGGCAGGTTCGTGGTTTCGTGCGTGTTGGAGTTCCCCAGATTGCTGCCGAGAAAGACCATGGTGCGGTTGAGCAACGGTTCACCTTCTTCCTGGGTCTCGGTCAGGCTTTTCATCAGGTGAGCGAAGGTTTTCATGCTTTCGTCCTCGAGCTGGCTCAGTTTCTCAAGATTCTCGGGCAGCCGGCCGTGATGCGATAGATTGTGGTAGTCGATCGTTGTGCCATTGAAGAGCGGCTGCGTGCCCATGAAGCCAGCGTGCACCGTGATGAGCCGCGAGGAATCGTGGCGTAGTGCAAGCACGAGCAGGTCATACATCACGCGGAGAAATTCGAACGGCTTTTCTTTTTGCGAAACATCGGCGGGAGCCGGGACATCGGGCTTCGGTTTCGGCTTGTCTTCCCACTCCAGAATGGTGCTCAGCCGGGTCTCGGCTTCACGGACCGAAGTGAAATACTCGTCGAGTTTCGTCGCATCGCGAGCGGGCAGGCCGCGCTTCATGTCACGGGCTTGATCGCTGACCAGATCGAGGATGCTCTGATCATTTTGCAGCCGGCGTTTCTGGGCTTTCTGCTGTTCCGCATTGCCCGAGTAGAACAACTTGGCGAAGAACTCCGAAGGCTTGGTCATGCCCGGCACCCGGCCGCCGGAGGGCAGGAAGGAAAGGTTCCCGACGTTGAGGGTGGGGAAGCGGGTCGCGCTGCCGATGTGGGCGGCGGCGAACTGGTCGAGCGAGACGGTGTTGCGGATGGCGGCCGCGCCGCCGATCCGGCCTTCGACCGGGCACCCGGTGAGAAAGACATTTTCACTTTCAGCGTGGCTCTGCGCGACCCGCGGGTGCGACAGGCCGGAAAAGATCGTGTAGTCCTTGCGATAGGCTTCGAGCCATTTGAGATAACGCGTCGGGGTGTAGTCGCGGCCAGTCTGTTCGGGAAAGAACTGCGGGGGGTGGAAGCTGAGCGGATAGAGGATCGCGACCATGCGACGTCGCGCCGTGACCGGATTGCCCGCGCGGGACACGGGGGCGAGTGACTCAAGCCAGGGAAGCGCCAGCGAGACCCCGGCGGCTCTCAGAAACCGGCGGCGGGATTGAGGGGTATGGATCATGGATCGTGGCCTTTACTTGTTGAGGAACAACTCGCTCTGAATCAGTTCGTGGACCAGGGTGCGCAGACCGTCGTTCTTCTCGTGCACGCGGCGCAGGATGCTGTCCACGGCCGGACGATCCGCCGGGCGCATCGGGCTGCCCGTGGCATACACGAGCATTTTCTCGGTGACCGTGCGCATGACCAGGGCTTGATCGTCCAGCAGGAGTTTCTTGAACGCATCGCTGTCCGCGAACGGCCGTCCGTTTGGCATCACATCGCCCGCCTGCACGGGCAGACCGGGGGAGTACTCCACGGGCTTGTCGTGAACTTTTACGGGGGCCTTCGGGTGTTTGCCCATGGCGCGGTAGTTCGTGCGATAACCGCCGATGGGGTCGAAGTTTTCCAGCGCGAAGCCGAACGGGTCGATCTTTTGGTGGCATGAGGCGCACTGGGGTACGGTCCGGTGCTTGGCCAACTGCTCCCGAATATCCCGCGCGCCCCGAATGTCCGGCTCGACGGCAGCCACCATGAGGTTGGCCGGCAGTTGCAATGGCTGTCCCATGATTTTGTCCAGCAGCCACGCGCCGCGCAGCACGGGCGAGGTAACGGTGCCGTTGGCCGTGACCTTGAGCACCGCCGCCATGGTCAGCACGCCACCGCGATGGCTTTCCGGTGGAAGCTTCACCGGGCGGAACTCCGGTCCTTCAACTCCAGGGATGCCGTAGTGCTCGGCCAGACGGTCGTTGAGCATCGAAAAATCGGAGGCGATCAGGTTATGGATGCCCAGGTCCTTCCGGAGCATCTCCTCGAAGAAACGCTGCGGCTCCCGGAGCATGGAGTAACGCAGGTAATCGTCGAACTCGGGATAAAGAACACGGTCGGGCGTCGTTGCGTCGATCTGGCGCAGGCCGAGCCACTGGCCGAGGAAGTTCTCCGCGAACGCACCGGCGCGTTGGTCCTGTAACATTCGTTCAACCTGGCGACGCAGTTCGCCGGGCGCGCGCAGCTTCTGCTGGCCCGCAAGCTCGAGAAGCGGCTGGTCCGGCATCGAGCGCCACAGAAAATAGGAGAGCCGCGCCGCCAGGGCGTGATCGTCCAGTGGGCCGGGAGATTCTTGCAGGAGCAGGAAATCCGGCGCGCAGAGCACCGCCGTCAACGACTGGCGGAGGGCCTGCTCGATGGTGCAATGTCCGTCGGCGACCTTGGCGTTCAAAAAGGTCAGATACTTCTGTAGCTTCGCTTCGGGCACAGGTCGGCGGAAGGCGCGCGGGATGAAGTTGCGCAGCACCTGTTCCGCGTCCGTCAGGGCGGCCTTCTTCAAGTCCAGAGTGCCGAGCAGGCGTTGCTGGCTCGCGGGCGGCCAGGTGTCCGTGAGCGGACCTTCGATTTCGACCCATTCAACGACCAGGCCCGGCCCTTCGTAAGCGGCGATATCCTTGATGTATTTGACTCCGAAGCCGGTGGGCGCGAGGCGAACGGTATTGCCGGACCCCATCTGCGCCTCGAATCCGATGACCGTCGGCTGGTCGGCAGCGACGGCGCAATATCGTTCATCCGGGTGGTTCGGATTGCCGCAGTTGATGAACACCACCAGCGGCTTGCCTTGGTTGCGGTAGGGCTGCGCGGAGATGCGGACCCGATAGCGGCCCGAAGCGGGTGCCCGGGATCGCTGGAGTTCCGCCACCGCCGAGGTGAAGAAGACGACCGTGTCATTTTCGAGGAGTCGGCGTGCCGGATAGCCATCCTTGGGGAATGTGAATTTCCGCGTCGTCGATGGCGGACGGGGACCGGTCGCGATGGCGGCGTTCAGGGCCGTCTCGGCGGCTTCGAGGTAGCGCTCCTGGTGGATTCGCGTGATCTGAAGTCCCGTGCCGACATTGTCAAAGCCAGCCACGGCGTCGTCCTCCGGCAGCAGCGGTTTCAGATCGACGTTGATGCCCAGCAGCTCGTGGAGCGTGTTGTTGTACTCGGTGCGATTGAGACGCCGCAGTTGCGCGCGGCCTTCCTGCTTCTGCGCGATCGCATCGGCCGCAGCTACGGCGGCGAACTTGGTCTCGATCCAGCGGTGCAGCGACTTCACATCAGCTTCTGGGGGCTGAGGCTTGCCCTCGGGCGGCATCCGGTTATCGGTGCGGTCCACGATCCGGCTTTGAATCTCTTTCCAGGTGATGGCAGCGGGAGCGGCAAGGAAATCGACTGCAAGCGTGTCGAGGCGCAGGCCGCTCTTCGTCACCTTCTCACTGTGGCAGTCAAAGCAGTATTTCTGGAGCAGGGGGCGAATGCGTTCGGCGTACGCGGGATCGGAACCTGTTTGCTTGGGGGCGTCTGCCGCAAACGAGGGTGAGCCGGTGCCGCCGAAGAGGCAGGCGAGCACCAACAAGACGACCTGGCTGGGGTGTGCGTAGCCACGCATTCCCCGACTCCCACTCATCCTCTTACTCCAAATGCCCATCGCCGACGTAAACACGGGAGCATGAGTAGGAGGATTAGCCGGAGCAAAAAAGACTAACGGGCCGGGTTTTTGCACCGCTTGCATCATGACAAGGCTCCGGAGCATGACGACTATTCCTGCGCGCCGGCTTTCACCAGCAGGTCGATGGCCTCCTGGTCGCCGCGCTTTTTGGCCCATTGCAGGGGCGTCAGCTTATCCTTCTTGTCCCTCAGGTTTACGTCCGCCTTGTTTTCGATCAGGGCCTTGACGTAGGAGCGGACCACCTCCGGTTTGCGCACCTTCGGGTCAAGTTGCAGGGCGGCGATCAGCGCGGTGACGTTCCCCTTGAACACGTTGGGGTTGATGCCTGCTTGAACCAGGATGGGGATGAATTCCGCCGGAGCTTGGCCGTGGTCGCACAGCGACACGAGCATCGGAAACGGCCCGCGGTCGAGGTCCTTGTCGCCCCCTTTGGCGAGCAGGTATTTCAGCATCTCAACGTTGTTGCCGATGCAGCAGAAATAGATCGGGTAGCGCCCGGAACCATCGGGATGATGGATGTCCGCTCCGTTTTCGAGCAGGTACTTGGTCACCTCGAATTTCCCCAACACGATGGCTTTCGTGAGCGGCGTCTTGCCGTTGGAAGCGGCATCGCAGTATTGGATGTCCGCTCCTTTTGCGAGCAGTTCTTTGACGACCGCGAGCCGGCCCAACGAGGCGGCCTCGACGAGCGCCTTGTTCAGCCGGGTTTTCTCATCGACCGGTGCGTCGTTCTTCCCGTCGGCGGCGAAGAGGCTGCCGGGGGACAGTGCGGCCCACCCGGCAATCAGCCAGGCGACCACGATGCGAAGCGTGGTTGCTTTCAAGCCGAACCTCGAAGCCGGCAAGGTCATCACCCGTAGCGCAGACTTGCAGTCTGCCGTTTCGCCGGCTTGCAGCCGGCTGACCGCTCTTGGCTCCGTGCAGCTTCGAAAAGTGCGTGGCGGCGGCGGGTTGCAAACCCGCGAAACAGCAGGCTGCACGCCTGCGCTACGAGCTGCGGTTTGCCGCGCTGGTGCGGAGTTCAGGTTCAACGTGCTGCCGAAGATGCCACCACAGTTGGATATCTCGGGGTGAGGCTCGGTGGTGATGAGAGGCATTGAGTTAATGGTTTTTTCTAGCATGAACCTCCGGTCGGTACTGCCAAGCACTTTTCAGCGGGACTTCGAAGGCGGGCATATCTCGACACTGCCCCCGAGGGGCGAAATCTTCCGGAGCGCGGCTGTGTCCCGCTCGGCGCGGGATCAGCCGTAGCAACGTTCGAGTGTCGAGCGGGGACGGAACTCCTCTACGCCTCTGGCCAGGCGCAGCCGCTGCGGCTGGTCTCCGCGACACAACCGCGCTCCGGGGCAGTGTCAAGATGCGCCCTTCGAAGGCTGCGAATGTTGATACTGCCCCGGGCCGCGCGGTTCTTCCCATGAGAAAGGGCTGGTGAACGGACCAGAACCGGGGCAATAAACGCCCATGTCACGCTGGCTGCTGTTGCTCTTGGTTGTCGGTTCTATTTTGCGGGCCGAAGAGGCGGCCCCATTAAAGCCCGGCGGACCTTTCGATTATTCCAAACACGCCTTTCAACCCAAGGCCTGGGAAAAGCACGGTTTGAGTCTGCAACTCACCCCTTGGACCGGGCGCAACGTCCTCTTCCTGACCACTGACGATAAGCTGGACCCCGCACTCATGGGCATCTGGGTCGCCCGGCTCGACGCCGGCTGGCAGGTCTATGCGGATCTGACCGGGCGCAAGCCCAACCCGCTTCGCGAACACGAAGGCAAGGTCACCATCGCAGCGGTGCCCCGCTACGACCTGACTTGTGGTGCGGGATGCGGTTACGTCGGAGCCACGGGGATCGAGCTGGCGATGTTTTACGATCATAACTATCCCGCGCTCCAAAAGCATCCCCGCGCGATGCCGCACTACGTGTTTTACGAGATGGGGCGTAATTACTACACCTTTGGCGAGCGCCACTCCTGTTTCATCACCGGCTTTGCGGTGTTCATGCGCTACGTGTGCATGGACGCGCTGAAGTGCGAGGACCTGGACCTGGCAACCCGGAAGACCATCGAGAGCGTCGAACCGCTGCTGGCCACGAGCGGGCTGAGCTTCCTTGATCTGTTCACCACGCTGGGTGCCGGCGAAAAGGCGAACCTGATCAAGGACGCGAACGGGAAGTTGATCACGCCTTCAGACCAGCCGGTGCGTTACGCGGCGGCCATGCTGCGGTTACGCCGTGAGCATGGGGGCGACGCCTGGGTTAAAAGATTTTTCACCGAACTGGCCACCTGTCCCCGGGCGAAGGCTGATACCCGGCCCGGAGCGATGAGCCAGGGCTGGTCCTGGCTGCTCTGCGCGAGCGTGGCGGCGCAGAAAGACCTTAGCCCGGTGTTTTGTGGCGAGTGGAAGCTGCCACTGGCCCCGGATACCCGGGCGGCTCTGGCCAAAATTGACTGGCGCAAAACGGGATTAACCGTCAGCGAGATCCAGCAAGCGGTGATCCCGAAGTGGCAAGAAGTTGGCCTCTGACTTTTCCCAGGCAAAGGCTCGCAAATCCGCTTCAACCATTGCGCTTCAGCCGGGCGGCGTAGAAGCCGTCGAAGCCTTCGCGGTCGGGGCGCAGGTGCAGTTCCTGTTCGAGGGTCCAGTCGGCTCCGTGGCTGGCGAGGAAGCCTTGGATTTGCCGTTCGTTTTCGTCCGGCAGGAGGCTGCAGGTGGCATAGACCAATTTGCCGCCGGGCTTCACCCAGCGCGAGTAGTCATGGAGGATGCGCGCCTGCACGCGCATGAGCCGCGCAATTTCCTTCGGGTTCATCTTCCACTTGATGTCCGCACTGCGACGCAGGGTGCCCAGGCCGGAGCAGGGCACATCCAGCAGCAGTCGGTCGGCACTGGCGTTCAAGTCTTCCGGAGCCTGCTCGCGGTCCAGCACGCCCAGCTCGATGCATGATACACTGGCGCGCTTCGCCCGGTGGGCCAGTTCATGCAACGGTTTGTCCCGTACATCCAGCGCGAGCAACCGGCCCTTGTTCCGCATCAAGGCCGCGAGGTGCAGCGTCTTGCCACCTGCGCCGCAGCACGCATCGATCACCGTCTGTCCCGGCTCGACCTGAAGCAGCGGGGCAACGTGCTGGGACGCGGCATCTTGAATCTCGAAAAGCCCGTTGCAGAAGGCGGCGGAGTTGCCCAGTTTGCGGCGCTCCTTCAACCGCAATGCATCTGGCAGACCGGGCACGAGGTACGCCTCGATGCTTTGCCCGGCGAGGTCTGCCTGTAACGCGGCAGCCGAAGTGTGCATTGAGTTCGCGCGCAGATAGACTTCCGCCGGCTTGTTCAACGCTTCGAGCAAGGCCGGCCACGAGGAACCGAACTCCTTCTCGCCCAGTTCAAACAACCAGTCCGGCACCGACGCCTGGATGGCCAGCGGCAGCCCGCTGGTGGACGGGACCGGCAGGCCCGCCGCGATGGCTTCCCGGCGCGTCCAGTAAGATTCCCACAGCGTGACCAACCGCTCGTTGGTGATGCTTTCGGGCAGCAGGCACTCCGCATCCGGCAGGCCGGCGAGCTGCCAGTGCAGCCGCCACCAGCGGACGTTTTCGTAAACGCTTTCCGCGAAGAGCCGCCGGTCGCGGGCACCCCATTTGCGGTTGGCCTTGAGCCGTGCATCCACGGTCTGCTCGGCGTGCTGGTTGCGCGCGAAGATGTCGCCGAGTGCGGCGGTGATTTGCGAGACGATGTTGGGATGCAGAGTCACAGGGGGAAAGTAAGCAGTGTTCAGTTATCAGTTTTCAGTCGGCTGCGGCGAAAGCGTCCGAGTCGCGCTGCCACTCAACACTGAATACTGATAACTGAACACTGAATACTGGAAACGCGCTCAGTGCACGTGCTTGAACGCCGCGTGATCGGCGCTGCCACCGGCGAGCAGGTAGGCGAGGAGGTCGAGGATTTGCTCCTTGTCCAACGGGTTGAGCAGGCCGGCGGGCATGACGGAGAGGGCCGATGCCTTGCGGCCTTTGATGGTGCTCTTGGCGACCTTCTGAACCTGGGCGGCGGTCGGACCGGTCTGGATGGTTACGGAGTCCTTGTCCTCCGCGAGGATGAGGCCAGTCGGCTGGTTTTCGTCGCCGAGGTCGAGCGTCACGCTGCGGTACTTCTCCTCGATGTTCTTGGAGGGTTCGAGAATTTCCTGCAACACGGCTTTGGCGTCGCCTTTGTATTTCTTCACCACGTCGCCGAGGTTGGGGCCGAAGACGACGCCTTCCTTGCCGAGTTGATGACACTGGGCGCAGGCGAGCGAGGTGAAGAGTTGCTGGCCCCGGGCGAAGTTCCGGTGCTGGCCGACGCGCTTCAAGTCGTCGGTGAGGTCCGCGAGCTTCCACTCGGTGACCTTGGTGACCGGCTCAGGGTTCTTCACGAGGAACTCCTTGAGATTGTCGGTCACGATGAGCACGCCGCGCATGATGAGGTGGTGGCCGGGGAAGGAGCAGATATACGGATAGGCTCCCTCGGCGGTCGGGGCGGTGAAATCAATGACCTGCTCCTTGCCGTGATCCACGAGCTTGCTGGCCCAGAGGATGTCCGGGCTTTCGGGCACGTAGTTGACCTCGAAGCCGCGGGCTCCAAGCGCCATCGCCTTCAGGCCGACTTCGTCGGCCTTGCCGGGCTTCACGAGCATGAGGTTGTGCGGCATGAAGTCCGGGTTGGCGAAGGTGAGCTTCACCTTCTTGCCGGGCTTCACGACGAGCTGCTTCACGTCATACATCATGCGCTCGGGCACGGTGGCGATGCGGATGGTGGTGAGCGCCGGCGTGTCGGACAGGATGCCGGACTTCTGCGCGGCGGCTTCCTCGAGGCCGGCGATGATCCCGCCGTGCAGGGAGGCTTCCACGTTGAACCACAGGTGCTTCACGGTCGCGGCGGCGATGCGCGCGTGCGGCTCGGGGGACTTGAGCACGAGGTCGAGCAACTCGGTATTCCGCACGTTGTGCTGCTGATGCACCCACAACGCTTCGAGCAAGTGGTGCGCGTGCTCGGGCTTCGTGGGATCGAACTGCTTGATCCAGCTCTGCGTGGCAGCGATGACTTCCTTGGTGTCACGGGCGCTGAGTTCAACGCGGGTGCGATGCCGCACGCCGTCAGTCGGGTGCTTGAGGTTTTCGAGCAGGGCGGCGATGGGTTGTCCGTCAATGGCCACGGGCTTCTGCAACGGCCGCCCCTTCGCGGTCACGCGGTAAATGCGGCCATGCTCGTGGTCGCGGTTGGGATCGCGGACGTTGTGCTGCATGTGACCGATGATGGCGTTGTGCCAGTCGGCGATGTAGAGCGCGCCATCGGCTCCGAAGATGGCGTCGGAGGGGCGGAAGTTTTTGTCACCGCTCATGAGGAAGCCGCGCGACTTGTCCTCGGTCTTGGTGCCATCGGCATTTTCCTTCATCACGGTCAGCTCATCGCCCGCCGGTTCACCCCAGACGGTCCCGGTGGTGGCATTGCGGTCGAGGTGGTAGTGCTTGAGGCCGAGGAAGCCGATGACGTTGCAGATGAGGAAATCGCCCTGCATGGACTCGGGGAAGTGCGTGCTCGAGACGACTTCGCTCGCGGTCACGGGACGGACTTCCTTCTTCAGCAGTTCGGCCATCTTGAAACCCTTCGCGTCAGGCCGCACTTGATACGCCCGTCCGCCGGTGCCATCCGTGGCGTAATGATAACCCCAGTAATCGAAGGAAATGCCGTGCGGGTTCGGGGAGTTGGGCGCATGCATCGAGATCATGAAGCGGCGCGGGTCGAAACGATACATCGCGCTCGCGCCCGTCTGGAGGGACGAACCCCACGGGTGTTCGTGGTTGTGCTGCATGAACACGCCGCTCTGCCAGTAGATGCCACCATCCGGCCCGTAGATCAAATTGTTTGCCCCGTGATGCGTGTCCGAGGAATCCAGACCTTGCAGCATCACGATGCGCACGTCGGCCACGCCGTCGCCTTTCGTGTCCTTGAGGAAGATGATTTCCGGCGGGCACGTCACCAGCACGCCGCCGTTCCAGAACTCGAAGCCGAGCGGGTTCTGCACCTTGGCGAACTCCGTGACGCGGTCGGCCTTACCATCGCCGTCATCGTCGTGGAAGATCAGCAGCGCGTCGTTCATCGGCTTGAGCGGTTCCCACTTCGGATACGTGTGCCACACGGCCGCCCAGAGCCGGCCCTTGCCGTCCACCTGCAACTGCACGGGATTCACGAGCTGCGGGAACTTCTTCTCGTCGGCGAACAAATTGACCTCGAAGCCCTTGGCCACGGCCATGCGCTTGATGCCTTCCTCACCGCTGATGTAGTTCAAGACGCCTTCCTTGACCGCGCTGGAACTCTTGCTCTTGCCGCCGACGTTCGAGATGACGGGAATGGGCTTCGGCACGTTGCTGTCATCGATCTTGACGTCCTTTCCCTGGGCGCGCGCCCAGACGCGCTGATCGCGGTTCGCGGTCATCACGTCGAGCATGGTCAGCTCGTGCTGGAGGACCACGGCGTTGTTCTGGCCGTCCACGAAGGACAGCGTGGAGCGACCGCCGAAGACGTCGTTGCCATCGCGGGCGCGGTAGCGGTTGTTCCATTTGTCGTCCTTGTCGAGCACGGCGGCGCGCAGCGATTCCATCGAGCCGGAGGCGCTGACCGGCTTGCCGAGCAGGGCCTTGGCAATGACTTCGGCGAGCTGGCGGTTGCCTTCCTCGGAGAGGTGAATGCCGTTGATGGTGAGCGGCGTCTTCGCGCTCTTGAACAGGTCCAGTGACGGATGGAACAAGTCCACGAACGCGACGCCCGCTTCTTTCGCGGCGGCTTCGGTGGCTTTCGTGTAGGCCTCAAGCTGGACGTTGTGCGCCTTGCCGTCGGGGACGTTCGGGTTGCGCGTGTCCTCGTGGGCGATGGGGCTGAAGAGCACGATGCGCGGGAAGTTCGTACCGTTGGCCTTGCTGCCACGCGTGGTGCGGACGAACTCCACGAGCTTCTTGCGATGGTCATCCGCCTTCTCGACGCCGTCGAATGACTCGTTGTAGCCGAAGAACGCGAAGACCACGTCGGCCTTCACATGCTGCAAGTAGGTGGTGATGGAGGGCATGCCGCTGCTGCGCGGGTAGGAATTGGGCCGGTCGCCGCTCGTGCTCAGGTTGCGGAAGCGCACCTGCTGGTCGGGGAGCTGGCTCTGCAACAGGGTCTCCATCCAGCCGTCGTGCTGCATGCGGTCGGGCAGGCCGTTGCCAAGGATCGCGACGGTTTCGCCTTTTTTGAACGCGAAGGGCAGGGGATCGCGGTAGTCAGCGGGCACGTCGGCGAGCGTGAGCTGGTTTGCGGCGGGCGCGGCCTTCCTGCCGTCGCCTTTCTTTGCGGTTTGGGTGCCGCCCTTGCCGCTGGGCTGGCCCGGCTTGCCGTCGTAGTCGAGATACGCCAGCTTGCCGCCACCCTTCACATCGATCTCCATCGCCTGGGGTGAGGCGATGCCGGACGCGCGAAACACTTCCTTCCGGTCCGCGTCGAGCAACGTGAGCGTGAAACCGTCGAGCCGGTTTTCGAAGCCGCTGCGGTTCCATACGCCGACCTTCTCGATGTCCTTGGCCGCGCCGAGGTCGAGCTCCCACCACGGGTTTGCCGTACCGCCGCCGTCCTTCGTGTGGGTCTGGCCGCCTTTCCCAAACTCGGGGCTTTTGTTGCCATCGATCGCGCGTTCCGCACCGGCGCCATGGTCGGTGCTCGATTGGGTTGCCTTGCCTTCGCGCGCGACGTTCTTGCCGCCGACGAAAACCTCCACTTCGGCCAGGGTGAGAACGCGTTTGTCGCCGGGCAGGTCGATGCGGACGAAGCGCGCGGGCTTGCCGGTGGTGAGCGTGCCGTCGGCGGGTTTGCCTGGAGCTGAGTCCGGTTTGGCTTCCGCCTTCGGGGCCTTGTCACTCTTGGGTGCGTCCTTCTTGTTCTCCTTCTTCTTCTCCGGCTTGGTGTCGGGGCCTTTGGTGTTGGCGTTCGCCGGAATCTGACTCTCGAAGCCCGCATACATCTCGGGCTTGATGCCCCGGGCGTAGCCGCCGCCGTTGAACGTGTTCGGCTTGTAGGGGCCGACGAATGCGATGTTCAGGTCCGGCTTGATCGCGTCTTCCAGGCCCAGCGCCCAGAAGGAGGCGTTCACAATCATCCGGCGATAGCCTTCGTTCGTGATGTCCTCTGACGTGCCATAGAGCGACGTGAATACCCGCGCCGATTTGCCGGTCGCGCTCTTGTAGCTGCGCGTCCACTCGGAGGGCTGCGGGGGCTTGGTGGCATCAGCGGGCGAATCCGGCGTCATGCCGTTGAGCGGCTGGGCCATGGTGAGAATCTCGCCATCCACCGGTTTGCCGACATAGCCGCCGGCCTGCACCCAGATGTCCTTCACGCCGCGCAGGATGGGGTGCGATTTCTTGTCGTCGATGATCGCAATGCGCGTGCTTTGCCGGTGATTCTGGCCGTAGTGGCCGACCCAGGTTTGCCCGAGCACCTGGTGACCGAAACCCAGCTCGTAGCCGCTCACCTTGCTGTTGTAGGAATACTTCGCAAACGGGTCATCGGCACCAGTCTTGAAGCCATGCGTCGCCGTACGGAGGCCGATCACCGGGCCGCCCCGGTTCAGATAGGCATCGAAGTGCTGCATCTGCTCCTTCGGGAAGTTTTGGAAGCGCAGGAACACCACGGCGAGGTCCGCCGTGTCGAGCGCCTCCATGCCCGGCATGTTCTGCGGCTCGCCGGCGCTGATGTTTCCATCCTTGTCGATGTCAAACAGCACGGTGCACTTGAAGCCGTGATGCTTCGCGAGCAAGCGTGCGAGGGCGGGCAGCGACTCCTCGGAGCGATACTCGTGGTCGCCCGCGAGGAAGACGATGTGCTTGCCGTTGCCGGGGCCTTCGGTGCCTTGAAAGACGAGCGGCGCGGCGGGCAGCAGGGTCGTGGCCAGCGCGGTGACCGCGAGGAATAGGAGGAGTTTGAGCTTCATTGGTGTAAATTGACTATTTAGGAATCAGAAAGCTGCGGGACAATGGTAACAGGCGGCCGGTTCATCCGGCTCCATTTTCTGGTAAACTTGAGAGA
>RFSE01000069.1 GCA_009924135.1 Pseudomonadota bacterium | reverse complement strand
GCGCTTTGACCGCCGGAGTCTTGGGGGCCGGTTTGGCCGGCTTTTCTGCGGCCGATTTTTCCTTCGGGCTGTCCGCCTTCTTCGCCTTGGCCAGAACTTGCGCGGCGCGCTCGGCTTGCTTGCGGGCCTTTTTGGCCTGCTTGGCGGCGGCGGCGGCGGCGTCCTCGGTCTCGTGGGCTTCGTGTTTCGCGGCCTTGGCCGCTTTGCGCAAGGCTTTCAAGCGCACCTTGACTTGACGATACTGGTTGGCAGCGACGTGGGCCTTGGTTTCAGCCGTTTTCGCGGCTTCGGCTGCTTCATCGGCGGCCAGGGCTAAAGTATTGGCGAGGTCGGTCAATTTCTGGATTTTCACGCCCCAAGTCTAACCCAGCCTCGGCAATGTCAATGAACATTTGCGTGACATTTTGGCTGGAATAGAGGCTCGGGTCCGGAGGTTTGGCGACCCACCGCACTCCGCAGGCACCAGGATCGAGCGGGATGAGCAGCAAGACCTGTCACTTTGCCAAAGTTCGTCTTAATACTTTCTTAACGCGGAGTGACTTCGTCTTGATTACCCAACTCGCCTCCCCTGCACGAAGGTGTCGGCGTGAAAGAGATAATCATAACGGTGGCCGGGATGGTGGCCTTGTTTGCGATTCCGCCCCTGGCCGGGCGGATCGGTGGGGCTCTCGCCAAGCGAAGGGCAGCATCGGCCAAGCAAAGCAATACAACCCAACTGGACGGCATGGCCACGCCGCATGAGATTAAGCATGGCAAGCCGTCCCCCACACAACTGCGGAGAATCTAACATGAACGACCTGCTCCTCATCGGCTCGGTGATCGCCTTCTTCGTCATTGGCGGCTTGTACGCCCGTTTCTGCGAGAAGCTCTGAAAGGCATTATGGAAAACATCATAGTCGGGCTCATTTCACTGGCACTGTTCATCTACCTCCTGGTCGCCATGCTGCGCCCGGAAAAATTTTAAGGACTTACCATGCAAACTTCTGACTGGCTGCAACTGGCCCTCTTCGTCGGCATACTGGCGCTCATCACCAAGCCGCTCGGCCTCTACCTCGTGCAGGTGCTCGATGCCAATGGACGGACCTGGCTCGATCCCATCGTGCGGCCCATCGAGCGGTTTTCCTACCGGCTCATGGGCGTGAAGGCGGAACAGGAGCAAGACTGGAAGCAATACACTTTCGCCATGCTGCTGTTCAGCCTGGTGAGCTGCCTGTTCACCTACGCGATCCTGCGGTTCCAGCATTTGCTGCCGCTGAACCCGCAGGGGTTGGGCGCTCTCTCGCCCGACCTCGCGTTCAATACCGCCGTGAGCTTCACCACGAACACGAACTGGCAGAGTTATGTCGGCGAGACCACCATGTCCTACCTGTCGCAGATGGTCGAGCTGACCCTGCACAACTTCGCCTCGGCCGCCGTGGGCATTGGCATCGCGGCAGCCTTCGTGCGGGGCATTTCACGCTACTCGACCAAGACCCTGGGCAACTTCTGGGTGGACCTCGTCCGGGTCACCTATTACCTGCTGTTGCCGCTGTGCCTCGTGTTCGCGATCTTCCTCGTCTCCCAAGGAATGATCCAAAACTTCAAGCCGTACACGAAGGCCAAGCTCACGGAGACGTTCACCATCCAGGTGCCCAAGCTGGACGCCAAAGGCCAGCCCGTCACGACCAATGCGGTGGTGATGGTTCAATCGCCCAAGCTCGATGCCGCCGGCAAGCCGGTCCTGACCAATGGCGTGGCGGTGATGATCGAGCAACCCCAGTTGGACGCGAAAGGCATGCCCGTCATGACCAATCTGCCGGTCATGGTGGACCAGATCGTGGAGGAGCAGGTCATCGCGCAAGGGCCGATGGCGTCCCAGGTGGCGATCAAGATGCTGGGTACCAATGGCGGTGGTTTCACCAACGCGAACGCCGCGCATCCGTTCGAGAATCCCACCCCGCTCTCCAACTTCCTTCAGATGCTCTCGATCTTTGCGATTGGCAGCGGCCTGACCTATTACCTCGGCCGGATGACCAAGAACCAGGCCCATGGTTGGTCGGTCTGGGCCGCGATGATGACGATGTTCCTTGCCGGCGTGCTCGTGTGCTGGTGGGCCGAGTCGGCGGGTAATCCGATTCACCACAAACTGGGCCTCGCCCTCGCCGACGGAAACCTGGAAGGCAAGGAGGTCCGTTTCGGCATCTTCAATTCCGCGCTCTTCGCCACCGTCACGACGGCTGCCTCGTGCGGGGCGGTGAATGCAATGCACGATTCCTTCACCGCACTGGGTGGCCTGGTCCCGCTCTTTAACATCGAGCTGGGCGAGGTCGTGATTGGTGGCGTGGGCGCGGGACTTTACGGGATGCTGGTCTTCGTGGTGCTGGCCGTGTTCATCGCCGGCCTCATGGTGGGGCGCACGCCGGAGTATCTTGGGAAGAAGATCCAGTCCTATGAGGTGAAGATGGCCATGCTTTCGCTGCTCGTGCTGTGCCTCTCCATTCTCGGATTCTCCGCCTGGGCGTCTGTGAGTGAATGGGGCAAAGCCGGGCTCAACAACAACGGTCCGCACGGCCTGAGCGAAATTCTCTATGCCTACAGTTCGGCCACGGGCAACAACGGCAGCGCCTTCGCCGGCCTCACGGCGAACACGCCCTGGTATAACACCACGCTCGGGTTCGCCATGCTGATCGGCCGCTTCCTGATGATCGTGCCGATCATGGCCCTCGCCGGGTCGTTCGGTTTGAAGAAGGCCGCGCCGCCGAGTGCGGGGACGTTCCCCGTGTCCGGCTTCACCTTCGTCCTGCTGCTGATCGGCACCGTCCTGCTGGTTGGGGCACTCAACTTCCTGCCGGTGCTCGCACTAAGCCCCATCGTGGAGCACTTCCTCACGGCGCAGGGCAAACTGTTCTAAACCCAACTGGAGATATTATGACCCACCAAGCTCCGTCCCTCTTCGACCGGCACATCATCGTCCCGGCGGTAGGCGAGTCGTTCAAGAAGCTCGACCCGCGCCTCATGATCAAAAACCCCGTCATCTTCGTGACGCTCGTGGGCGCGGTGCTGACCACGGCCGGCATCTTCACGGCGACGGCCGACCGCAGCTTCATCGCCCAGCTCGCGGTGTGGCTCTGGTTCACCGTGCTGTTTGCGAACTTCGCCGAGGCCGTCGCCGAGGGGCGCGGCAAGGCCCAGGCCGACAGCTTGCGCAAGGCGCGCAAGGACACTGTGGCCCGGCTCCTCAAGAACGGCCGGGAGGAAAAAATCCCCGCGCCCAGCCTGCAAAAGGGCGACCTCGTCGTGTGCGAGGCGGGCGACGTGATTCCTGCGGATGGCGAGGTCGTCGAAGGCATCGCTACCGTGGACGAGGCCGCCATCACGGGTGAATCCGCCCCGGTCATCCGCGAAAGCGGCGGCGACCGCAGCGCGGTCACCGGCGGCACGCGCGTCATCAGTGATCGCGTTGTCATTCGCGTCACGATGGAAAAAGGCCACGGTTTCCTCGACCGCATGATCTCGATGGTCGAGGGCGCGAAACGCCAGAAGACGCCGAATGAAATCGCGCTCACCATCCTGCTCTCGGCACTCACCCTGATCTTTCTGCTCGTGTGCCTCACCTTGAAACCGTTCGGCATCTACTCCGCCACGGAGTTCTCCGTGCCGGTGCTGATCGCGCTGTTGGTCTGCCTCATCCCGACCACGATTGGCGGACTCTTGAGCGCGATCGGCATCAGTGGCATCGACCGGCTCATCCGTCGCAATGTCATGGCGACGAGCGGTCGCGCGGTGGAGGCGGCGGGCGACGTGGATGTGCTGCTCCTCGACAAGACCGGCACCATCACCCTGGGCAACCGCATGGCTTCGGCCTTCCTGCCCGCCCCCGGCGTCAAGCCCGAGCGCCTCGCGGACGCCGCCCAGCTCGCCTCGCTGGCGGACGAGACGCCCGAGGGCCGCAGCATCGCGGTGCTGGCGAAGGAAAAGTTCAACTTGCGCGGCCGGGACGTTGCACCGGCGCTCGCGCACTTCGTGCCCTTCACCGCGCAGACGCGGATGAGTGGTGTGGATTTCCAGGCACACGATGGCCAGCCCGCGCGCATCATCCGCAAGGGCGCAGCCGAGTCCATGCGGGTTTACGTGGACAAGCTCGGCGGGAAGTTTCCAGAGGCGGTGAACACCATCGTCGAGGAGGTCTCGCGCTCCGGTGGCACCCCGTTGGTCGTCGTTGAAGGCAAGGAAGTCCTCGGCGTCCTGCAGCTCAAGGATGTGGTGAAGGGCGGCATCAAGGAGCGCTTCGCCCAGCTTCGCAAGATGGGCATCCGCACCGTGATGATCACTGGCGACAACCCGCTCACTGCGGCCGCGATTGCCGCCGAGGCGGGCGTGGATGACTTCATGGCGCAGGCGACGCCGGAGCAGAAGCTTGCCCGCATCCGCTCCGAACAGGCCTCGGGCCACCTCGTCGCCATGACCGGTGACGGCACCAACGATGCGCCCGCGCTGGCCCAGGCGGATGTCGGCGTGGCCATGAACACCGGCACCCAGGCCGCCCGCGAGGCCGGCAACATGGTGGACCTCGACAGCAACCCGACGAAGCTGATTGAGATCGTGGAAATCGGGAAACAGCTCCTGATGACCCGCGGTTCGCTCACCACGTTCAGCATCGCCAACGACATTGCGAAGTATTTCGCGATCATCCCGGCGATGCTGATGGTGACCTTCCCTGCGATTGCGCCGCTGAACATCATGCGCCTCGCGTCGCCTCAGAGTGCAATCCTTAGTGCCATCATCTTTAACGCGCTCATCATCGTTGCGCTCATCCCGCTGGCGTTGCGCGGCGTGGCCTACAAGCCCATTGGTGCCCTGGCGATCCTGCAGCGCAACCTGCTCATCTACGGCGTCGGCGGCGTGATCATCCCGTTCATCGGCATCAAGGCCATCGACATCCTCATCACCACCCTGAAACTCGTTTAAGCCTATGAAAGCATTCTTCACCGAAATCCGTGGCGCGGTCATGGCCACCCTCGTCCTGACCGTCGTTTGCTGTGGCATCTACCCACTAGTCGTCTGGGGCGTTGCGCAAGCCGCTTTTCCGGACAAGGCGAATGGCAGCCTCATCACCGACGCCAAGGGAAACGTCATCGGCTCGAAACTGCTCGGCCAGGGTTTCACCGCCGAGAAGTATTTTCACCCGCGTCCGTCTGCTGCCGGCAACGGCTACGATGCGGCCAACTCCGGTGGCAGCAACTTCGGGCCAACCTCGCAGAAGCTGGCGGACTCCCTCAAGGATCGCGTCGAGGCGTATCGCAAGGAGAACGGCCTGAAGGACACCGATGTCGTTCCTGCCGACGCCGTGACCGCCTCCGCGAGCGGGCTGGACCCGCACATCAGCCTGCGCAACGCGGCGTTGCAAATCGCCCGGGTCGCCAAGGCCCGCAACCTGGGCGCGAACAAGATTGCCGAGCTGATTCGCGCCCACACCGACCGGGCCGATCTCGGCGTGTTCGGCGAACCCGGGGTCAACGTCCTGCGCCTCAACCTCGCCTTGGACAAACAGTGAACCTTGTACATACCAGGGTCCGGCGTTATGCACGACCTCCAGAACCTCCTCGACGTGGTGCTTGGCATCCTGCTCCTGCTGGGCTGCGCGCTGTCCTTGCCGATCTACTGGTGGTTGTTGATCACGCCGCTCGTTTCCCGGTGGAAACAGTATCGCGCAAAGCAGACCGGACAGGATAAACTGCCCCCATGACCGAGCCGGACCGGCCCAACCCCGACGCTTTGCTCGCGGATCTCCAGCGCGAGGAGGCCGCCCGGCGACGTGGCCGGCTCAAGGTCTTCCTCGGCATGTGCCCCGGCGTCGGCAAGACCTATGCCATGCTGGAGGCGGGGCAGCGGGAGTTGAAGGCCGGGCGGGACATTGTCATCGGTTATGTCGAAACGCACGGGCGTAAGGAGACGGAGGCGTTGACTGTGGGGTTGCCGCTGATTCCCCGCCGGCAAATTGAGTATCGCGGCGTGACGCTAGGCGAGTTCGATCTGGATGCCACGCTGGCCCGGCGTCCGAAGATCGCACTGGTGGACGAACTGGCCCACACCAACACGCCCGGCTCGCGCCATCCCAAACGCTGGCATGATGTGGTGGAGTTGTTGGATGCGGGCATCGATGTTCACACGACGTTGAACGTTCAACATGTCGAGAGCCGCTCCGATACCGTGCAGCAGGTCAGCGGCGTCGAGATTCGCGAGACCGTGCCCGACAGCGTGCTGGACAATGCGGTGCTCGAACTCGTGGACCTGCCGCCCGCCGAGCTCGTTCAGCGGCTGCTGGAGGGCAAGGTGTATATGCCTGACCGTGCCGCAACTGCGGCGCAAAGCTTTTTTCGCGAGGCCAACCTCACCGCATTGCGCGAGTTGTCACTGCGGCTGGTGGCCGACCATGTGGGGGAAGGCACGCGTGATTTCCGGCGGATGCAGCCCGGTGCGGGGACGTGGAAGACCGGTCATCGGTTGTTGGTCGCCGTCGGCCCCAGTCCATATTCCGAGCCGCTGATCCGGTGGACCCGGCGGATGGCGGATGGCCTGAAATGTCCGTGGTTCGCGGTCAACGTGGAAGACTCCACCGTGCTCGGCGAGCCGGCGCAGGCCCAGCTCACGAAGAATCTCGCCACGGCCCGGGAACTTGGTGCGGAAGTGATCACCACGGCGGATGAAGACCTGGTGCGGGGGCTGTTGCGCGTGGCCCGTGACCAGAACGTCACCCAGTTCGTCATCGGCAAGCCCGGCGGCTCCGGGTGGCTGGGGTGGTGGCGGGGCAGCGGATTGCTGCGCCGGCTTGCGCAGGAGAGCGGCGACATCGATCTGCACATCGTGCGGGCGCAGAAGGCCGTCGGCGATTCGCCCGTCCCGCCGTGGCGGCCGGTGTTTGAATCCACTTTTAACCAGTACCTGCTGGCGGTGGGGGCCGTTGGGGTCACGGGCTTGTTGAATCTGGGCCTCATGGAACTGGCGGGGCCGCGTGTCCCCGGCCTGGTCTTTCTGCTCGCCGTAGTGTTTGTCGCCTTGTTCGTTGGGCGTGGTCCGGTGCTGCTGGCGGGCACCTTGAGTGCGCTCGCCTGGGACTTCTTCTTCCTGCCGCCCCGTTTCACTTTCATTATCGAGCACGCGGAGGACGGCATCTTGTTCGGCACCTATTTTGTGGTGGCGGTGGTGCTCGGCCAACTGGTCGCCCGCATCCGGGCGCAGGCCGAAGCGGAACGGCGACGCGAGGAACGGGCCACGGCGTTATATGAACTGACACGCGATCTGGCGGAGGCCAGCTCGCGTGATGAAGTCGTTTGGCAGCTCGTCGCGCAGGTGGGCCGGGTGTTTCAGGCGCCGGCTGGCGTTGCGCTGGAAACGGGCGGAAAACTGGCCATGCACCCGGACAGTCCGCTGGTGCTATCGGAGAAGGAACTGGGCGTGGCGGACTGGGCTTTCCGTCATGGCCGGGCGGCGGGACGCTTTACAGACAACCTGCCGGGCACGCCCGCGCTGCATCTGCCGCTGGCCACAGAACGCCGGGCGCTGGGCGTGCTGGCTGTGAGCCTGCCGGGTAACAGCCTGTCCCATGGCCAGCGCGATTTGCTCGAAATCTTCGCCCGGCAGGCCGCCCTGGTGCTGGACCGCGTCGAACTGCGGGCCGCAGCTGCGCAATCCCAGTTGGTGGCCGAGTCCGAACGGCTCGGTCGCACGCTGCTGAATTCCATCTCGCACGAACTTCGCACGCCGCTGGCTGCCAGCACCAGCGCCGCCAGTTCGCTCGCCGAGGCGGAAGGGGCCCCGCCGGAACACCGCCGGGCTCTGTTGGCGGAAATTCAGGAAGCCAACGCCCGGCTCAACCGCATCGTCGGCAACCTGCTCGACGTGACGCGCCTTGAGTCCGGACAGATCCGTCCGCATCTCGACTGGCACGATGTCCGTGACCTCGTACAGACCACGGTGCGGGAGTTGCGCCGGGAGCTGGCACAGCATCCCATGCGGTTGGACTTGCCCGCCGCCCCGTTGCTCGCGCACCTCGATTTTTCGCTGGTGCAACAGGCGCTTTCCAATCTCCTGCTCAACGCCATCACCCATACGCCTCCCGGCACGCCCATTGAAATCCGCGCGGCGTTGGAGGGCGATGCGCTCACGCTGTCCGTCAGCGACCGGGGGCCGGGTATCCCCGAGAACTTGCTGCCCCGCATCTTTGACAAGTTTACCCGGGGCAGTGGCGCGCCCGCCGGGGGCAGCGGGCTGGGCCTGGCCATCGTCAAGGGCTTCATCGAAGCCCACGCGGGCACCGTTGCGGTGGCGAACCGGGCCGGTGGCGGGGCGTTGTTCACCTTGCGGCTGCCCCAGCCGGAGCCGCCCGCTGCCGAAATTACCCCATGACCAACGAAATTACTGCGCCCGCACCAGTCGCGCTCGTCATCGACGACGAACCGCAAATCCGTCGCCTGCTGCGTGTGACGCTGGAGGCAAACCGCTACCGCGTGTTTGATGCCGCGACCGGTCAGGACGGCATCGTGCAGGCGGCGCAACGCCGGCCCGACGTGGTTTTGCTCGACCTCGGTCTGCCGGATCTCGACGGGCTGGTGGTACTGCAGCGTCTGCGCGAGTGGAGCCGGGTTCCCGTGCTGGTGCTCAGTGTGCGCGATCGTGAAGATGACAAGGTGGCGGCGCTGGATGCGGGGGCGGACGATTATGTGACCAAGCCGTTCAACAGTGCCGAACTGCTGGCCCGCCTGCGGGCGGCGCTCCGCCATGCGCAGCCGGCGGGAGCGGACGCCACGTTTCGCTCCGGTGACCTAGAAGTGGATCTCGCCGCCCGCGTCGTCCGCAAAAGCCGCCAGGAAATCAAACTCACACCGATCGAGTACGCCTTGCTCCGCCTGCTCGTGACGCACGCCGGCAAGGTGCTTACCCATCGTCAGTTGCTCACCGAAGTGTGGGGACCGAAAGCCGCCGAGCAGGCGCATTATCTCCGGGTCCACATCGCCCACCTGCGCGAAAAGCTGGAAGACACGCCCGGCCAGCCCGATCTCATCCGCACGGAACCGGGCATTGGTTACCGGCTCATACCGAAGGATTGAGGGGGAGTCCGCCGCCCCGGTGGTGCTTTTGTGTTGGTTGACCCTACGACACCCGCTACTTCGCTCGCGACAGGACGCAAGGGATTGAGATACGCTGGCCGCCATGGCGACGAAGAAGGTCAAGTCGGACCGTTGTGTGACGATGCTCAAGGCGCTGGCCGATGAGCATCGCTGGGACATTGTCCGGACGCTGCTCGCGGAGTCGTTGAGCGTCTCGGAACTGGGGGCGCGGTTGGGCATGGCGCAGCCGAACGTGTCCAAGCACCTTGGCACCCTTCGCGCAGCGGGCATCGTTGTGACGGAGCGCGTGGGCAAGGAAGTGCACGGCTCCATTGCTCCAGCCTTCCGTGCGGAATTAAGCAAAAATGCGAATCGGCTGGACCTCGGGTGCTGTAGCTTTGATTTTAATTCGCCCCGGAAGTAGGGGCGGTGGGAGCGGGGCAGGGGTGTAAGAATTTTGCTTGCCGAGCGACATTAACGTATGCCTTTAATGGAATACGTAGTGACTGCAACGCAAACTCAACCCATGATTCGTACCACCCTGCTTGCCTCCCTGAGCCTCATTGCCCTCCCGTTCGCGGCGCTGGGCTCCCCCAGCGGCCTGAACAACATCCCCACCGCCGACACGGCCCCGGACCTGATTCCGGTGATTCAGGAGTACACCACCTTTGGCGCGGAACGGAAACCGGATCACACGGCCGGGATGAAGATCGGATTCGGCCCGTGGGACAAGGCGGCCTTCAACTCACGCTTCGAGGCGGGCGTTGATGGTCACTTCGCGCCGGGCGATGCGGGACCGCCGGTCTTTCAAGTCAAGTATGCGGTGAAGCCGTTCGAGGCGGGGCCGGACATCGGCCTCGGGTCGGCGAACCTCGCGGTAAACAGCGGGGACCGCAAGCAGGCAGGCCAGCCTTTTTCTTATCTGGTGCTCTCGCAGGACTTTTCACTGTTTCGTGCCCATGCGGGGTACGGCGTACAGCAGAACGGCAACGCCGCGTTCGTCGGCGTGGACAAGACCTTCAAGGTGTTCGAGCGTGACCTCACTGTGCGGAGCGACGCGACGCAGATCCAGGACCAGCGCCAGTGGCTGGCCAGCGTCGGCGCGATGTACGCCATCAACTCGTGGGTCGTGGCCGAATCGTGGGCGAGCTTCCCGGTCGAAACGGGCAAGCCGACCCTCACCCTGAAACTCAACTTCGTGCTCGATTGGAAGAAGAAGAAGTAACCGCCGCCGGATTTTCCCTGAGACGCTTTTAATTAAAATGATCATGAAAAACATCCTCCTCACGCTTGCTGCCGCGACCTGGCTGGCGGCCTTCACGCCCAACGCTTTCGCCGACATCGGCGTCATCTCGCCCGCCGAGGCGAAAAAGCTCATTGAGAATCCGGATGCGGCCAAGCGCCCTATCGTGCTGGACACGCGCGGTGGCTACAAAGACTACTTCCGCGGCCATCTCCCCACGGCGCATCATCTGGAGTTCGATACGCTGCGGGGCACGGACCACGCGGTGCCGGTGCAGTACCTGCCGGATGATTTGACCAAGGCGCTGCTCCTGCGCGCAGGCGTGGACAAGGACCGGCTGCATCTCGTTTACGCCACGGGTGCCGAGCTGCCGAACGATGAAATCCTCAGCACTAGCATGGTGGTGTATGTGCTGGAGAAGTTTGGCGTCCAGAACATCAAGGTGGTGGATGGCGGGCTTGCCGAATGGAAGAAGCAGGGCTTCGAGCCGGCGCGCGATTACTTCGGCAACCCGCCGGGCAAGCTGCCCGCCAAGGGCAATCCGGGCGTCGCCGCCAACGTGGACGACGTGCAGAAGCATGTCGGCAAGCCCGGCAACGTCCTGATTGATGCGCGTCCGCTCAACGAATATCAGGGTGACGATGACGTGTGGCTGCGCAAGGGCCACATCCCCGGGGCGATCAGCTTCCACTGGGCCCGCCTGATGGAGAAGGACAACACGCACAAGTTCAAACCGTTCGCCGAGGTGAAGGCCGAGCTGGAGAAGGCCGGCATCACCAAGGACAAGAACATCATCGCCTATTGCGGTACGTCGCGTGAAGGCAGCCTCCTGCTGTTCTACCTCAAGCACGTCGCCGGTTATCCGAACGTGCGCCTCTACGAGGGCGCGTGGAAGGAATACGTGTGGCTGAAGAACAAGTCGCTGCCCGCTGAAACCGGCGGCCAGGCGGCCGGCAAGTAAGGCCCCCCTTGCTCACCACCCTGATCTTCCTCGCCGTTTGTTTCGTGGCCTACACCAACGGCGCGAATGCGAACTTCAAGGGCGTGGCGTCGCTCTACGGCAGCGGCACCACGTCCTTGCGCGGCGCGCTCTGGTGGGGCACGGGTACGACCTTCGCCGGGGCCTTGTGCGCTCTGTTCCTGGCCGACGGTATGCTGAAGAAATTCGGGGGGCGCGGCCTGGTGCCGGACGTGCTGGCGCAGTCTCCGGGGTTTCTGCTGGCCGTGGCGCTCGGGGCGGCGCTCACGAGCCTGCTGGCCACCAAGTTGGGGTTCCCGGTCTCGACGACGCATTGCCTGGTGGGGGCACTGCTGGGCGCGGGGCTCATGGGTAATGGCGGGGAGGTTCATTTCAGTGCGCTGGGAAAAAGCTTTCTGCAACCGTTGTTGATCAGTCCCGTGCTGGCCGTGGGAGCGGGCGCGTTGATCTACCTCGTATTGAAAAGGGCGAACCTTGCGCCGGACCATCGCACGCGGACGCTGGATACGCTGCATTTTCTCAGCGGTGGGGCCGCCAGCTTTGCGCGCGGGCTGAACGACACGCCCAAGATGGCGGCGTTGCTGCTCGTGCTGGATGCGGCCGATGTCCGCTGGGGGATGGTGGCCGTGGCGCTGACGATGGCGCTCGGGGCCTTGCTGGACGCGGACCGGGTCGCCGAGACACTTGGTAAAAAGGTGACGGACATGAACCCCGGCCAGGGTTTCGCCGCCAATCTGGCCACGGCGGTGCTGGCCACGACCGCGAGTTTTCACAGCCTGCCCGTCAGCACGACCCATGTGAGCGTGGGCGCACTGCTGGGCATCGGCATCACGACCCGGCAGGCCAAATGGCGTAACGTGGGCGAAATCCTCCTGGCCTGGGTGATCACACTCCCCTGCGCGGCATTGCTGGCGGCGCTGGTGTATTGGATCGCTGCGCGGGGTTGAGGCGGGGCCGAGGTCAGTGTTTCACCGGGCCGCTGAGTTCGAGGCGCTCAAGCAGGTGGGTCGGGCCGAAGTGTTCGTCGAACCCGGAGACCTCCAGCACCACGCGGCCGCTGCGGTGGACCTTGACGTTGGCCCAGGAGTACTGGCGGTCGTTGGGGTTGGGGCTGGTGCCCGGCTTGGCTTCAAACGGGGAACCACCCGCACCCACGATCACCTGCCAGGCGTGCCCGCCGTCCTTGGCCGTGGGCTGCATGGAGTGGTAGATGTGTTCGTGGCCGCAGAAGTAGGTGGCGTGGAACTTTTCCATGAGCGCCCAGAACGCCTGCTGGTTTTCCGGGAAGACATCGAAGCCCTTCGGCTTGACCTTGTCGTCGTAGTGGTACGTATAAGCCATCTTGTGGCCGAAGATGAACTGCCGTTGCGCGCCCCGCTGCTGCGCCGCCGCTAGATCGTGCGCCAGCCAGGTGACGGGCGCGTGGGAGTCGGCTCCGACGGCGTCGGTGTTGATGACGGCGAAGTGCAGGCCGGCGAAGTCGAATGAGTAGCTCAACTGGCGTTGGTCGGTTTTGATGCCGTCGGTGCCGATGGGGGGAACGTGCTCGACGGACCAGGCGGTGGGCACCGCGCCATGGGCTTGGAACCAGCGGTTGGTGTCGAGGATCAGGTCGCCCATGTTCTCGCGCCAGGCGATCTCGCAGGCCTGATCGGCGGTTTTGGTGGCCTCCCCCGCAGTCGATTTTCCCTTGAGCTGGACTTCATGGTTGCCCGGCACCGGGAGGACGCACACGCCGCGCTCGCCCATTCCGGCCAACATGCCGCGCCAGAAGGCGTATTCGCTGTCCAGCTTCTGGCGGTTGGTGGTGTAGCCGTAGATCATGTCACCGTTGAAGAAGAAGGCGTGCGGCTTCTGGGCTTCGACCTCCTGGCAGATACGGGCCAGCACGCGCGTGTTTTGCGCCCACCGGTGGTCCTGGCCGGAAAGGCCTTCCGCTTCAGGGTCATTCCGGGAGTCGCCGACGGTGGCGAAGCGGAAGATGACGGGGTCGGGCGTGGGCGTGGCGGCGGTCGCGGATCGGGGCGCGCCGAGGAGGCACAGGACGAGGGAAAGCACGGTCAAACGTTTCATGGGAACAAAAGCAAAAGGGCGGCGGTTTGAGGCCGCCGCCGTTCCGTTACGGGAAGCAAATGGTGAGTGGACAATTCAACACCAAACGGATGGGCTAGGGCCCGTTGACAACGGTGCCGTCGTACGTCCACTGGATGTCCGGCACGTTGGGATCCACGGCCTTGGCGTTGTTGTTGTAGTTCGAGCAGGCGTAGTTGTACTTGTACCAACTGGCGTGGCCATCCGCGAAGGCGATGTTAAATCCCTGTTCGTGACGGGAGGAGGCGCGGGAAGTGTAGGCTTGCGGGCTCATCAGATTTCCAAGATTGCCCGCCGGACCGTAGAACGGCTGCTCGGTGGACTGGCTGCGGACATCCAGCAGGAACACGAAGGCGGAGGGAGCGGCGACGTGTTCCATCCGGAGATCCACGCCGGCGGTCAACACCGCTCCGGGGGTGGCGGCGTTGTTGTTCAGGCTGACCGCGCCACCCTTGGAATTCATGGAGTAGGTGAAGGGAATGCGCCCGGTGGAGGTCCGGGGATCGCCCATGGCCATCACGGCTGGGTCGAAGGGTTGGGACGCAGTGGTCGGGCATTTGAAGGAGGTCTTGCCATCGACAAAGGGGCTGGGATTGGCCGAGTAGTTAAACAAAGCCTGCTCGCCCATGTACCGGGGCAGGTTGTTGAACCAGGCATCCGTGCCCTGGTTTACTGCGTTGGCTCCCGTCACGTCCGACCATTTCGGATAATCCTCATTATAGCCGCCGCCAACCCCGGGCGTCCCGTTGGGAATCTTGGTGCGTGGGAAACGGTTGCCGCTGTCATCCACGTAGAGGGTTTGTGCCAGCCCCCACTGCTTGAGGTTGCTCAGGCACACGGTTTTGTTGGCCTTGGCCTTGGCCTTGGCCAGCGCGGGCAGGAGCATTCCGGCGAGGATCGCGATGATCGCGATGACGACGAGGAGTTCGATGAGGGTGAAAGCGCGGATATCGGGCCGGTAATGGCGGGGCTGTTTCATGGGTAATATTTCTGGGTGGTCGAAACCAATTGTTTTCGCTGGAGGACAGGATGGCCAAGGCAGGTTACAAACAAATGGCGGGTGAGTTACAAAGGCGTCAGAGTCAGGTTACAAAAACGGATGCACTCAGACGTTGGCCGCCTGGAGCATGGCCACGGCGTGCAATGGGCGCGCCACCTTCTCCACCAGCTCCTGCGGCCGGGCGACGCGCGTGGTCACGGGCAGCAGGCCGCCTTCGCGGTAGAGCGTGATGGACACGTGCTCGTTGCGGCGGATGCAGTCCTTGATCGCATCCGGCTGCTTGTCGCACTGGAGCAGGGTCTTCCACGAATAGATGTGCTTGGGTTTGTGGAAGTCGCTGTTGGCGATGAAGGGCAGGCGCTTGAGGCCCACGGGCGCGAAGATGTCGTTCCGGTTGGCGATTTCCCACGCATCCAGCAGGGGCGCGAATTCGTCCTGATTCTCCCACAGATAGAGCGTGTTCTTGCCCCACTCGCTTTTGAAGACATGCGGATGCGATGCGACTGCGAGCGCTCCCTGCGCATGGAGTTGCGCGATGGTCTCCGGCAGGTCCAGTGACGAGGCGATGGGCATCTGCATGTCGATGCCGAGCAGGTGCGCCGAACTCTTCTTCGTCAGGCCGTCCTTGTTGAACTCGATCCCGGAAAGCAGGAGCATTCCGTATTTGCGCCAGGCGCGGCGGCGCTCACGGTCCAGCACTTCGAAATATTCCTCGAGCTGGCTCTCGGCCAGGACGAGGTTGCTCAAATTGCTCAACTTGCCAATGACCCGGCGCGGATCGGCCAGATGGTCCGTGATGCAAATGCAGTCGAAGCCGCGCGGGCCGTAGAAGTCCACGAGTTCGGGCACCGTGAGCTTGCCGTCGGAGTAATTGCTGTGGATGTGAAAGTCGCACAGCAACGCACGGCGGGCGGCGGTGCCATCCACGACGGCGGGGGCGGTCGGAGCAGAGGCATCGGGCAGCACCTTCAACGGGGCCGGGGCGAACTTCGACCAGTCACCGGAGTCCTCGCATTGCCGCAGCACCAGTTCGGCGATGCGCAGGGCGGCATCCGGGTGGGAGGCCTTCATCAAGTTCGCGCGCCACTCGCGCCACAGCCGGGCGTCTTTGGCGAACGCCTCTTCGATGAGGCCGGGCACTTCGCGGTTGCGATCCGCCACGGTGCCCAGACCGAGTTGTTGGATGAGCTGGGCGTTGCCGGTTTCCTGTCCGGGGATGATCTGGTTGATGACCATCGGGCAGCGGGCGGCGATGGCTTCCTGCACGACCGCGCCGCCAGCTTTGCCGATGAGCACATGGTGCGACAAAATCAGCGCGGGCATCTGGTTGGTCCAGCCCAGCACCTGCACGCGGCCGTCGTACTTGCGGAACCGGTCCTGCAATTCCGCTTTTAGTTCCGCATCGCGACCAGTCGTGATGGTGAGATGGACGCGTTCGTTTTCCAGCAGGCGGTCGAGGACTTTGCCGCACTTTTTCTTCCCGTGATTGATGACGTAGAGCAGCTTGATCGGGCCGTCATCCTCAAGCGGGCAGGGCTGGATGCCGGGCGCGGCGAACTGCGGGCTGACCGGGAAGCCCAGCGGGTAAATGCGTTCCGCCGGCACCCCGGCGTGGTGGAGCACCGTGGCCGTCGGCCGGTTCGCCACGACAAACGCATCGCTGGGCGCGCGGTGCCAGGAGGCGTTCACCGAGATCGAGTCGGTGACGATGGTGACGAAACGGAACGGCTTTTCCGAGTGATCGCGGAAGAGTTCCTTGATGACCGGCGCGTAGGCGGGATACGTGGAGACCACGCAATCCGGCTGGGTCACGCGCAGCACGTCGTCCAGTGCGGAACGCAGGCGGGTGAGCCCGCCGACCCCGCTGTCCCCGACGGACGCGTGATCAAGCAGCGAGTAGATGCCGCGCCAGAGCGTGGGGGCGTAGCGCACCATGCCGAGGTGCGCGGTCTTCACGATGGAATTGAGCCGCCCGTAAGTGCTTTCGAACAGATCAAGCACTTCGACCTGGGTTTCCGGGGCGACCAGTTCCAGGGCATCCCGCAAATTGCGGGCCGCCGCATTGTGGCCTTCACCGAAACCCGCTGTGAGGATTAGCACCTTCTTCATTGCACGTTTCTTCTTAAGCTGCCGGGGGCGTGTGACGCTCTGGCGGCAGTAAAGCAACGGTTGGGTGAACAGTCAGTGTCGTGGATGGTTGGTTTGTCCGAACTGGAGGGGCTGAAATGTCCTGAACAGCGAAGACTTTCAGTGCGGTGCCGGAGCTCCATCTGGGCCGGACGGGGCGCAGTTGCCCGGATCTGCCACGCCGATTTTCAACCAGCCAAGGCCTTCCGCAACCAATGGCTGATGGAGTTTTTTGCACTTATCAACGGCGACCAGGAAGTCCCGTTTTTCTTTTCTAATCGCACTCGAAGACGAGGGTTCTCGACCGGACATGCGTCGGTTCGTGGCTGTTGCCTGCTCTTCACCTTGCTGCCCTTTGCCTGTAACGAACCTTCGTAAAATGGAGACCAGAGTTGGTTTAGCCACCGGTCGCTCAGCGGTCGGGGCAAACCATCAAGTTCGCGAAGCAATGTGAAGTGCCACTAAACATGAAGACCGAAACGCTTAAACCCATCCGGGCCGTTCAACAACGGCTCAAGTCCGGCTGGCTCGCCATGATGGCGGGCGGCCTGTTGTTTGGTTCCCCTGCGACTCACGCCGCCCCAACGTTCCTGGGCTACTCGGCGGGCGACGCCACCAGCACGGATGTGACGTTGTGGACGCGCGCGGTGGATGCGAACGCTCCGGCGTCCGTCCAGGTGTTTGCGCAGTTGACGACTGATCAGACCTTCAGTTCGGGCGTGTTCAACTTCCTGATCTCGACGGTCGTCACCAACGACTACACGGCCAAGGTGCAGGTGTCGCAACTCACGCCGGGCACGCGCTATTACTATCGCTTCACCGATGGCTTCACTTCCACCGGCATTGGCACGTTCAAGACTGCCCCGGCGCCGAATGTTGCGGCCCCGGTGCGCTTCGCTTTCAGCGGTGATAACGACGGGCTGATGCGGCCGTATGCGCTGGCGAGCACGCTTCCCGCGCAGGCGCTGGACTTCTACATCAACCTCGGCGACACGATTTACGAGAACGCCAGCGCACTGACCAACGCGAGCATCGCGCAGCCCTACACGAACTCGCCGTCCGTCACGCTTTCGGGTTCGTCCGCGAGCCTCAATGGCGTGCCGGTCGGGGGCACGACTTTTGCGACGCGCCAGCAGTTGTTCGATGATTACAACAAGAAGTACCGCGAGAATTTCCTGCCGGTGAACCTCGGCGGGCAGAGCGGGCTGCAGTCCCTCTACGCCGGCCAGGGTGTTTATACGCTGTATGACAACCATGAGCTGGGCAACCGCCAGTACATCAATGGCGGCGCGCCGGCCGGTGGCTCGGTCGGTGGTCCTGCCGGCACGGACATGCCGACGGGGCGGGGTGTGGATGCCCGTGCCAACGGCACCGGCAACGTCGGCAACACCAACGACGTGAACCATTCTGCGGCGGACTACATGAACCGCTCGACGGGCTTCCTCACCCTCCAGCAGGTTTTTCTGAACTACCAGCCGATCGCCGACCGCGGCCTGATCAACAATCCTGCCGACCCCCGTTCGCACGGCACCAAGCAGTTGTTCTATGCGCAGCAGTGGGGCAAGAACGCACTCTTCGTCAACCTGGATGACCGCAGCTATCGCGATCTCCGCCTCAAGACGGCGAACGGCGGTGCGGATGACACCGGTGCGCGGGCGGACAATGCGGGCCGTACCATCCTCGGGGCCACGCAGCTCGCCTGGTTGAAGCAGACCCTGCTCAATGCGCAGGCGGCCGGGATTCCTTGGAAGTTCGTGGCCGTGTCCGACCCCATTGACCAGATCGGTCCGGTCGGCGGCGCGCTCACGGGCGTGGTCAACAGCAGCGGCAACGGGAGCTACAGCCCCGTATCGAGCGATGGCGGGAAGTCCTGGATCGGTGGCTACCGCGCCGAACGCAATGACCTCCTCAAGTTCATCGCCGATAACGGCATTCAGAACGTTGTTTTCATGGCCACGGACGATCACCAGAACCGCATCAACGAGCTGACCTACTCGCCCACGGGTGACACCTTCAACCAGGCCAGCTACGTGAAGGTGCCGGCCTGCTTCTCCATTGTGGCCGGCCCGCTCGGGGCGACCGGTCCCGACCTTTTCTTCAATCATGATTTTGCCAGCATCAAGACGATGGCCGACAGTTTCATCGCCGCGCAGCAGACGGCCGGTGTCGAGCCTTTCGGCCTGATGGGCTACCCCGGCTTGACCAATGTGGTCCGCGAGGGCGATGCCAACGCGGGCACGACTCCTTCCGCCGTGGACTTCTACAGCCCCGACACCTTCAACTACGCTACGCTGGACGTCAGCGCTGATGGCAAGACGCTCACCGTCAGCACCTACGGCATCAACGCCGTCGCGCAGAATAGCGCGCTGGAATACAACGCCGCTACGAACGCCGTGCGGCAGATCCTCAGCTTCCAGGTGCCGGCCGCAGTGCCGACGGTCCTCACCCAGCCCCAGCCCACCACGGTGGCCGGTCAGGGTGGCACCGTGACGCTCTCCGCCAACGTTTCCGGCGCTACGTCCTATCAATGGTACAAGGACGGCGTGGCGATTCCCGGTGCGACGGGGGCTACACTGGCGCTCAACAACGTGCGCGGCGATCTCGGCACGAACCACACGGGTCCGAGCACGGTGGTGCCGCCGGTGGTGGACCCGCTGGTGCCCGGATATGCGTTCCAGGCGCTGTTCTCGGCGGGCGAGACGGTGAACAACAAGGCGGACGGCGTGACGCCCTACCGGATGGTGGGCATCCCGGACGGGCTGGGGGCGTTCGATAACGGGAACGGGACGTTCACACTGCTGATGAACCACGAGTTGACCAGTTCGGTGGGCATCAACCGCACGCACGGTGGCAAGGGCGCCCTGGTGTCGCGCTGGGTCATCAACAAGAGCGACCTGAGCATCCTGAACATCAGCGACCTGATCACCAACGTGTTCCTGTGGGACACGAACAGCAACGTTTACACGAATTCGACGAACTACGCGTTCTCGCGGTTCTGCTCGGCGGACCTGCCGGCGGTGAGCGCGTATTACAACGCCGGGACTGGGCTGGGGACGACGAACCGGATCTTCATGAACGGCGAGGAGATCAGCAAGGAAAGCAAGGCGTGGGCGCATGTCGTGACCGGGCCGGACGCGGGCAAGACCTACGAACTGCCGCACCTGGGCAAGATCGCGTGGGAAAACGCGCTGGCCAACCCGGTGGCGCAGGACAAGACCATCGTGGGCTGCGATGACGACAGCGCGGTGAACAACTCGCATGTGCACTTCTACATCGGGACGAAGAAGAACACGGGCCTGGACATCGACAAGGCGGGCCTGACGGGCGGGACGCTCTACGGGGTGAAGCTCAACGGCTTCGCGCTGGAGACGGATGCGAACGTGCCGGTCAACGGGACGGCGTTCAGCCTGTTCAGCTACGGCAACGTGGCGAATCTCACGGGTGCACAGATCGAGACGCAGGCGCAGGCCAACGGGGTGACGGCGTTCCAGCGGGTCGAGGACGGCGCATGGGATCCGAACCATCCGGCGGACTACTACTTCGTGACGACGGCGAGCATCACGGGCAAGAGCCGGCTGTGGCGGCTGCGGTTTGCGGACATCGCGAACCCGGAGAACGGCGGGACGATTGACCTGCTGCTGGACGGCACGGACGAGGAGACCTCGGGGATCATTGATGTGAGCTCGATCCTGGGTTACAAGGCGATGCTGCTGGTGGCGCAGGTGCACACGGTCAACGGCCTCCCGGCGGTGGCCAACCCGACTGAAATCGTCGAGAACGGCCAGCTCCTCCTCATGCGCGCCGTGGACAACACGGGTTACACGCTGGTGGCCAGCAACGGCTTCGGAGCGGTGACCTCGGTGGTCGCGAATGTGAACATCACCACGCCGCCGGCCTTGGCCAACGCGGCCTTCCGCACTGGCTTGCCCGGGGCAACGGCGGCGAATGGCGGAACGTTGACCCTCAGCGTGCCTTTGTTGGCGCTGTCGGGCACGGGACCGTTCACGTTCCAATGGTTCCTCAACAATACGCCGATCCAGGACGCCACCAATGGTACGCTGGTGGTGCCGGGCTTCAATGCGTCCTTCGCCGGCAGCTACACGGTGCAGGTGGGTAACTCCGCCGGCACGGTGACGAGCCTGCCGGTGCCGGTGAGCACGGCGGACATTGCCTTCTTCGGCGGTGTCAGCATCGATGGCCCGGCGAACTCGAAGTATCGCCTCGAATACCTCGCCGACGTGACGAACACGAACTCCTGGACCGCTTATACGAACATCGTTCACCAGGGCGGCCGGCAGTTCTACCTCGACACGTCCGCTTCCGGGACGCAGCGCCGGTTCTTCCGCGCGGTGCCGACCCCGTAAGGCCAGACCAATCAAGGGGCCGCCCGGCGTGATCCGGGCGGCCCTCTTCCAGAGTTCCTTCGTGTGAAGGGACGGCAGGCTCCAGTCCGAACGTGTGCGGCTGGGGCCTGCCTTGTTTTTCCACCGGTTCGCAGTCCGCGTTACACCCAAGATGAGTTGTCCGCGCCGTTCGTTTATCTCCTCGGCTGGCCGGGCGGTGTTGTTCGCCGAGATCACGCCGTGGTGCGTCGGCTGGTTGCCCTCGGCTGACCCCAAATCCGCCGTCTCGCCCGTTGGACTGGTACGAGTCACGCTGACGGATTACCCGGCCCTCGCCAATGTTCTTGGCTCCGTGCAGGTAACGGTTTCGGCGACGTCCGTCATCTACCCAATCATCCTCACGCGCCTGGCCACGAACAGCTACGCCGCCGTCAGTTCGGAATGCACCCACTCCGGGTGCGTGGTGAACCCCTTCGCGCCGGGCACCAATTCAATCAGTTGTTCCTGCCACGGATCAGAGTTTACGGCGCAGGGAGTTGTCCTGACCGGTCCTGCGGAGCTGAACCTGACCACCTATCCGGTCCGGCAGGTGAGTGCCACCGTGTTGGAAATCCAAGTGCCAGGCATCGGTTTCGCCGTGGTCGCGACCCCGCTGGAAACATCGACCGGCCGCCGGCTTCGGCTGACCTTCCCCACCGACGTAGGCTTCCGCTATGAAGTGCGCATGCGTAACGAAGTGTCTGGGACTTCCTCGGTGGTCAGCTTCAGCCTCACGGAGACAGGCGTGCTGAATCAGACGACGTTCAATGGGACGGGTGCCGATATGACGCTGTGGGTCGATGCGAGCATCCCAACTGGTTTCCTGTCCGTCGTACGCTTCTGATGGACGTGTTATTGGCCAAGCGGTGTCTCAGCCGCCCGGCGGATTCAGGCTGGTAAACCGTGCGCCCCGCTTTGGCGCATTAGTTCCCGCACCCGGGTCACAACATCGCGCGGGCTGAAGGGCTTGGTCAGATACTCGTTGGCACCCAGCTTGAGGCCGACGGCCCGCGATTCTTCGCTGGCAAAGGCCGTGAGCATGAGGATGGGAATGTCCCGGGTGGAGGGCAGCACGCGCAGCATCTCGCACACCGCGAAACCGTCGAGTCCGGGCAGGTTCAGGTCCAGCACGATGGCCTCGGGCAGCCAGCGCTGGGCGGCGCTGACGGCGGCCATGCCATCACTGGCGGCGAGGACTTCATAGCCCGCTTCTTGGAAATTATAGGTGAGCAACTCGGCAATGTCCGCCTCGTCATCCACCACCAGCACCCGGTTTGTCATAGACGGGTAACTATCGGTCGTGATGCCCCTATGCTCAACGGCGGCCCGGTGAAAGGCCGGTGACGATCTGGTGTCGATCCGCCGACCGCCTGTGCGTGGAACTGGCCCCAGGACTAAGTCGTTTTGCGGTAGGATTCGCGCGCCGGGACGAACAACTCCGGGCGCAACTTCGTGCCCAGCCCGGGCCCTTCCGGTGGCAGCGCGAAGCCTTGCTCAATGACCACGTTGGTCTCGATGAGCGAGCTGTAGAACGTGCGGATGTGCGCGCGGACGGATTCCTGGAAGGTTACGTTCGGCACCGCCGTCGCCACGTGCAGGCCCGCGAAGAGGGTCAGCGGACCGGTGCAGTCGTGCATCGTGGCGGGCACGTTGTAGGTCTGGGCGAACTCCGCCAGCCGCCGCGTCTCGCTGATGCCGCCCACCCAGGTCGGATCAATCATCACGTAGTCCACCGCGCGCCGCTCCAGCACGAGCCGGTAATCCTCGCGGCTCGTCAGCATTTCGCTGACGGCGATGGGCAGCCGGGCCTTGTCGCGGAAATCCGCGAGCGTGTCGGCATTGTCCACGCGCATCACATCTTCGAGCCAGAGCGGGCGCAGGTCACGCATGGCCTCGGCGATGCGCAACGCGGCGGGCAGTTGGAAGAAGCCATGGCCGTCCAGCAGGATTTCGATCTTGTCCCCGACGCGTTTGCGCACCTCTTCCATCGGTTTTACGCAGGCCTTTACGGCGGACCACGGGAGGAAGTTGCCGCCGTGTTCATGGAACGCGCGGTCGAACGTCCAGAACTTCATCGCGCAATAGCCTTCCGCCACGAGTTCCTCGGCGAGGTCGCCGGCGGCGTAGTTCGAGGCCCAGTTGTCTTCGAGCGGGCCGGGCTTGCCCACGTCGCCGTGGCCGGGCCAGCCCTGATCGCGGCCCGCGCCCATGCGCCGCCCGTAGGTGGGCCCACCGGAGCTGTTGTAAACCCGCACCTTGTCGCGGGCCTTGCCACCCAGCAACTGCCAGACGGGCCGCCCGCAGACCTGGCCGAGGATGTCCCACAGCGCGAGGTCGATTGCGCTGATCGCGCGCAGTTCCGTTCCGCGCGAGCCGAAGGCGCTCGCGCGCTCGTATAGGAACCGCCAGTGGTTCTCAATGGAGAGCGGGTCCGCCCCGAGCAGGCGGCGGCCCATCCAGTCGTGGATCATCGCCGCGACGGCCTGCGGGGCGTAGTAGGTCTCGCCGTGTCCGATGATGCCCGCATCCGTGTGGATGCGCAGCAGCAGCAGGCCGGGCATGATGTCATCGGGAATGACTGTCTCGATGGCGGTGATTTTGATGCCCGAGCTGTTCGGCACGGGCTTGGGCGTCGGGGAAATGGTTGGGATCGCAGGTTTGGCGCTGGCGGTCTTCTTCATGCAGGTGGGCAATTCAGGCCAGACCATGGCGCTTACGCAAGCTTGAAGGTCGGAGGGCCCCCTTTCGTGTCACCACCGGCCTCCATGAAACACCCTACAGCGATTTCCTCTCTAGTCGTAAACGTCATGACCTTGTAAATACAAAGCCATGACGCCGCACCTGCGCTTCCGTTCCCTATCGAACTGCTTAGTGATGCTCTGCTGGCTAGCTGTCGCGGCGCGCGCCGCCAACTTCGATGTCGGGCCAGGTCAGCCCCTTACGGCGTTGCGTAATGTACCTTGGGCGACCCTGCAACCGGGCGATTTCGTCAACATCCACGTCCAACCCGGCGGGTATCACGAGAAGATCCAGGTCTCCGCCAGCGGCACGGCCAATGCGCACATCGTCATCCGCGGCATTCCGGACCCGGTGACCGGCGCGTTGCCCATCATCGATGGCAAGGACGCGGTGGAGGACCCCTCGATTGACTGGCGCAGCCCCGTCTTCTCCGACCTCGGGGTGATCGTCGTCAGCCCGCGCAAGACGGGGTACGTCTATGGCGTCACCCATGTCAGCTTCGTGGATATCGAGACGCTGGACATCCGCAACGGGCTCTACACGGCGGACAATAGCATCGCGTACACCGACCAGTTTGGGGTCGTGCGCGGTTACGACAACTTCTCCTGCGGCATTTACATCGAGTGGGCGCACGACCTCGCGGTACGCGGCTGCGAGATCAGCAACTGTGGCAACGGCCTCTTTGCCAACTCCAAGAACCTCGCGGCGCAAAGCTCCGCCCGCCTGTTGATCGAGAAGAATTATTTTCACGACAACTCGCTGCCGGTCACGATGGACCCGAACAACCCCACCGTGGTCCTCAACAACGGCTATCACGACCACCACTGCTACACCGAGAGCGTCGGGGTGATCTACCAATACAACCGGTTTGGTCCGTTGCGGCCCGGGGCGCACGGGGTCGCCATCAAGGACCGCTCCTCCGGCCAGATCATCCGCTACAACGAGTTCGACATGAACGAGGAGTCCAACGTCCTGAACCTCGCGGATCCGCAGGGCGGCAGTGGTTTGATCGATGTACAGCCGGACTACCTCGATTCCTACGTTTACGGCAACCTCATCACCATCCGGGACTACGCCAGCAGCATGAGCATGGTCTTCTTTGGCGCGTTCAACGGGCCGAACTATTACGCCGCGCAGCACCGCGGCACGCTGCACTTCTACCACAACACGATTGTGAGCCATCACAAGGGCGTCGCGCTTTTCTTCCTGCCCGACCAGACCTACACGGGGACCAATCAGACCTTTGAGACCGTGGACTGCCGCAACAACATCTTTTACGCCGACACTTCGGTGCAGAGCAGCATTTATAACGCGATGTATTTCAACACCGGCGGGGTCAACCCCAACGGCGGCGGCAGCGTGGTGCTGGGCAAGAACTGGATCAGCCCGAACTGGCTCAAGGACAGCCCAAATCACGCGTGGTTCGGTGCGCTCGTCGGCACGGGCAACTTGATCGTCGGCGATGTGAACGGTGCCAACAACCCCGGTTTTGTGGATGTCGCAAATCAGGATTACCACCTGATCACCGGGGCGAATGCCCTCGACGCAGCCGGGCCGCTCGCCCCCGTCGCGCTGCCGGCCAACGACGTGACGCAACAGTACGTCGCGCCGATGTCCTTCACCGCGCGAGTGACGCAGGGTGCTGTGCCGGATCTCGGGGCCTTGGAAAGCTCCGGAGCTGCGCCCGTACCCGGACCGGGCCGGTTGCAGTTCTCCGCGGCCACTTACTCCGTAAATGAGAACGCCGGGAGTGTCACCCTCAGCGTGGTGCGGGTGGCCGGAACCAACGGTTCGGTGGGCGTCACTTTCACGACGGCGGATGGTACGGCGGTTGCGCCCGGCTATTACACTGCGACGAATGGCGCCCTCGCGTGGGTCGCCGGCGTTGCGACGCCGCAGACCTTCGCCGTGACGATCATCGACAACGCCATCGCCGAGCCGAACAAGACTTTCACCGTTGCCTTGTCCAATCCCACGGGCACCGCGACCCTGGGTACGCCCGCCACCCGGACAGCGGCATGCCACCCAAGAGCGCGACGAACGGTTTCTATGTGATTGTCAGCGAGCCTGTGGTGGTGCCCGAGAACCACGCGCCGGTCCTGCCGGCCGGTGCCATCTACAACGTCGTCAAACTCACCCCGCTCGTCGTCACCAACACGGCCACGGACGTGGACTTACCGGCGCAGACGCTGACCTACGAACTGCTCATGAAGCCCGACGGGGCGACGATTGATGCGAATGGCATCGTCCGTTGGACGCCTGCCACAGCCAGTACGAACTTCTTCCAGACCAAGGTCACGGACAGCGGCATGCCACCCAAGAGCGCCACCAACGGTTTCTACGTCATCGTGACGGAACAGGTGCTCCCCGAGAACCACGCGCCGGTAATGCGCAGTCCCACGGTCGTGACGGTGGTGAAGCTCACCGAGATGGTCTTCACCAACACGGCCATCGATTACGATCAGCCACCGCAGACGCTCACGTATGAACTTCTGAACAAACCCGACGGGGCCACCATTGACGCAGACGGCGTCATCCGTTGGACGCCTTCCGCCACCCAGGCCCCGAGCACGAACCGTTTCCGCACCAAGGTCACGGACAACGGGACCCCACCCCGGAGCGCCACCAATATGTTTTACGCCATCGTCAGCGGCGGCAACACTGCGCCGATCCTGTTCGGGCGTTCCTCGCTGGTGCTAACGAATCAGGCCACCCTGTCCGAGACGTACACGGCGTCGGACTCCGACACTCCCGCCAACACCCTTAGCTTCAACCTCGTCGCCGGCCCGGCTTGGCTGGCGTTTTCGAAGACCGACGAGACCCATGCGCAGTTGACGGGCACACCGCCGGTGGTCACTGCGGAAACTCACACCTATGCGCTGTTACAGGTCACCGACAACGGCACGCCGCCCCTCTCGAACCGTCTCGCCGTGGTCATCACGCTCCTGCCTGCGCGGCCCGTGACGGCCGACGTATTTGCCACGCGCAGTTTGCCCGGCGGCTATGTCCCCGGAAACGCGCTCACGGTCACGATCCAGGCAAATCCGCCGGCTGGTACGGCTACCTATGCCGTGCAGGACACGCCGCCTACTGGTTGGGTCGTCGCCAACATCAGTGATGCGGGCCAGCTCGATGCCGGCACGGGGCAAGTTCGATTCGGCCCATTCGCCGACGGTTTTGCCCGGACTCTCACCTACGATGTAACGCCTCCGGCCAACGAGACTGGCACCCGGACGTTCACCGGGAGCACCTACAAGGACACGCTGCCCGCGAATGTGGCCGGCGACAGTGCATTGATCCAACTCCATTACCACCCGGCGGACAGCAGCCCGGCGGATCTTACCATTACCACTGCCGAACTGTCAGCGTATGTCAGTGCCTGGCAGAACGGCGGCACCTGGCCGACCGATCCCAATCCGATCGAAGTGTCGTTCGTCACGCGGGCTGGCTTCCTGGTAAGCAACGGCGGAGCTTACACCGTCAATCCTCATGCCGCCTTGCCGCTTGCCTGGATTCCCACCCCGCGCGTGGTGTCGGGCCTGCGGGTCACGGCGGGCACCAGTACCGTGCCCACTGGCAAAGGTTGCTGGCGTTTCCTCCCGCCCAAGCTCGCGGTCGGAGCCCCGGCCACGGTGACGATCATCCTCAACCCCGGCCCAACCGACACCAGTTACGCCGTCGAGGAGATTCCGCCGGCTGGCTGGGCCGTTACGAACGTGAGCCACGCCGGCGTGTATGACGCTGCCAGCGGACGCGTGCGCTGGGGACTCTTCCAGGACCAGACTTCGCGCACGCTGACGTATGATGTCACGCCGACCGGCGCACTGGCCCCGTTTGCCGGCATCGTCTCGTTCGACGGAACCAATGCCCCCGTCGCTGGAGCCCGGGAACCGCAGGTCGTGCATGCGATTGCCGAGCCGGAATTCGCCCCGGTCATCCGGCTGCCATCGGGTGAAATGGTCCTGCCCTTGTCCACTCGGTTTGGCACCACCACCGTCATCGAGTACTCCACGGATCTCCAGAACTGGACCCCGATCTGGACCAACAGCCCCGGTAACCAGTTGTTCCGCGACCTGCCGCTCAACACGCCGCCGGGAAGGTATTACCGGTCGGTTGAGCAATAGGAAAAACGCGCCGTGGTAGTTAGCCGTAGCGGCACCGAATTCGAAGCCAACGATTACCAGTCCCGGCTCGGCTCGAAATCATCTGCCATTGCCAGACGGTCCACCTTGAACCGATAAATCGACCGCACCATGGCTGGGGAAGCCATTCGTTCGAACCACGCCGCCGAACACCATGGATACTGGCACGCTATGGGCACCAGACCGTGCTTAACCGCGTTTTGGTGAACATAATTCAATCGCGCCAGATAAGACCGTTGGTGCGTCAGCCGGGTGTCCCGGAAATTGAACCAGACCTGCCGCTCGGGGGTGGCATCCAGCTTGTTGGCCCAGCGGGCGGTCTTCACGTGTAGCATGCTCAACAGGGTGCTCAAACTGGATGCATCCGTAGCGTCAGCCGGCGAGTGGGCGACAAAGTGATAGTGATTCGAGAATACTGCCCAAGCCTCCAGTTGCCAGCCGAACTGCCCGGTCACCGTAAGCAGGCCACGATGCAATACCCGCAGGAGCAATGCGCTGCGGAAGTGATGGGCCTTCTGGTACGTTGAGGCGGTGACAAAGTACGTCCCACGCTCCGCAAGCTGATGGGTGGGAGCGTGTGGCCAGGGCGTCTTCGGCTCAGGCATGGAGAAATTATGCCGAAGCGTTCGCGGAATAGAATTGAAAATTTACCTCGTGCAACACGACGTGGAAAGCCCGTGTCTATCGTGGTCGCGGTAGCGTCCTCGAGTGCGCCAGTCCTCTGGCGCTTTTCGGGGACCGTTCGAAGGCGGGAGTCGTGCGGGTGTTCGTACGCTTCGGACCAAAAGCGGTGGAGGGCCGCCGCAATCCAGGACGCTATCGCGAAGCCGGTGGCGCACGTAAGCGCGGTAGCGTCCTGGAGTGCGCCAGCCCTCTGGCGCTTTTC
>RFSE01000068.1 GCA_009924135.1 Pseudomonadota bacterium | reverse complement strand
CTGTCCGCCGCCGAGCGCGACACCCTGCTCGACTGGTGGCGGCGCAAGGACTCCGGTTGGCGCGACCGCCAGGCCAAGCTCACCGCCCATGCCAGCCGCGAACCGGGGACCAAGACCCAGGTGCTCGTTTGCACCGAGGGCAACAAACCGCTCCGGATGCACACGCAGGGCGCGGACTTCTTCGAGCAAACACACTTCCTCCGGCGCGGCAGCACGGACCAGAAGCTGGGCGTCGCCCCGCAGGGTTTCCTGCAAGTGCTCACCCGCACGGCCGATGCCGACAAGCACTGGCAGTGGCAGCCGCCCTCCGGCGCGAAGTTCTCCGGCCGCCGCCGGTCGCTCGCCAACTGGTTGACGGACGTGGACGGTGGCGCGGGCGCGCTGGTTGCCCGTGTCGCAGTGAACCGCCTCTGGCAGCATCATTTCGGACGCGGCCTGGTGGCGACGCCCGATGACTTCGGCCGCACCGGCACGGCCCCGTCGCACCCGGAGCTGCTCGACTGGCTCGCCGGTGAACTCATCCGGAACGGGTGGCGGTTGAAGCCGATTCATCAGCTCATCATGAGCAGCGCGGCGTACCGGGCCGGAGCTGAGAAGTATTTAGTAATTAGTAATCAGTCGGCGCCGGCGTCCGTTGCGGTTGCGGAAAAGCCGGCTTCACCAAACACTCAATCACTAATCACTAATTACTTTCTTTCCCATCACCCCCGCCGCCTCGAAGGCGAAGCCCTCCGCGATGCCATGCTCGCCGTCAGCGGCCAGCTTGATCCGGCGATGTACGGTCCCGGCACGAAGGACGAACGAAGCTTGCGCCGGAGCATCTACTTCACGATGAAGCGCAGCCAGCTCATCGGCTCGATGGTGGTCTTCGACCAGCCGGAGCCGCTGGTCAGCCAGGGCGCCCGGCCGACGACGACGGTCGCCCCGCAGGCGTTGCTCCTCATGAACGGTCCGCAAGTCCGCGAGTGGGCCGAGGCGTTTGCCCGCCGGGTGGAGGCCGACACGCCCGGGGCCGGGATTCCGGCGCAACTCAACCGCGCCTACCTGCTCGCGCTCGGTCGCCCGGCGACTGTCAAGGAACAGGCCAGCGGTGCTACCTTCCTCAAGATGCAGACCGCCAGCTACGAAGCCGACAAAAAGCCCAAGGCCAGCAGCCTTGCGCTCGCCGACTTCTGCCAGGTGCTCTTCGGCCTCAACGAATTCGCTTATGAGAACTGAAACCAAGCCCCGTGCCGGCGGTGGCCTGGTGGTCCGTGAGGCCTCTCGGCCCAACGTCCGCTCCGCAGCAGGACTGCGGCCTTTGTCGTGGCCCTTCGACGGCGTACCGGGCGCTCCAAGTCGCTCGACAACAAGCCATTGCAACGCTAGCCGACCCGGAAAACGCACCCCAAATAGGCGCAAAACTTCAGCCCAATACACTGTTAGGCCACTTCGCACCATGAGTGATTCGACGCTTACAGCTTTCTGGATTGACGGGCCAGACTCAAGAGGTGCGCTTGGTTATGGTGTCACGGCTTTCTCCGTCACGGATGCGTTTGAGATTGTCGAGCGCGCTGGTTATCATTTGCCCGACGACAAGAGCACGCTTCGGATTCGAGCAGACATCAAGCCAGCCGAGATTGAGCATGAGTATGTTCGGCAGCACATGGGGCCGATTGTTGTTCGTGGTTTGTGGTATCCATTTATTCAGATTGGAGTTGGAGTATGAGAGACCAGTGGCCTAACCAGTCGCCGGAGCCAACCGCCGTTGGCGCTGTCAGTTCCGCTGTCGCGGTTCACGTCGCAGGTCGGCGGTGGTTCAGCTTTTTTCGTTAGGCATCCTACGCTTATGGACTCACTTTGGCCCGCATCTTGGCAAGGCTGCACGAATATTGAGTGCGGAGACGATGGCAGTTTCATGGCCGTTGTTACGACCGAGAGCCAGCCGACAGGAGCGCACAAGCGGACGCTTGAGTTGGTTTACGCTCGCTGGAGCGAGATTTGGCCAGAGTTCAGGCGTATCATTACCGAGCTGATGTTGTCTTACGGTCGCCAGACACCAGTTTGGAGTTCAGTGCGCTCCGTTTACATTGAGCTTCCCGATGCGCCGATTGCAGAAGACGCCGAGTGGTCAGTCGGGGTTGTATTTTCTAGCGACGAGACGCTTTGGTCACTGCCATATCGCGGTTGGGCAGCGTGTCCACAGCAGGCGCAGGCTATTTATTGAGTTATGACGAGAGGGATGGCTAACCAGTCGCCGGAGCCAACCGCCGCTGTCGCGGTTCTCTTCACGAATCGGAATTGCCTGAGCATTCGGGGCTCAGCCTACGCCCGCCTCACAGCCCTGCGATGAACACTTACCCCTTCACCTCACCCGCCTTGTTGTCCCGTCGCCAACTGCTCCAGCGCGCCGGCGGTGGCCTGGGCTGGCTCGCGTGCGCCAGCCTGCTGGGCCGCGATGCCCTGGGCGGCTCCTTGAATCCGCTCGCCCCCAAACCCGCCCACTTCACGGCGCGAGCCAAGTCCGTCATCTGGATTTTCGCCAACGGCGGCCCCAGCCAGGTGGACACGTGGGATTACAAGCCCGAGCTGGCCAGGCGCGATGGCAAGGAACTGGAGGGGTTCGACAACAAGACCGGTTTCTTCCCCGGCTCCGTGGGGCCGTTGATGAAATCACCGTTCGCATGGCGGCAAAGCGGCCAGAGCGGTACGTGGACCTCCGATTTGTTCCCGCATCTCGCGGGCCAGGTGGACAAACTGGGGTTCATCCACTCGTGCTTCACGAACTCGAACAACCACAGCCCGGCGCTCTTCATGATGAACACGGGCGTCACGCGCATGGGCTACCCGTGCGTCGGGTCGTGGGTGACGTATGGCCTGGGCTCGGAAAGCGATGCGCTGCCGAGCTTCGTGGTGATGAGCGATCCGTTGAACCGCGGCCTGCCCAAAGGCAACGCGTTGAATTGGGGCGCGGGCTTTCTGCCCAGCGTGTATCAGGGCACCTGGCTCAAGCCGCAGGGCGAACCGATCGCCAACCTTAAACCGCCCGCCAACCTCAACGAGCAACGTCAGCGTGCGCAGTTGGCTTTGCTCGCGTCGCTCAACCGCGACCAACTGGCGCAGGGCGCACTGGACAACGAGCTGGGCGCGCGCATTGAGAGCTTCGAGCTGGCTTACCGGATGCAGACCGCCGCGCCGGAAGCGTTTGATGTCTCGAAGGAGCCGGATCACATCAAGCGGCTTTACGGCGTGGGCGAGAAACATTGCGGCCATTTCGCCGCGCAGTGTCTGACGGCGCGCCGCATGGTCGAGCGCGGCGTGCGGTTCGTGCAGCTTTACAGCGGGGGCATGGAGAACCAGCAGAGCTGGGATTGCCATTCGGATTTGGTAGGTAACCATCGGGGCTTTGCGGCCGAGGCGGACCAGCCCATCGCGGCGTTGTTGGCGGATCTGGAGCAGCGCGGCCTGCTGAAGGACACGCTCGTGATCTGGGCCGGTGAGTTCGGCCGTCTGCCGGTGTCCCAGAAGGGCGGCAAGCCGGGCCGCGACCACAACCCGCACGCCTTCACCGCATGGCTCGCAGGGGGCGGCGTGAAAGGCGGCGTCCACTACGGTGAGACCGATGAGATCGGCTTCCGGGCCGCCGTGAACAAGGTGAGTGTCCGCGACTTCCACGCCACCATCCTTCACGCGCTCGGGCTCGACCACGAGCAACTGGCCTTCAAGTTCCAAGGCCTCGATCAACGGCTCACGGGAGTGGAACCCGCGCGCGTCGTGAAGGAAATTTTCGCGTGAACTCGATCATGGCACTGCGTCATCACGGTAGTCTTCTGGGCGGAGACAGTCGTCCGCCCTCGTCTTCCCTCTCCCCCATCGGGGGAGAGGGTAGGGTGAGGGGGCACCGTGCGACGAAGCGGTGCTGGCGTGATTCCATTTGGGCCGGGAGGTCTAATTTTCATCCGGATGTTGGCAGTACTTCACAGCACCCATCCCCCTCACCCCGGCCCTCTCCCCCAATGGGGGAGAGGGAGTCGCTCGTCGCCTTCGTACCGTCCAGCACCCTAGTTGCCCGCTGTCGTCCCTTGAAATCCGACTTATGAACTGCAACGACCATCAATTCCGCGGCCTGGATGCCGCCACCCGCCTCGCGGTGACGCGCCGCACGTTCCTCGCCAACTCCGCCGCCGGCCTGGGCATGGCGGCGCTGGGTTCGATCATGGGGAACGGCGTACAGGCCGCCCCCATACCTGCCGCGTTCCCGAACTTCGCTCCCAAGGCCAAACGCGTCATCTACCTCTTCCAGTCCGGCGCGCCGTCGCAAATGGACTTGTTCGATCCGAAGCCCGAGATGGACAAGCACCGGGGCGAGGACCTGCCCGAGTCGATCCGCAAGGGCCAGCGGCTCACCACGATGACCAGCGGCCAGGCGAAGTTCCCCGTCGCCCCGAGCCTCTTCAAGTTCGCGCAGCACGGGCAGAGCGGCGCGTGGTTGAGCGAGCTGCTCCCGCACACGGCGCGCATCGTGGACGACCTCTGCATCATCCGCACGTTGAACACGGATGCGATCAACCACGATCCCGCGATCACGTTCTTCCAGACTGGCCACCAGCTTCCCGGCCGGCCCAGCATGGGTTCGTGGCTCAGTTACGGCCTCGGCAGCGAGAACCGCGATTTGCCCGCCTACGTGGTGCTCACCTCCTTCGGCTCCGGCCGGCCCGATGACCAGCCGCTCTATGACCGTCTCTGGAGTAGCGGCTTCCTCCCGACGCAGCATCAGGGGGTGAAGTTCCGCAACAAGGGCGACCCGGTCCTCTATCTCTCCAACCCGCCCGGCATGGACCGCGAGACCCGACGCGAGACGCTCGACGAACTCGGCGCGTTGAACAACCGCCGCTTCAAGGCGCTCGGCGATCCCGAAATCCAGACGCGCATCTCGCAATACGAACTCGCCTTCCGCATGCAGGCCAGCGTGCCGGAGCTGACGGACTTCGCGCAGGAACCGCAGGCGATTCTCGACACCTACGGTCCCGACGTGAAACGCCCCGGCAGCTACGCCGCGAACTGCCTGCTCGCACGCCGGCTCGCCGAGCGGAACGTGCGGTTCATCCAGCTTTTCCACATGGGCTGGGACCATCACGGCGGCCTGCCCCGCGCCATTCGCGGCCAGTGCAATGACACCGACCAGCCCACGGCGGCGCTGTTGCTCGACCTGAAGCAACGCGGCCTGCTCGAAGACACCCTGATCGTCTGGGGCGGTGAATTTGGCCGGACGATTTACTCGCAGGGCGGCCTGACGGCGGACAACTACGGACGCGACCATCACCCGCGCTGCTTCACGATGTGGCTCGCCGGTGCGGGGGTAAAACCCGGTCTGACCTACGGCGAAACCGACGACTACTGCTACAACATTGTCCGTGACCCGGTGAGCATCTACGACCTGCACGCCACGATGATGCACCTGCTGGGCATCGAGCACACCCGGCTGACCTATCGCTTCCAGGGCCGCGACTTCCGCCTCACAGACATCCACGGTGACGTGGTGAAGGCGATATTGGCGTAAGGGGAGGCAAGTGTCAGGTTGTAATGCCAACTCTCAAAAAGATTCGGTCAATTGCCGGCGTTGCACGCCTTCCCCCTCACCCCGGCCCTCTCCCCAGGGGAGAGGGGGAAAGTCAGCCAGCTCTCGAAGTAGTTACCAGCCCGGCAGCTCGCACGCGGGCGGCGTGGCTCCCTCTCCTCGGGGAGAGGGCCGGGGTGAGGGGGAAAGGACCGTGCTACCACTGCCTTCTACCGATTGTCATTGTGGCTGGTAAAAATCGGCTCAGTTACCTCAGCGCGGGAGCAGGCTGACCGTCAGCGAGTCGTAGCCGTTGGAGCGCTCGTAACGGGCCTCGTGTTCGACGTGCTCCTGCGCGGAAATCACGTTGACCTTCGCGACCCGGTCGCAGAGGGCTTGCAGCAAGCTGCGCACGATCAGACGCGCGTGCGGAGCCCCGAGGCAAAGGTGGGTACCAAAGCCGAACGAAATGTGCGGGTTGGGTTTGCGGTCGAGACGGATTTCGTCCGGCGCTTCGAAGACGGTTTCGTCGAAGTTCGCCGAAGCCCAACCCAACGACACACGCCCGCCCGCCGGAACTTTGACTCCATGAACATCCGTCTCCACCGGACACACACGCCCGATGTGCGTGAGCGGCATGAACACGCGGAAAAACTCCTCGCCCGCGTGGACGATGCGCTTCGGGTCCTCGCGCAAATACTCGAACGCAGCGGGATTCTTACCGAGGTAGGCCACGATCGAGGTGATGCTGTGAATGATGGTGTCGCGCCCGCCGGCAAAGGTGAGGTTGCCAAAACCCATCATTTCCTCGCGCGTCAATGGCCGGCCTCGATAAGCAGCCTTGGCGAGCGCGGTGAAAAGACTGTCGTCCGGAGTGAGCGCGGTAGTGGCCGGTGCCTTGGCGTCCTTGACCTGGGCTTCCGCGCGATCGAACTGCGCCTGGAGGTAGGCTTCGAGCACGTTGCCGGTTTTGAACTCGCCACCGGTGACTTTGAAAACATGGATGCCCCAACTGATGTAGGTGGCCGCCTCGGACTCGGGCACGTTGAGCAGGTAGGTCAGCGCGCGGGACTGCACCGGCAGCGCGAAGTCGTTTACAACCTCCAAGGACTCGCGGCTCAAGGCCTGCGTCAGCACTTCCGCGATCAACGCCTCCACCTTCGCGATGACATCCGCCTGCTTGGCGCGCTGGAAGAACGGCTCGACGATGGCACGGTACTCGGTGTGCTCCGGCGGGTTGGTCTCGATGGGCAACTGACGCATCGTCCGCACCGCCTCTTCCGACGGGATCGGCACGCGAAAGGGCGCGTCCGAACTGAAGGTCTTCCAGTCCTTCGCCGCCTCGCGGACATCGGCGTGCCGCAGGATCATGGGCAGGTTCTCGCCCTGGAAGGGACATTGAAGGATGCCCGTCTGGCTGCGTGCTTCGCGGAAGGGGTCGGAGTTGTTCATACGGCTGCGGGTCATTGGAGCGGTGGGGCGGCCATTAAATCAAGTCTGGGGAGGCATGATTCCCGTAACCTGCGGGCCGCTGGATGCCTCTCATTGGTCACTGTGCCAAAAGTCCATTGCCTGAAGTCTTTGCTCATCCTGACCGCAGCCATGCTGTCGTGGGTCACGCTCGCCGCCACGCCCGCGAAACCCAACGTGCTCTTCATCGCCATCGATGACCTGCGGCCCGAACTGGGCTGCTACGGGAACAAGATCGTCAAGTCGCCCAATATCGACCGCCTCGCGGCCCGCGGGACGTTGTTCAGCCACGCCTACGTCTCGCAGGCCGTCTGCAGCCCGTCGCGCACTGCGATGCTCACCGGATTGCGCCCGGACACGACCCGCGTGTGGGACCTCGAAACGCACTTCCGCGTGGCCCAGCCCAATTGCATCACGCTGCCGCAGCACTTCAAGGCAAACGGCTATCACTGCTCCGCCTTGAGCAAAATCTATCATGTCGGCTTCGAGGATGGCCGCTCGTGGAACGAGCCGCATTGGTATCCCCGGGGCCGCTCCGTGGACACCGACCCGGTGGACTGGACGAAACAAATCGTGACGAAGCACGAAGTGAACACTCAGGAATACACCGCGAAATCGAAACCCGATCCGGCGGACAACGACAAACCCGGCAAGATGGCCAATGGCAAGGCAGGCAAGAGCGGTCCGGCTTTTGAAGTCAGCCCCAAGCAGGACGACGAACTGCCCGATGGCGCGACTGCCGCCGAGGCGGTGAAACGGCTGCACGCCTTGAAGTCGAAGGGGCAACCGTTCTTCCTCGCCGTCGGTTTCCTGAAGCCGCACCTGCCGTTCGTCGCGCCCAAGAAGTACTGGGACCTCTACGACCCGAACAGCATCCCATTGCCCGCGATCGATCATCTGCCCAAGGGCGCGCCGGAGTTTGCCGGGCACAACAACAGCGAGCTGCACAACTACCAGGGTGTGCCGAAGGAAAACCCGATTCCCGCCGAGTTCGCAAAATCGCTCCGTCACGGTTACTACGCCTGCATCAGCTACACGGACACGCAGATCGGCCGGGTGCTCGAAGCGCTCGATAAGGAAGGCCTCGCCGACAACACCATCATCGTGCTCTGGGGTGATCACGGCTGGCAGCTCGGCGACCACGGTCTCTGGCACAAGCACACCAACTTCGAACTCGCCACGCGCGCCCCGTTGCTCATCAGCGTGCCCCATCAAAAGACCGCCGGGCTGAAGTGCGAAGCCCCGGTGGAATTTGTGGACGTTTATCCCACGCTCGCCGATCTGTGCGGCATCCCGATTCCGGCCGGGGTTGCCGGCAACGGTCAACCCGGCCTCGCCGGCAGCAGCCTCAAGCCGTTCATCGAAAATCCTGCGGCCACGAAGACCAAATTCGCCCTCAGCCAGTATCCGCGCAGCGCCGGCAAGGACGGCCCGGTCATGGGCTACAGCATCCGCGACGAACGCTGGCGGCTCACGCTCTGGCGCGAACGTACCGGCGCGAAGATCGTCGCGACCGAGCTTTACGACGAGTTAAACGACCCCGCCGAAACCGTGAGCCTGCACGACAAACCAGAGAACAAAGCGATCATTGAAGCGCTCTCAAAAGCCCTCCCGCCGGTTGTCACGGCAATCGCCAACCAACTCAAGGCGAAGCAAAACGCCAACGCCAAACCCGCGTCCGGCGCTGCCACGGAGGATCGTGGCGCGCGCTTCGACCGGCTTTACCCCGGGAAAACCCGCGTCACGCTGGAGGAGTATCTGGCGAAGCAGTCCGATGCCGAAGCCGCCAAGGAACGTTTCAAAAAGTTCGACGCCAACCACGACGGCTTCGTCACCCGCGAGGAATTCGTGACGGCGGGCGGCAAGAATCCCAATGCGAAGTGATCCATGAAAGCCCTGCTCACCCTCACCACGCTCGTCTTATTGGTTCCGCTGGCGATTCTCGACGCTGCCGGACCTTCCTCGAAGAAGCCCAACTTCATTTTCATCCTGGCCGATGACCTCGGCTGCATGGATGTCGGTTGCTTCAATCCGAAGACGTTTTACGAAACACCAAACATTGACGGGCTCGCGAAACGCGGGATGCGCTTCACCCAGGGCTACGCCGCCTGCAGTGTCTGCTCGCCGACTCGCGGCAGCATCATGACCGGCAAGTACCCACCCCGGTTTGGCATCACCAATTTCATCCCCGGCGGCCGGGCCGGAAAACTCAAGCCGGCCCCGAACGCGGACCACCTGCCGCTCGAAGAGACCACCATCGCGGAAGCGCTGCGCGAGGGCGGCTACGCAACGTTCTTTGCGGGCAAATGGCATCTGGGCGGCGGCGATTTCTATCCGGGTGCCCAGGGGTTCCCTGCGGAGCTGGACAATGGCAACGGCAAGAAGGGCAACGCCCAGTTCTGGTATCCGAAATCCGACCAGCCAGTGCCGGATCACAAGGACGACCCCAAGACGACCGAGCGCATCGCCAACGAAGCGGTGAAGTTCATCAACGAGCACAAGGACAAGCCGTTTTTCGCCTACCTACCCTTTCTCGCCGTGCATGTGCCCATCGGAGCACGGGAGGAACTGGTGGCCAAATACCGGAAGAAGGCGGAAAGCGCACCGGCCGACGCGTGGGGCCAGGAGCGCGACAACAAGGTGCGGCTCGTCCAAAACAACCCGTTGTACGCCGCCATGCTGGAGCAACTCGATACCGCCATCGGCCGCGTGCTCGGGGCGCTGGAGAAGAACGGCCTCACCGAAAACACGGTCGTGATCTTCATGTCCGACAACGGCGGACTCGCCACCGCCGAAGGGCATCCCACCTCCAACCTCCCGCTGCGTGCCGGCAAAGGCTGGCCCTACGAGGGCGGCGTGCGCGAGCCGCTGATTGTCTGCGCTCCCGGCCTCGCCCAGCCCGGCAGCACCTGCGCCACTCCCGTGATCAGCACGGACTTTTATCCGACCCTCCTGCAACTCGCCGGGCTCGAATTGAGGCCGCAGCAGCACTTGGACGGCGTGAGCTTCGTACCGCAACTCAAGGGCGAAACAGCCCCCCGCGGCAAGCCGTTGTTCTGGCATTACCCGCATTACGCCAATCAGGGCGGTGCCCCCAACGGCGTGATCCGCGACGGCGACTGGAAGCTCATCGAGTGGTACGAGGACGGGACGCTGGAGCTGTACAACATCCCGCAGGACATCGGCGAGAAGACCAACCTCGCCACGGTGGAGCCCGAGAAGGTCAGGGAGCTGCATGCGAAACTGGTCGCCTGGCGGAAGGAAGTCGGGGCGCTCATGCCCACGCCGAATCCAGACTTCAAAGGCGGCCAACCGCAGAATGCCCGGAAGAAGCAGGCGAAATGAAAACACTTCGCCTTGCGATTGCTTCGCTCGCGGTTCTCGGCCTCGTCCAGGCGGAGCCCCGCAAACCGAACATCCTCCTCATTTACTCGGACGACCACGGCTGGGCCGATCTGGGCGAGCAGGGAGTGAATGCGGACATCCGCACGCCAAACCTCGACCAGCTCGCAAAAGGTGGCGTGCGCTTTTCGCGTGGCTATGTGAGTGCACCGCAGTGTGTCCCTTCGCGCGCGGGCTTGATTACGGGACGCTATCAGCAGCGCTTCGGCGTGGATGATAATGCCAAGGGACCGCTGCCGTTGGCGGAGCTGACCATCGCCGAGCGTTTGAAGCCAGCGGGCTATGTCACCGGCATGGTCGGCAAATGGCATCTCGACATCGCGCCAGAGCATGGCGCAGGGCGGGTATTCCGCGTGATGCCGGACTTCATGCCACACCAGCAGGGCTTCGACGAATACTGGCGCGGCGAGATGCGGCAGTACTTCGCGTCTCACGATTTGAAGGGAAAACCGTTCGCCGATGCGCCCCATCTGGTGGCAGACAACCGCTTCCGGGTCGTCGTGCAGACGGAGGCCGCGCTTTCGTTCCTCGACCGCCGGGCGCTCAAACCGGAGCAGCCATGGTTCCTCTACCTCGCCTGGTATGCACCCCACGTGCCCCTAGAATCACCCCAGCCGTGGTTTTCCCAAACACCGGAAAAACTCCCGCTCCAACGGCGTCAGGCCCTCGCGATGATCGCGGGCATGGACGACGGCCTCGGCCGCATCCGCGCGAAGCTGCGCGCGATGGGCGCGGAGAAGGACACCCTCATCTTTTTCATCAGCGACAACGGGGCCCCGCTCGGCAACGCGTGGAACGGCTCGTTGAACCTCCCGATGGTCGGCCAAAAGGGCATGCTCAGCGAAGGCGGCATCCGCACGCCGTTTGTTGCCGCATGGCCCGGCACGCTGCCCGCCGGCGTGACCTACGACCAACCGGTGATCAATCTGGATGTCGCCGCCACGGCCGTGGCACTCGCCGGCCTGCCCGCTGACGAAAAGCTCGACGGCGTGAACCTCATTCCCTTCGTGAAGGGAGAGAAGACAGGGGCCCCGCACGAAACACTCTACTGGCGCTGGGGTTCACAAGCCGCGATTCAGGAGCTACCCTACAAGCTCATCATGATCGGCAACCGCGAACGGCTGCTCTTCGACATCACGCAGCCCGAGGGGGAAAACATCCAGCGCAACCTGGTCAAAAAGCAGCCCGAGGTCGCGGCGCGACTCGAAGCCAAATTGACGGCATGGGCCGCCACCTTGAAGACGCCCGGCCTGCCGACCTCGCTCGATCCGCATCACGAGGACTTGTTCGCCGAGCACGATCTCATTCCGCTGACCGCGCAGAACACCGCCGCGAAGGCAGGAAAGAAGGGCACGCCCGAAGGCAGCATCAACGGCTGGCTCTGCCGCAACGGCACATTTGCGGTGAAGGACGGGGCGGCCGTGATCACGCCCGATGCGAACACCGCCCAGAACGCGCGCGTTTTCATCACCCACAGCGGCCTCGACGTCGCCGGACCGGTCACGATCACGCTGCAGGCACGCGCGAAGCAAGGTGGCGCGGGCAACTTCACCTGGCGCACGAAAGCCGAGAAGGATTTCTCCCCGGAGAACAGCGTCCCCTTCAACTGGCCGACATCAAGCGAGTGGCAGGAAGTCAAGGCACTGCTCCCCGTGAAGGGACGACTCGTGCACTTGCGCATCACGCCGGCCAAGGCCTCATCCGGGATCGAACTCCGATCCATCACGCTTACGCCACCGCAAGGCGTCGCGACCACGTTTAACTTTGGCAGTCCCGGCAAAGCCGAATGAAATATCTCGTCCTCTCAGTTCTCATCGCGACGTTCCTCGCCCCGCTTCGTGCTGAGGAAAAGCCCAACATCGTCTTCATCCTCGCGGATGATCTGGGGTTCGCCGAAATCGGGGCCAACGGTTCCGACCGATACAAAACTCCGAACATCGATTCACTGGCCAAGACCGGCATCCGCTTCAACCACTTCTACACCGCACCGCTCTGCGGTCCTTCGCGCGCCCTCATTCTGACCGGACGTTACGCCTTCCGCACCGGGGCGGTCACCCAGGATGCCTGCGCCTCGATCATCCGCACGGGCGACAAGGCCGAGATCATGATTCCCACGGTTCTGAAGCAGGCCGGTTACACCACCGCAATGATCGGCAAATGGGGCCAATTGCTGCCCTCCGGCGATGCGGCCCAATGGGGGTTCGACCACATGATGAGTTTCAAGGCCAGCGGCATCTACTGGAACAAGGCCGCCGCCGCGAGCTGGGTCAAAAAGTACGGCCTTGATGGTGAAAGGTTCGGTGAGGGCGGCGTCCGTGCCAACCCCGGACCCTACAACATCGACGCCCAAAAGCTGATGCTGGCGGACCACGAGTACATGCCCGACCTGATGCACAAGGATGCCATGGCGTTCATCAACGAGCACCAGGACAAGCCGTTCTTCCTCTACTACTCGATGTCCCACGTGCATTCGCAAATCCTGCCCACGCCGGACAGTATGCCACCTTCGCCCGGACTGGATGCCGCCGCCCGTTACGCCCAGATTTACAACGACAACATTACCTACATGGACAAGCTGGTCGGCAAACTCCTCGCCGAACTGGACCGCCTCAAGCTCAGGGAAAAGACCGTGGTCTTTTTCATGGGCGACAACGGAACCGCCAAGGCCAATGCCGACCACGCCACCATCGGCGGTCGTCGCATCATCGGACAAAAGGGTGGCATGGAAGAGGGCGGCGGGCTGGTCCCCTTCCTCGTCAGTTGGCGGGGCGTGACTCCGGCCGGCAAGCTGAACGAAAACTTCACCGATGCCTCTGACCTGCTCCCCACGTTTGCCGCCCTTGCCGGAGCCCCCTTGCCGGAAAACCGGATCATCGATGGCAAAAGTTTGCTTCCCCAAATCAAGGGCGACACCCAATCCCCCCGCACCTGGGCCTTCACCCAACTCGGGGAGAACTACCATGTGCGGGAAGCCGGCTGGAAGCTCAACCAGGCCGGCCAGCTCTTCGACATGAAGAACGCGCCCTTTGCGGAGTTGCCCGTGCCTGCTGATTCCAAGGACGAGGCCGCCGTGGCTGCCCGCAAGCGGCTCGGCGAAGTCCTCGCCGGGCTGAACCCGGCTGGCGGATTCAAAGGCGAGGGCAGTGGGCGCGGGGACAAGACCAACAAGGTGAAAAAGAAAGCCGCTGCCGCACCCGCGCCCGCGCCGACGGCAAACCCAGCCGCGCCCGCCGATCCGATCCTTGCCGAACGCGCCGCAAAATTCGACAAGCTCGACAAGGACCGCAAGGGCAAGCTCACCCGCGAGGAATACATCTCCCGCCAGTCTGATCCCGAGGCCGCTGCGACTCGTTTTGACAAGTTCGACGTGAACAAGGACGGCATCGTGACGCGCGAGGAATACATCAACTACGGGGCGAAGAGGATTAAAGGCCAATAACGTTGCCGCCGCAACTTCAAGTAACTTGACCCGATGACAGTTTGCTTCAGGCGTAACCTATCCACCTCCGGGAGCCTCTCATTCAAGACCGTGCCGATCGCCCGATCCATGAAAGTTCTGTTTACGCTCGCCGCGACCCTGTGGTCGTTCGGCATCCTCGCCGCCACGGCTGCCCAACCGAACATCATCTTCGTCCTCAGTGACGACCTCGCGCAGGGCGATGTGGGCTGCTACGGGCAGAAGCTCATCCAGACACCAAACCTCGACCGCATGGCACGCGAAGGCACGCGTTTCACGCAGGCCTATTGCGGCACGACAGTCTGTGCGCCCTCCCGCACGTCGCTGATGATCGGACAGCACACGGGCCACTCGCCCATTCGCGCGAACCGCGAGATCGGAGCCGAGGGGCAACTGCCGCTGCCCGCAGGAACCTTCACGGTGGCGCAGTTGCTCAAGAACGCCGGCTACGCAACGGCGTGTTGTGGCAAGTGGGGCATGGGCATGTTCGACACCACCGGCAGCCCGCTGAAACTCGGGTTCGACCACTTCTTCGGCTACAACTGCCAGCGCCACGCCCACAGTTACTTCCCGAAGTTCCTCTACCGTGACGACGAACGTTTCGACCTGCCGGGCAACGACGGCAACACCAAGGTCGAGGGCAAGGGCGCGATTTATGCGCAGGACTTGATCGCCGACGAGACCCTTAAGTTCGTGAAGGCGAACAAGGACCGCCCGTTCTTCCTCTACTACTCGATCACCCTCCCGCACGGCACGTTTCACATCAACGACCAGGGCCAATACAAAGACAAGCCCTGGACCGAGCAGGAGAAGAACTACGCCGCGATGGTCACGCGCCTCGACACCGACGTGGGCCGCCTGCTGGCGTTGCTCAAGGAACTTCAGATTGATGACAAAACGCTGGTGATGCTCGCCGGGGACAACGGCTCGTCGTTCCCGCCCAGTTCGCCCCTGGGCAAACGGTTTGATCAGGCGGCGAACGGGTTGCGCGGCTTCAAACGTGAACTTTACGAAGGCGGCCTCCGTAACGCCGGCCTCGCCCGTTGGCCCGGCGTCGTGCCCGCCGGACGCGTGTCCGACGAGCCCTGGGCCTTCTGGGATTTCCTGCCCACCTGCGCGGAACTCGCTGGAACGAAGCCTCCTGCAAACGCTCAGATAGATGGGCTTTCGCTCGTATCGTTCCTCAAGGGCGGGGCGGCCCCGCAGCGCGAGTACTTCTACTGGGAGTTGCACGAAGGCGCGTCCCTGCAGGCGGTCCGCTGGGGCGATTGGAAGGCTGTAAGAAACGGTCCATCCAAACCGATCGAACTTTACGACCTCAAAGCGGACGCCGCCGAAGCGAAGAACCTCGCCGAAGCCAAACCCGAACTGGTCGCCAAGGCCGAATTCCTGATGAAGTCCGCCCACGTGGACGACCCGAACTGGCCCATGCGTGACAGCCGACCCGGGGCAAAAAAGGGCGGAGCCGCGAAGAAATAGCATCTGATATTTCAATCCATGAATCCCTCCCATCGCATTTTCTGGCACACCCTGGCCGCCCTGTTGGTCGCCTTTACGACCACGCTCCACGCGGCGGCGAAGCCCAACATCGTGCTCATCTTCATCGATGACATGGGCTACGGCGACATCGGGCCGTTTGGCTCGACGAAGAACCGCACGCCGCACCTCGACCGCATGGCGCGCGAGGGCATGAAGTTGACGAGCTTCTACGCCGCACCGGTTTGCTCGGTGTCGCGCGCGCAGGTGATCACCGGCTGTTACGGCCAGCGCGTATCGCTTCCCGGAGTACTGTTTCCCGGCGCGCCGACCGGCCTCAGCAGCAAGGAACACACCGTCGCCGAGCTGATGAAGGCGCAGGGCTACGCGACCATGTGCATCGGCAAGTGGCACCTGGGCGACCAACCGGTGTTTCTCCCGACGCGCCACGGCTTCGACCATTACTTCGGCATCCCCTACTCGAACGACATGCTCAAGCCGCAGAAAGTGAACGGCGTGCGCGTCGTCCCGCTCGTGCGTGATGAGAAGGTGCAGGAGCTGCTCACCGACGATGACGAAGACGGCATCACGGCGCGTTACACCGACGAAGCTGTAAAGTTCATCACCGAACACAAGGACCGGCCGTTCTTTCTCTACCTGCCGCACAACGCCGTCCACACGCCCATCCATCCCGGCGCGCAGTTCCGGGGCAAGTCAGCCAACGGCCGATTCGGCGACTGGGTCGAGGAAGTGGACTGGAGCGTTGGACGCGTGCTCGACACCCTCCGTGAACTCAAGCTCGCCGAGAACACCCTCGTCATGTTCAGCAGCGACAACGGCCCATGGCTCGTAAAGGGCACGGACGGCGGCACCGCCGGTCCTTTGCGCGGCGGCAAGGGCAGCACCTGGGAAGGCGGCGTGCGCGAACCGACACTCGCCTGGTGGCCAGGCAAGGTCGCGCCTGGCACCGTGTGCGACGCCGTTGCCGGGAACATCGATTTTCTCCCCACCTTCGTGAAGCTCGGCGGCGGCACCATCCCCGGCGACAACAAAATCGATGGCAAGGACATCGCCCCGCTGCTGCTCGGCCAGACGAAGGAGTCGCCCCACGAAGCGCGCTACTACTACTCAGGGTACCGCTTGCAGGCCGTGCGCTCCGGCCCGTGGAAGCTCGCCATCGCCCCGCAAAACGACGGCATGGGCAAAACCGGCGCCCCCATCCCTGCCTCGCTTGATCAGCCCCGCCTCTACAACCTCGATCAGGATATCGGCGAGCAGACCGACGTGGCGGCCAAGCATCCTGACGTGGTCGCCCGCCTCAAGGCGCTCGCGCTGAAAATGGCCGCCGAACTCGGCGACGGCAAACCCGGTCCCGAGGTCCGCGAGCCCGGTCGCGTGGAAAACCCGGTGACGCTGTACCCCGTGGCCGACGACGGCAAAAAGGCCGCACCGAAAAAGAACGCCAAAGCCGCTGCCCCGGCTAATACCCGTGGCGCTTCGATGGACAATCTGAAGATCGGCGACACCCTCACCGGGGCGGACGCACCGCAAGTTCTCGGCAAACCGCTCACAATCACCTGCGAAGTCGAGACCAAGGCCCGCGAGGGCGTGATCGTGGCGCACGGTGGCGTCGCGGTGGGTTACGCGCTCTACCTGAAGGAAGGCCACCCCGTCTTTGCCGTGCATCAGGGCGGCAAGGACATCGTACGCATTACTTCACCCAACGCACTTGAAGGGCCGGCCACCCTCGAAGCCCGCCTCGCTTCCGATGGCACGATGACCCTCCTGATTGCCGGCAAAACCGTGACCACCGGCAAGATTGACGGACCGTTGAACCGCCAGCCCGCCGAAGCCTTCTGCGTCGGCCATGATGACCTCAAGACCGTGGACGATTACGACGGCAAGAAGCTCTTCGCTGGCACCGTACGTAACCTCAAGGTCAACACGGACGGGAAGAAGTGAGGCAGGCAAATTCGGTTCGCACCGCAATGACGCGCCGGCTGAAGCCTCCGACTACGGGGGCTGGACCAAATCACCTTAACAGGGGCGGAGGTCGTTGATCTTGAGCTGAACGTTGCGTTGGTCGCGGTATTCGTTCACCTCGGGGACGAAAGCGATATCGAAGGCAGGCGGCACCACGTAGTCTTTGGGCACGTTCCACCAGACGGCTTCGCGCACGTCGTCGCCATCCGTAACGAACAGTTTCAAATGTTGCTGCTCCTTGCCCATGCGCATGGGCGCACGGTGCAGGCGCAGGCCAGTCGCGCAGAATTGCAGCCCCGGGTTCCCCTGCCCCGTCGGCGCGAGCCGGTCCAACTCCCCGAGCCGCTCGACGGTCAGGTCGCCCAAAGTGACCTCGGCATCCAGCTTCAGCACGGGCAGGAGCTGGTCGGGCCGCAGCGTGCGACGCGCGATGCCGTTGAGACGTTCCCGAAACGCTTCGACGAAGTCCGGAGCGATGGTGATCCCTGCGGCCATCGCATGGCCACCATGCCGGATGAGCAGGTCGTTGCACTCGCGCAACGCAGCGGCGAGATCAAAACCTTCAATGCTGCGGCCCGAGCCACGCCATTGCTCCGCATCGCCGCCGAGAATGAGCGTGGGCCGGTAGAATTCGCGCATCACGCGCGAGGCCACGATGCCCACCACGCCGATGTGCCAGAGCAGTTGGCCCTCCACGATGACGTAGTCGCGCACCGGGTCGAAGCGGGCTCGGATGGCTCCGGTGACTTCCTGCGTGATGGTGCGCTCGATGGCCTGCCGCTCGCGGTTCCGGGCGTCCAGGTTGCGGGCGATGGGTTCGGCCTTGGCGAGGTCGGGCGCGAGCAGGAGTTGCAGTGCTTCAGCCGCGTTCTCCAATCGCCCGGCGGCGTTGAGGCGCGGGCCCAGCTGGAAACCCACTTCGTAAGTTCCAATGGAGCCCTCAATTCCCGCTGCCGACTTCAAGGCCAGCAAGCCAGGGCGGCGCGTGCTGTTCAACCGTTCCAAGCCCGCAGTGACGAGCAGGCGGTTCTCCCCCGTGAGCGGCACGAGGTCCGCGATGGTACCCAGCGCGACGAGGTCCAGCAGCGGTCGCACGTCATAGGCAAGAAACTCGGAAAGTTGCAGCTCGCGTCCGCGCTTCACGAGGGCGTGGGCGAGCTTGAAGGCGAGTCCGGCAGAACAGAGCTCCTGGAAATTGCCGATTGGGGTCGAGCCTGCAACGTGCGGATTGACCAATGCCAACGCCGAAGGCGGGGGATCGGAGACCTGGTGGTGGTCCAGCACGAGCACGTCCACGCTGCGTTGGCCGAGCCAGGCGATGGTGGCGACGGCGGTGGAGCCGCAGTCCACGGCGAGGAGCAGCTTGGTCGCGGGGAATTTTTGCAGACAGTTCTCCACGCCGTCCTGACTCAGGCCGTAGCCCTCGTCCATGCGATGCGGAAGATAATAATCCACGGACCAACCGAGCTTGCGCAGGACTTCGAGCAGCAGCGCGGTGGAGGTCACTCCGTCCACGTCGTAGTCGCCGAAGATAACCACTGGTTCGCCACGCTCACGGGCGGCAAACAGGCGGTCCACGGCGACGGCCATGTTCGGCAGGGCGAAGGGGTCGGCGAGATGGCGAAGGCGCGGCTCCAGAAAGCGTTCGACGGCCTCCGGCTCGCTGTGGCCGCGATTGAGCAGGCACTGGGCCAGCAGCGGGGAAATGCCGTGCTGACGTGCCAGTGCAGCCGCGAGGGCCGCCTGGGCAGGGGCGATGGACCAGCGGTATTTCATCGGGCCAATCCGCTGCCGGTTGCTGACTTGTTGCAATCGCGCATTGGCAAAACGATGGGCGTGCCACCCGCCACCGTCAACGCCTCTATCCCAGATTGATGCCCCTGACGGTCAGCTTTGAATTTGGACTGTGCCAGCCAGTCTATGGCTGGTGATGACAAGTGCTGCCCGTTGCTCGGATTTCCACACCCGTAACGCCTTCACGCTCATTGAGCTGCTGGTGGTCATTGCCATTATTGCCATCCTCGCCGGGATGCTGCTGCCCGCGCTGGCGAAGGCCAAGGCCAAGGCCACGGGCAGCCAATGCCTGAACAAGCACAAGCAGATTGCCCTCGCCTACAAACTCTACACCGATGACTACGATGGGGTCCTGGTGCCGTTCGATTCACCGGGCTTCCCCACGGCCCCCGAGCTCGTCGTGCGCAACCCCGCCACCGCGAACACGTGGTGGCCGGATCAGCTCAAACGTTTTTCAGCGCCCGACAAACTGCTGTTCCAGTGCTCCACGCAGCCAAAGAACTGGACTTCGAATGATTTTGGCATCGGCTTGAGCACGCCCCAACTGGGCTGGACTGGCACCGCCAACAAGCTCCGGGAGGTCCAGGTCAACAAGCCCAGTGAAACCGTGGTGTTTGCCGATTCTGCTTTTGGGGTGCCGGCTTCGTGGGCCACGGAGACCGACCCCGCAAAATGGCAGGGGCAGCAAGGCTCGGCCACGAACCCCAACGAGCGGATCAGCTTTGACACCCCGGCGGGCGCCAGCTTCACCCAGCCGTTTTCCCGCCGGGTGATCAGCCGCCATGATGGCAAAACCTCGACCGGCTGGGTGGATGGGCACGCAGAGACGACGTTGACCAGGTCCCTTGGATTTCTGATCGCCGGCACCGCCACGCCGAACACCAACGGGGCCCCGGATGCCAAGTGGGACTTGGAGTGATGGCACTACTCCGGCAGCATCGTTTCCAATCGTTATCGTCAGCAATGTCCATGCACCAAACCTCCTCTACAACCCGCCGTCAATTCCTCCAGACCAGTTCCGTGCTGCTGGCCCTGCCGTGGCTGGAGAGCCTCGCTGGCGCCGCCCCGTCCACGCCGCCGCGCCGCATGGTGAACATCTGCACGAGCTTCGGGCTTTACGGGCCTTCATTCTTTCCCGAGCAGCCGGGCAAGGACTACGCCCCGAGTGAATACCTGAAACCATTGGCCGACCTGCGCAATCAGTTCACCGTCTTCTCCGGCATTTCGCACCCGGAGATCGGCGGCGATCACGCATCCGAGGCGTGCTTCCTCACCAGTGCGAAACACCCGACGGCCGGTGGCTTCCGCAACACCGTCTCGCTGGATTACGTGGCCGCGAAGCACATCGGCAACGCCACACGGTTCCCGTTGTTGACCCTCTCCACCCAGGAAGGCAGCCCGCTCACGCACAACGCCAGTGGCGCAGGCATCCCGGCGCTTTACAAGCCGTCAGAAATCTTCGCACGCCTCTTCCTGGCTGGCAAAGCCAGGGACGTGGAAATGGAAATGGCCCGGCTCAAGCGCGGCCAGAGCGTGCTCGACCGCATGGGCGAACGCTTCGCCGCCCTCAAACCCCGCCTCAGCGCCAACGATCAGCAGCAGGTGGCCGACTACACCGAGGCGGTGCGCGACATGGAGAAGCAGTTGCAGGCCGACGAAGCCTGGGTCACGCGGCCCAAACCCGTCGTCACCGAGGAACCGCCGAAAGACACCCTGGACCGCAGTGACAACGTCGGCCGTGCGCGTCTGCTCTTCAACCTGACCAAGCTCGCCTTACAGACCGACTCCACCCGCGTGGTGACGATCTTCATCAAAGGCATGGACCTCAAGCCACCCATCGAAGGCGTGACCGAGGATCACCACGGCCTTTCGCATCACGGACGCAATCCCACGAAGATCGAGCAGCTTCGCATCATTGAACGCGCTGAGATGACGGCGTTCCGCGACTTCCTCGTCGCCTTGCGCGACACGCAGGAAGGCGGCAGCAGCCTGCTGGATCAAACGCAGGTGTTGCTCGGCAGCAATCTCGGCGATGCCAGCGGCCACGGCACGACGAACCTCCCCATCCTCCTCGCCGGTGGCGGCTGGAAGCACGGCCAGCACGTCGCGGGTGACCGCAAGAACAACACCCCGCTGGGCAAGCTCTTCGTGAGCATGTTGCAGCGGCACGGGGTCGAGGCCGGTCAGTTCGGGTCGGGCGTCGGGACGATTGACGGGCTGGTGTGAATGCTAGGTTAGCCAGGACTACGGACGTGTCGCTCATCAGTTATTTAGAGTTCGATGCGTTACGCCTGCGCGAGTTCGCTGGGAATGATCCTTGCTTTGGCGAAGAAGAGGAAGAACACGGGACCGCCTTTTTGGAGCAAATTCGCGGTGTCTCCTTTGCACGAGCGCGCAGCCGACCTGAGCAGTTGCATACCGTTGACATTGAATTCAAGTATGCACCATCCGAAGTTGCTGCTGCTTCGTTGCACCGGCTTGGCTTAGACATATCAGCATTTGATTCATCACATGCCGTTGAAAAGCGGTTTGGCACACCGGTTAAGCAAGCCACTTGGCCACCTGATTATCATGTGGCTTGGTTTGAAGTTGGAGGACCAGACCGTTATCTGATGCGTTGCGGCTTTGGTAATGAGGACCGTCTTGACTGTCTGGTTTTATGCAGGCTGGACTTCCCGATGGATGTGTCTGAATTCGCATGAGAACAATCTCCTCCAGCGTTACAATGCCTTCGCTCACCGCACTATGATTGCCGTCATACGCCGCTTCGCACTTTCTCTCTCCCACATGAAACCAGTCTGCCTCGTTTTCTTCCTTGCTTCATTTGCCCAAGCCGTATTTGCCCAAGACGCCGCCTCCGCCTTCACCGCGCGCGTCCAACCCCTCCTCACCACCTATTGCACCGAGTGCCATAGCGGCGCGAAAGCAAAAGCGCGCGTCAGCTTGAACGGCGCGCGGACTGCGGAGCAGTTGATCACCGAGCGTGACCTGTGGTTCCGCGTGCTGGACCAGATCGACGCCGGCACCATGCCGCCGAAGGACGAGAAGCAGCCCACGCCCGCCGAGCGCGCCGCGCTGATCGCCTGGGTACGCGGCGAGTTCACCGGTCTCTTCCTCGCGAAGCAACGCACCGAGGGCCGCAGCCGGTTCCGCCGCCTCAGCCGCACCGAGTACGCCAATACCGTCCAAGACCTCCTCGGCCTCCGGCCCACCGTAAGCCTCAACCTCCCGCCCGATGGCCGCGTGGATGGTTACGACAAAGTCGCCGCCGCCCTGCCCCTCTCCGCCGTCGGCGCAGCGGGCTACCTCAAGATGAGCGAGGACCTCCTGTCCCGGTTGTTGCGGCCCATGCCCCGGAACCCGGTCAAAGCTCCCGCACCCAAGCCCCGCACCAAGGATGATCTCGACGACATTCTCGGCGAGAAAAAGGCCGCGCCCACCAATGCAGCCCCGGCCAGTCCCTTCGACCCCGAGCGCACCGTCCGCGCCCTGCCCCGCGACAGCGAACAGTCCAAAGGCCACATCCTCGAACTTCCCGATGGCACCAAGGTTTCCTTCAACACCGATACCACCTCCGGACCCTTGCGTGGCTTCAACGGCACGCGCGTACCCGGCCTCCACCGGCTGCGCATGTCCGTTTACGGCTACCAGACGGACAAGCCGCTGCCGTTTGGCATCTACGCCGGACACACGGGCGCGTACCCGCAAATCATCGAGCTGCTCGCCGTGCTCGAAGCCCCACCGGGCAAGCCTGGCATCGTCGAAACTGAAATCTACCTGCGCACGGCCGAAGTAAACGACCTCATCTCCATCAGCGACAACTTCCGGCTCGTCCCCTTCGGCCTGGGCGTGCAAGTGCCCAAAAACTCGCAGGCCAGCCAGTGTCGCGGCCCCGGCCTGGCGATTCAGTGGGTCGAAATCGAAGAACCGGTCCAGCCCCTGGTCGGTGACAAATTCCTGCGCGCCGACTTCCGCGAGATTTTGCAAGGCGGCCTGCAAAACCGGGACGTTCAGCTCCGCGCCGCCGAGGCCACGTTCAAACGCATCGGGGCCCGCTTCTTCCGGCGCGACCTCACCACCGACGAGTTGAACCGCTTCAAGCTGCTCTTCGCCGAGCGGCTCGACACCGGGGCGACCACCGACCTCGCGCTGCGTGATTGCGTCATCGAGTTCATGACCGCGCCGGAGTTTCTCTGCGTCATCGAGGAACCGGGACCGCTCAATGACTTCGCCCTCGCTTCGCGACTTGCTTATTTCCTCTGGAACTCGACCCCGGACGACGCGTTGCTGGACATCGCCCGCGCCGGCAAACTGCGCGACGGCGCGGTGCTCGCCGCCCAGACCGAACGCCTCCTGAAAGACCCCAGGGCCGACCGCTTCATCGCCGATTTCACCGACCAATGGCTCGGCCTGCGCGCGATCGATGACACCTCGCCCGACAGCAAGCTCTACCCGGAGTACGCCAGGAACGACCTGCTCAAACGCTCCAGCGTCCTGGAGACCCGCGCCTTCTTCCGCCACGTGCTCACGGAGAATCGCAGCGTCCGCGACTTCGTGGCCGCCGACTGGGCGATGCTCAACGAGTCGCTCGCCAAGCACTATGGCATCCCCGACATCAAGGGCCTCGAACTGCAAAAGGTTTCCCTCCCGGCTGGTTCACCCTATGGCGGCCTGTGGACCCAGCCCGCTGTGCTAAAAGTCACCGCCAACGGCACCTACACCTCCCCGGTGAAACGCGGGGTCTGGGTCGCCGAACGGCTGCTGGGCATCCCCATCCCGCCCCCGCCGCCGGACGTGCCGGCCGTCGAGCCGGACATCCGGGGTGCCAAGACGTTGCGCGAGCAACTCGCCCTGCACAGCAAGCTGGGTTCCTGCGCTGGTTGCCACGCCAAGTTCGATCCCTACGGCTTCGCCTTGGAAAGCTTTGATGTCACCGGCACCTACCGGAAGAACTACCGCGTCCTGAACCCTGAGCGCAAAAGCGGCCCGTGGTGGAGCGACGGCCTCCCCGTTGACTCCGCCGGTCAAACCCCCGACGGCCGCGCCTTCACCGACGTGCGCGAACTCCGCCAGCACCTCGTCCAAAAGCCGCAGCAACTCGCCCTTGGCGTCACCCGCCATCTCGTCACCTACGCCACCGGCGCACCGGTCACCCGCGTGGACCAGCCCGCCTTGGAATCGATCGTTCAAGGCGCGGCGAAGGACGGCTACGGGCTGCGCACCCTCGTGCATGCGGTCGTGCAGAGTGATTTGTTCCGCACCAAGTGAACAGGCCCCGCTACGTAGCCGTCGGTATTCTCGCATGCGCATCTACCCTGGCTGTGACGAGTTCCGTCGCCTCAATATGTCCCGCCGGGGCTTTGTCCATGCCGGCATGTTGGGCACGGCGGGCCTGACGCTTTCCCATCTCCTCCGCGCGGAAGCGCAGGCCAAGGCCAGCACCGCCAAACGGCAGAACTCCGTAATCATCCTCTACCAGCGCGGCGGCCCGCCGCAGCACGAGACGTGGGACCCGAAGCCCGACGCGCCGATCGAGTATCGCGGCGAATTCAAGCCCATCTCGACCAAGGTTCCCGGCATCCAGATTTGCGAGCACCTGCCCTTGTGCGCCCAGGTCATGGACAAGTTCGCCATAATCCGCAGCATCGCCCACCGCAAGGAGGACGGCGGCGTGGACCACTCCAACGGGGATCAGATCGTCTTCACCGGCAAGAAATACGGGCCAAACGAAAGCATCAACGCCCACCCCAGCATCGGGTCCATCGTAGCCAAGCAGCTCCAGCACCAAAACCCCGCGCTGCCGGCCTACGTGATGATTCCCCGGATGATCCCCGGCACCGGTTCCGCCTACCTCGGCTCAAAGTGCCTGCCCTTCGAAACCGGCGTGGACCCGGCAACCCCCGGCCCGTTCACCCTGCCGAACTTCACCCTGACCGAGGGCCTCACCGTCAACCGCCTCACCGACCGGCGCGGACTCGTGGAAGGGCTCGACCGCGTGCGCCGCGAGATGGACGCCAATGGCGAGATTCAAGCGGTGGACGATTTCACGCGGCAGGCGTGGGACATCCTCGGCAGCGATGCCGCGCGCAAGGCGTTCGACCTGGATGCCGAACCGGCTTCGGTGCGCAACCGATACGGTTTCTCCACCCAGTTTAAGAGCCGCGTGCGGGCCGGTGGCGATGCCCCCGGCTGGACCCAGCGCGTGCTGCTCGCCCGCCGGCTCGTGGAAGCCGGCGTGCGGCTGGTCACCGTGGACCTGCGCTGGTGGGACACGCACGAGGATAATTTCTGGTCCATGAAGGAGTGCTTTCTCCCGCGCTTCGACCAGTGCTACTCGGCGTTGATCGAAGACTTGCACCAGCGCGGCCTGCTGGACTCCACGATGGTGCTGGCCTGGGGCGAACATGGCCGCACGCCGCGCATCAACGCGGCGGCGGGCCGCGACCACTGGGGCAACCTGATGTCCATCGCGATGGCCGGCGGCGGCATCAAGGGCGGGCGCGTCGTCGGGGCCTCCGATGCCAAGGGCGCGGAACCCGTGGACGCGATGAAAATCCCCCACGACGTGCTGGCCACCCTCTACCGCCACCTCGGCGTGGACACGACGATGGATTACCTCGACCACCAAGGCCGCCCGTTCCCGGTGCTCTCCCACGGTGCCCCGATTGACGAACTGTTCGTGTGAAGCGGTCCCGCCTCACCGCGCAGCGGTGGTCATTGAGGTAAATCCCCGAATCACCCGGACGAAGGGCTGGACGGTGGACTGATTGTAGCCGAGCACAAAATCGTAGGCGCCGGGCTGGTTCACGGGAGCGGGGAGGAAGCAGCGCACGATGCCGCGCAGGTCTTGCTGGCCTTCCCGGCTGTCGAACGTGATGCCGAGATGGGGCGCGAGCGTGAGGCGGCCGTCGTCGCCCACCTGGACGCGCTGGAAGTGGACGGCGTTGGCGGTGGCCTCCAGCGGCTCGGTGAGGAAGAAGATTTGCCCGTCCGGCGCGGTGAAGATGATTTCGCTCGGGCGCTTGAACTCGATGGGGCGGATGTCTTCGCCGCCCGGCGTGCGCAGGCGGACGCCGTCCACGAAACGCCGCTGGGCCAGGCTGTAGGAGTAGAGCGCGCCGTCTTGCGTCATGAGCACGAGGAAACGGTTGCACGGGGAGAGCACGAGGTGCCCCTCGACCGCGCGCTCGTGGTCGAGCTTCGGGAGGGAGAAGCCGTAATGCCCGCGCAGGCCGTTGCGCTCGGAGACTTCGTAGAGGAACACTTTGGCGTCGAGGTTCGCGGGGCCGGTGGCGGGGTCTTTCAGTTCGTTAATCAACTGCTTGCGAATCGAACCGCTGGCGGCGAAGACCTCCTGCCGCACGCTGCCATCCTGCGCGCTCCAGACCAGGCGGCTGCGCACGGTCTTCAGCGCGAAGCAGCGGCTCAGGTGCGCGCTGGTCTGGCTGCTTGCCGAGTTGGTCTGGCTGGTCCCGAGCCGATGGGGGTCGAACAGCTCCACGCCCGTGGAGAAGGCGTCCGCGCCGCGACCGTCCAGCCCGTAGCCCGCGTCCAGCAGGCGTCCACCAAACACGGGCAGCAGGCCGTCAATCTTCTTCATGGAGGTGCGCGCGTGGCCGTCGGTGCTGCTCTGGACGAGCCGGGAGTTGAAGAGGTCGGAGGTCATCGTGGGCAGGGCTTTGCCGCCCTTGGCGTAGAGGATGCGCGAGAGGCCGGTGTAGCCGCTGAGGTAGAGCCATTGTTCATCGCCATCCCGGACCCACGCGGAATTGTAGGGCCCGAGGCTGGCGCGCACGGGTGCCTGCGGCGGGAGGAAGGTCTTGGTCACCGTCCGACTCGTCGCGAGCGCCGAGAAGTCGAGGACGGAGAGCGGATAGCCGGCATATTCGCACACGGCCACGGCTTTGCCCGGCTCGCCGGGGATCGGGGAGATGAGGAAGGCCGGCCCCATGCTCGCGCCGCCGGTGAGGGAGGCGGTGAGGGGGCCTTGCGCGGCGGGGGAGGCGCGCAGCTTCGCGACGAGGTCGTAGCGCACGGTCAGGAGGCCGGGCGGCGCGCCGTCGTAGGTGGGGAACGCGCCCTTGCCCGCGGCCCGCAGCGCCAGCCCTTCGATGCGGTCCATCAGGAGCAAGCGCACGGAGGCGCGGGGAATGGTGATTTCGCCCAGCGAGAAGCGGATGAGGTTCCGCCCGCCGCCGGTGCCGGGGTGCAACTCGCGGCCCTTCGGAATGCCCTGCACGGTGACGAACTGCGTGGGCTCGATGCGCCGGCCATCCTTCGTCGTCGTGTCGGACACGGAGTTGACCTCGCCGAAGAAACGCGTATTGCCCCGCTCGTCGAGGTCCAGCCGCCACGGGCCGCCTTCATACTTGGTCCCCGCGTTGATGATGAACAACCCCGCGTCCGTAAGGCTGACCGAGCCGAGCTTGCGCACATCGGCATCGGCCTTGGGCGGGGCTTTGTAGAAGGCGTGCTGGGCCGTCTCCCAACTGCCCACGTGCAGGCGCACGTCCACCTCGAAGGCCGCGGCGTCCGACCAGTCCTGCGGGATGGAGAAGACGCCGCCAAGCCGGCGACGATGCGCGTTGCCGGGGTCGCCGTTGGTCAGCGTGTCGTTGCACAGGGTGAAGAACACGCGGCCGTGCGTGCAGGAGACCTTGCAGAGGTTGTCGTTCAACAGGCCGAGGCCGGCGGGCACGAACTTCTGGAAGTTGAGGCGCGCGGGCGGCTGCTCGAACTTCTTCGTGTGCGGATTGAAGCGCACCACGTAGGCCCCACCGCCCTCGACGCGCCAGTAGATTCGGCCTTGTTCGTCGGAGTCGATCTCGCCCTTCTGCCCAAGATCACCATCGGCAGCCCCGAGCATGTTCGCGCCGCTGGGAGCTTTCTCGTTGGTGACGTGGACCTCGAACTGGTCCAGGCTGAGCACGATGCTTTCATCGCCGCGCCCCGTGCCCCACGTTGGTTGCACAGGCACTTCGAGCAGGAACTTCTGCCAGCGCTCGACCCGCGTCCCTGCGTAAATGGCCTTCTTGCACGCGAAGTAAATGCTGGCCCGCGCGGGGTCCTTGGGAAACGCGGTCTGTCGCCCGACCACCGCGCCCCCGATAAGCGGCAGGTCCACGCCTGAGGTGATGGGAAAGGTGATGTCGCGTTTCGCCACGAGCCGCGTGGCCGGGGTCAGCGTGACCTGGCGCAACTGGCCCGCCTCGGGGAGCGGGATTTGCGGGCGGGCTTGCGCGGACTTGAGCAGCTCCGCGCCCGGCTCGATGTAGGCGAAGGATTTCGTCGCAGCCAGACCGCTGGGCAGGGGCATTGGGGGAACGCGGGAAACCACTTCCTTCAGCACCACCCCGCCGTTCGCGTCCCTCACCGTCACCGTGACGCCGTCGCACTTGCCGGACGGGCCGAGGTCGATGACCACGGCCCCTTGCAAGGCAGGCTCATGCAGGTCGATGAGCAACGGCTTGCCGGCCGTGGGTGGTTGGAACTCCACCGAAGCGGCCAGCTTGGCGTGACGCTGGCGGAGCAGGTCCAGCCGGTCGAACTTCACGATGAGCTCGTCCCCCGCCCGATAAACGGCCACCTTCTCCGCAGCCGTCAGTGAGGTTGCCAGCAACAGCAATCGCAGCAGGTAGACCAAGCAGATGAGCTTCATGCAAAGCAGCGTGCCCGCGAAATCTCTGTCCCGTCAATGATACCAGGCCTGCGATGACCGAGCAGGGCGACTCTCGCCGACTACTTACTGCCCCACCAGCTTCAGGGCTCGACCAATGAATCCGAACCATTGGCATCCCACAGGATTAGTGGGTTGGGGGTAATGCCCTGGGCCATGGATCAGGACATTCCTTTCCCACGAGTGCGGCTTGGTATGAAAGTCAGTGGATGGATGGTCCTTGCCTTCGTACCGCTCCTCTCCTGGGACTATTACCGCCATGCTGCTAGTTACTCAGGATACTTCCATCCAGGCCTGGGGGGCTATCTCATAGTGCTGGCCTATTTGTTGATTGGGACGAGCCTGT
>RFSE01000067.1 GCA_009924135.1 Pseudomonadota bacterium | reverse complement strand
CCCCCTCACCCTAACCCTCTCCCCGTTGAGGGGAGAGGGAAACGCCGCTCGCTCGCCTCAACCCAACACCCGCCGAAGCCACGTGCGCGTCCCGGGCTTCGCGCTTGGGGTAAAATCCTTCGCTTGTGGGCCAAGGTCTGCTTTCATCCCGCGCAGATTTCCTGTCGCAATGAAAACGAATGCTTCAATCTGCGCCGCACTGGCTGCGGGCATTGCTTTGTGCCTTGCCGCCACTCCGCTCATGGCCCAGACCAACCAGTCCAATGCCGAGGCGTGGCTCGCCGCCGCGCCGGTCGCCCCCGAGTTCTCCGTGGCCAAAACCAGGGCCGAATGGGAGAAGCAACGGGCCGGGGTCCGCGCGACCTTGTGGCAGTTGCTCGGCCAGTTGCCGCCGCGACCCAAGGTACCCAAGGTCACGACCCTCACGCGCGAGGACCGGGGGGATTACGTCTTCGAGAAGTTCACGTTCGACAATGGCGCGGGTGCGACCGTGCCGGGCTACGTGTTCCTGCCGAAGGGTGCGACGGGCAAATCGCCCGCCATTCTCTACTGCCACTGGCACGGCGGCCAGTACGACATCGGCAAGGACGAACTGCTGCGCACCAACGCCACGCCCGTGGTGCCCGGACAAACGCTCGCCCGGCGAGGTTACGTGGTGCTGGGCGTGGATGCCTACTGCTTCGGTGAACGCAATGGCCAAGGGCCGGGCGGACCGGCCGAGAAGGGCGGCGCGGGCGAAATGACAGCCTCGAAATTCAACCTGTGGGCCGGGCGGTCCTTGTGGGGGATGATCCTCCGCGACGACCTCATGGCGCTGGACTACCTCGCGTCGCGGCCGGAGGTGGACGCCGCGCGCATCGGCGTCACGGGCATCAGCATGGGCGCGACGCGCACCTGGTGGCTCGCGGCGTTGGACGAACGGCTCCGCGCGGGCGTGGCGGTCGCGTGCATGACGCGTTACACGGACCTCATCCGCCTCGAGGGGCTGAAATACCACGGCATCTACTACTTCGTGCCGGGCATGTTGAACCACTTTGACACCGAAGCCGTCATGGCCCTCGCCGCCCCGCGTCCGATGCTTTACCTGACCGGCGACAAGGACTACGGCTCGCCCATCGAAGGCATCCGCAAGCTGGAGGCCAAGATTCGTCCGGCCTACGGGCTCTACCAGGCGGAAGCGGGCTTTGAGAACGTCGTCTATCCCGGCCTCGGCCACGTCTATCTGCCGGAGATGTGGGACAAGATGGTGGGCTGGATGGACAAACACGTGCGGGACGCGAAATGAGACCGGAAGCAATGCAAGACACGCCAGCCAAGGTCGGTCGAGGCAACGGGATGCCGCCCGCAATCGTAGCGCGGGCAGCCCTGCCCGCCATCGCGGACCAAACGGCGGGGGGCAAACGCGCCGTGGTTAACTCCCCGCTCTTAGCCTGCATTCACGCGTCATGAGTATCGAAGTCAGTTACCGACGAGTCACACCGGAAGAGCTCGCTCGACTCCAAAGCGACGCAAGGGCCGCAGAGTCTTTCTTTGGCACGAGTCTGGAGGATTTGGACGACCCAGTGAAGTTGCTTGCCCGGATGGAGGAGCAGGAGAGCAGTGACCGCTATCTCAGCATTGGCACGGACTGGCACGCTCTGCATTTCTTGCTCACGGGCGACGGCGAGTTAAAACCACGCCCGTTACCGCCGCCACCGCTCGGAAACATTGTGCAGGGCGGGACAGAAACGCAGTGGGCTTGCACCTACGGGCACGTTCGCTCTCTCACGCCGGACGAGGTTCGGGCCGCAGCCGAGGCTCTCAGCAAGATTTCCGTTGATGAGTTGCGCGCACGTTTCAGCGTCGCTTCTTTCAACGCCGCGCAGGTTTATCCTCACGGCAAGCGGGCACGGTGGACTGATGAGGCCGCCGAGTCAGTGTTTGAGATTTATCCGCGAGTCGTTGAGTTCTTCATGTCGGCGGCGCGCGATGGAGACATGATTTTACTTTCATCAGATTGAGATGCAGATGGAATGAACAATTGGCCTAACAATTCTGCAGATTCGCCCACCGCCGTTACGAGGTTTGGGCTAGCGCCTCTGACCCTGGCGTTGCTGCTGCTCGCGACCTGCGCACTGCCCGCCGAGGTGCTCAAGTTCGGACCGGAGCGCAAGGGCTTGGCTGCCGTTGCGGACCCGGCGGCGGGGGGCAAGCGCGCCGTGGCCATCAACGTGGAGACCGACTCCGGCAAGCTGGTCATCGGCACGTTGAAGAAACCGCTCGCACCGGGGCTGTACCGGTTCAATTCGCGCGTGCGGTTGCATCTGCCGTCGGACTATGACGCGGCGCGGTTGCGGCTGACGCTTGCGTTCGTCGTGGATGGCAAGGCGGTCGCGCAGGCGCCGCTGAACTGGCCGCACTTCAACTCCCGGCCCGGCACTTACACGGAGTTCACGCAGACGCTGTCATTCACGCAGCCGGCGGTGCCGTCGGTCGAGCTGTCGTGGGCCGTGGCCCCGTTGCCGGCGGGCGAGAAGCCGCGCTTCGTGCGTCCGCAGAAGGGGCCGTCCATCGACGACGCGAACAAGAAGACCGAAGGCAAGGGCAAGGGGGGCAACGATCTCGGTGATCTCGGTGATCTCGTGGGCGAGTTGCAGGCGGATGTGGCGGTGCCGCTGGCGAGCATCACCTATCCGGCCGTGCTCGCGGACCAGCTCACGTTCACGGCCGAGAGCACGACGCTCGCGGTCGAAAAGGTCTGGCCGGAGAAGGTGCATGTCTTCCCCGGCGAGGCGAACCCCATCGAAGTGACCGTGCGCAACTACTCGCCGCGACCCGAGACCGCGCTGGTACGATTGGAAGTCCGCACCGGCCTGGGCGAAACCATTCCGCCGCAGGAGACACAATTGACCGTGCCCGGCGGCGGCTCGGCGCAGCATCGCTTCGCGTGGACGGCAGGGAAGCGTGAGTTCGGCCACGAGGCTCACGTCACGCTGGTGGCGGACGGTAAGCCGGGGCACGAGGCGGCGGAGTACTTCACCGTCGGTGCGCCGATCTGGAAAACGGCGATTCAAGGCAGCGGTTTTCTCACGTGGTTCGGGCGCGAGCCGCAGTTTCCCGAACACGTTGAGTCGAACCGCCGGGCCTACGTGAATGTCGAAGAGGCGTTTAGCTGGCAGCCGAGCAGTTGGACCGATCTCAATCCCGCCGGCGAAGATTGGTGGACCGGCCAGGGCAACGCGCACAACAGCCTCAAGGGCCTGCGCCTCTGGATGGGCCTGAGCCATACCAACGGCATCAAGCTCATCACCTACTCGTGGCCAAGCGCGAGCGGTCCGGCGGGCATCGAGTGGGGGCGCAAGCATCCTGACTTGGTCACGCACGTGCAGGTCGGGCTGGCGAGCGAATTTCACGACGTGGAAGACCTGCGGCTCTACGATTTGCTGCACACGAACGCTGCTTACAAAGGTTACCAATACGGCGTCTGGCATGGGTTCGGCATCAACCGGGGCTACCTCAACACCATCAATCTGGGCGCGGAGGAAATCATCCAGTCCGCGCGCCGGTTCGGCTGGGACGGGGTGCGGTTCGACTCGCCACCAGGCTGGAGCGCGATGGGCGCGGAAGATGTCCATGAGGAGTTCGCGCGGATGAAGGTGGCGGATCAGATGGCCAAATTGGTGCCGGAGTTTTACGGGGTGAAGACCGGGAACTGGGATGAGACGGCCATCTCGATCCGCAACGTGCGCTGGTTGCGGCATCGTTTCACGACCGAGATCGGCAAGCCCTTTGCCCTCTCTTACAACTACGGTGTGAACGTGGAGACAGGCGGTAAAGCGGGCCGTCCGCCGGAGTTCTTCCGTGAGTGCTGCAAGGAAGGCGGGCAGGTCATGCACGAGGCCATCCGGCAGTCCGGGAGCTGGGAGGCGTATCGCAAGACCGCGTTGCAACAGGCCGAGATCGCGCGGCAGAACGGCGGGTTTCACACGGTGTTCGCGCCGGACCGGGGCGCGGAATGGGGCCGGAACTTCGCGGCAATTTTCACCTTCGCGTCCGGTTCGCACTCCTACGGGAATTACGGCTGGGGACCGAAGCTCGCGGGGGCTTACAGCCAGTTCATGACGCGGTACGGCGAGTATTGCTGGGACCTCGCGCTCGCGCCGGTGGCCGGTGAGCAGGCGGGGATTGCCGTCCGCAGTGAAGCCACGTTGCTCTGGCAGGACTATGTGCGGCATCGAACCTTGCCGGGCGGCGCAACGCAGACGGTGCTGCATTTGATCACGCCGCCGCCGGTGGATGGCGTGAACCCCGCCGGCAAGAACGGCACGTTCGTCCCGTGGCAGAAGGAGGTTGTGGCGAAGAAAGCCGGGGCCAGGAAGCCCGTGGTCTGGCTGCTCAGCGCAGAGCCCACGACACGCGCCGAGCTGCTGCCGGTGCGTGCCGAGGGCGATGGCTTTGCCGTGACGGTGCCGGAGCACCGGCTCTGGAGCGTGCTGGTGTGGACGGAGGGCAAGGAATGAACGCCATGAACCGGGCGGCAAAAAGGGACGAAGTTTTGTCCACAAAGAGGCACAAGATGCGCAAAGAGGAGGACAGCCAGATGCTGGGACACACTGGGCGAATTCCCGCTGTGAGCCCATGCCCGTTTTCTCCCTCACCCCGGCCCTCTCCCGCTGGGAGAGGGGGAAACTTAGACAGCCTTCGTCCAATCGCTGCCTTTTGCCAACCACGACGGACGCAGTGGCTCCCTCTCCCAGCGGGAGAGGGCCGGGGTGAGGGAGAGCGGCCACGCAGTTCGGCACGCTGCTGGGTTCCAAACTGTTTTCACAGTTGTAATGAAAGTTGCCGAAGCCTGACTCGGGTTCTTCGGCGTATGCACCTCTTCGCCCAATTGGGTTTGACCCTCTCTCTGTTTATCGCCTCGCTGGTGAGCTCGTTCGCGGCGGAGGGCAAGCCCTCGGAGTGGCGCTGGCTGCCCACGCTGGTCCCGAAGGCGTTGGTCATCGAGGGGCTGTGGACCGATCACTTCCGGGTGACGCCCGCCCTGCACGACGCCGGGTTGCGTTACCACGAGAGCTACGTTTCGCGGAGTCCGTATTTCGGTGGCTATACGCGGTTCTACCACCTGCCCGAGATCGCGGAGTTGAACCGGTTTTCCGTCATCGTCATCGCGAACCTGGATGCGCCCTCGCTCAACGAGGAACGGCTGAAGGCTTACCGCGAGTTCGTCGCGAACGGCGGCGGGCTGGTCGTGCTCGGCGGGTACTGGGCGTACAGTCGTGGGGCTTACGCGGGCTCGCCGTTGGAGGAAATGCTGCCGGTCACCTTTGCGCCCGAGCATCGCATTCCGGCGAGCTTCGAGGGCCTGCCGTTGCGGCCGGGGGCGCAGCCTACTTGGAAACTCCCCGCCGACTTCGCTGCGAAGCCGGTCGCCTATTACGTGCAGACCCTCGTGCCGAAGACCGGGGCCACCGTGCAACTGCTGGCGGGGGACAAACCCGCGCTCGTTTCCGGGACGTTCGGCAAGGGCCGCGTCGTTGCATGTGCCCTGACCGCCAATGGCGATGCGCCCGCCGGCAGCGTGCCGTTCTGGGATTGGCCCGCCTGGCCGAAGCTGCTCGGGCAGGCGCTCGATTGGGCCGCTGGTGCGCGACCCGCCGCGCCGGCCACCGTCGCCTCCACGCAACCGGTCCTGACCGAGGACGAGTTAAACAGTCTCACACTCGGCACGGGCGTTACGCCGGACATGGCGCGCCGCATCGGCGAACGTCCGACCGCCGCGACGGCCGAAGCGTTATTCCAGCACGTTCTCCGCGCCGAGAGCGGCGGCAAGGTGGACCTGGCAAGCGTATTGCCGACGTTGCTGCCCTTCGCGAAGGCGGAGTGGGGGGCGAAACTCAAGGAGTCGCTGGAGAAGTTCAGTCCCGACCTCAAGGGCCGGCAGGCCGCGCTTATCCTGCTGGGCGCGACGCGTGACCCCGCGGCCTTGGGCATCCTTTCCGATGCCCTGGCCAAGGACGAAACGCGCGAGTCCGCGATGCTGGGGCTGGGCCGGTTGAACCGTCCCGAGGCCATCCCGCTGATCCGCAACGTCCTCACGCGCGCCGAGGCCGCGTGCAGCGCACCGGACACCGAGGACGCGCCTGCGCCTGATGCCTTCGCGTTGCATCACGGCAGCACCATCGTTCACGCCGCGATTGCACTCTACCAACTCGGCGAGCCCGAGGGCGTCCCCCGCATGATGGCCGTCTATGCGCGGGTCCACCTGCTGCACCGCATCTACGAAAACGCCGTGAAGCGCCGGGTCTATGAAACCGACCTGCAAGGCATCGCCATCCTCAAGCGGTTGCACGAAGGCCGGCAGAAGCTCGCCGGCATGCTGGAGAAGCTGCGCGCCGAAGCCGGACCCCTGCCACCAGCGCAAAGCACCGCCTTCTGCCAGGCGGCGGCCGTGGCGAGCGACCCGGCGGCCGTCGAATGGCTGTGTCTGGTGATGGAGCAGTCCGTGTCCCTTCCGGCTCCTACTTGGCAACCGCTCGCAACCGCGCGTGACGGGACCATCGCGCGATTGGCTGGAGTGCTTGGCGGACAGAAGTAAAACTATTCTCAAAGAGATTCGGGACATTGCCTTTGTAGCACGCCTTCCCACTTACCCCGGCCCTCTCACGCTGGGAGAGGGGGCCCCAAGCCCGACTGGGTGGCAAGGGGCAGCGATTGGACAACGGCGGCCGAAGTTTCTCCCTCTCCCCCATCGGGGGAGAGGGAACCTGAGCGCGCCCCGCCCCATGAACCGAGCTTTTGTCATGATAATTGGGAGAAACTGTTCGTTGGTTCAAATCGGGGATTCGACCAGAGTATTCCAGTAGTTGGGATAAGTGTAAAAGGTCGGGATTCGCGAGCCATCTTGAACACCGCTCCCTTCCGGCGCGTCGGCATTCCATGGCTTGCGGGTTGCACACCGGTGTCACGCAAGCGACTGCCCATGTTTCTTTTGCCCATGAAGTTCGTTGTCGCCGGCCTGGCCGGGGCGCTGTTCGCGGTCGCCTTGCCGGTGGAGGCTGCGTCCAGCCCGCCGGGTTCCACGACGTTCTTCGAGGAGAAGATCCGGCCCGTGCTGGCCGACCAGTGTTTCAAGTGCCACTCCGCGCGGTCCACCAAACTCAAGGGCGGCCTGCGCCTCGACCACCGCGAAGGCCTGCTCAAGGGCGGTGAAAACGGACCGGCCATTTCTGCGGCGAAGCCGGAAGACAGCCTGCTGCTCAAGTCCCTGCGCCACCCGGACAAGGACCTTCGCATGCCCCCGGACGCTCCGTTGTCAGACGAGGTCATCGCCAACTTTGAGAAGTGGGTGAAGGCCGGTGCGGCCTTTCCGGAGACGACTGCATCAACCGCGCCGGCGAAGGATGCCAAGCCTTGGTGGGACACCCTCGCGGACAAGGATTTGCTCCCGGCGGACCGGCCGATGGCACAAGTCGTGGACCATTACATCGCCGCGAAGCTCACGCAGGCGAAGGCCAAAACTGCGCCTGCTGCGAGCGATGCGAACTTCATTCGCCGCCTTACCCTCGACCTCGTCGGCCGCATTCCCACCACGGCCGAGGTGCGTGCCTATGTCGCGGCCACCGAGCCGGACAAGGCGGCGCGGCTCGTGGACCGGTTGATGAGTTCGCCCGGTTTCGTGCGGCATCAGGTGACGGAGTTCGAGTGGCTGTTGAACGAGGGGCAGGGCACCGGTTTCCGCGAGTACCTCACGCGGGCCATCGGCGAGGGCCGTCGCTGGGACCGCGTCTTCAAGGAGGTCATCACGGGCGATACCGCCACGCCGGAGACGCAAGGTGCCGACGCCTTCCTCCGCGCGCGCGCCAAGGACCTCGACAAGCTCGTCACCGACGTAAGCGTGCGTTTCTTCGGCGTGAACATCAGTTGCGCCCAGTGTCACGATCACCCGCTCGTGCCCGCTTGGAAGCAGGATCATTACTACGGCATGAAGTCCTTCTTCAGCCGCACGTTCGAGCACGGCGACTTCGTGGCCGAACGCGACTATGGCACCATCAGCTTCAAGACCACGGCCGGCGAAACCAAGGAGGCCCGCCTGATGTTTCTAAGTGGTGAGGCGGTGTCGGAACCGCCCACTCCCGAGCTGACCGAGGCACAGAAGAAGGAGGAGAAAAAACTCCTCGAAGAAACCAAGAAGAACAAACAACCCGCGCCCGCGCCCAAGTTCAGCCGGCGTGCGCTGCTCCCCGAGGCCAGCCTAAAGCCCGGCCACGAAGGCTATTTCGCCCGCGCCCTGGTGAACCAAGTCTGGCTCCGTCTCTACGGCCACGGTCTCGTGATGCCGGTGGACCAGATGCACGGCCAGAACCTGCCGAACCATCCCGAGCTGCTCCAGTGGCTGGCCCGCGACTTGGTGCAGCATGATTACGATATTCGCCGGCTGATGCGTGGACTGGTGCTGAGCGCGGCCTACGCGCGCAGCAGCCAATGGAGCGACGGCGCGCGGCCGGACCCCGGACTCTTCGCCGTGGCCCAGCCCCGGGCGCTCACGCCGCAGCAGGTCGGGGCGTCGCTGCAATTCGCCGTCACCGGCCCGGATGCCTTCAAAAGCACCGCGAAACCCGAGGAGCAGGCGAAGTTCATCGAACAGGTGGAACGCACCGGCCAGGGCTGGGCCAGTTCACTCGAACGGCCCGGCGATGATTTCCAGGTGGGCGTGGACGAGGCGTTGCTCTTCAGCAACAACGACCGCATTCAGCGCGAACTGCTGTCCCTCTCCGGCGACCGCCTGCTCAAGGTTCTGCTGGACCTGAAGGACAACCGCGAGCTGGCCACCGCCGCCGTGTGGAACGTCCTCTCCCGCGCCCCGGAGCCGCGCGAGTTGCAAGCCATCGTCACCTACCTCGACCAGCGCACCGACCGGCCGACCGAGGCGGCGCGCCAGGTGGTGTGGTCACTGCTGACGAGCACGGAGTTTCGGTTTAATCACTGAGCCATGTCCACGAACCCAATCCGATTGGCCGCCAGCGCCGGAGGCGCGACAGACAATAGCCCACGGCGTGAGCCGTGGGTTTGCGCACGCACGCCGTCAGCCCCGGCAGGGGCGGCAGCAATCGCGGCTGTCGGGTGGTTCATTCTATCGCCCCTGCCGGGGCTTGCCCCTTTGGGCGTTCTGCCCACGGCTCACGCCGTGGGCTACTTTCTGACGGCGCTCTGCGGCTACGTTTTAAATATATCTTAGCTCAGCCCCAAGAACCCATTTTATGAACTCCCACTTCTGCGGTTCCTCCGAACACGACGTCAGCCGCCGCGACTTTCTCCGCACGCTCGGCGCGGGCGCGGGCTTGGCCACGGCTGGCATCGGGGCGGTGCATTCCTTTGCTGCGCCGTCGCTCAATGACACGCTCAAGGCCAATGGCAAGAGCGTCATCCTGCTCTGGCTGGCGGGCGGCGCGAGCCAGTTGGAGACGTGGGACCCGAAGCCGGGCCGGCCCACGGGCGGCCCCTTCGCGGCGATTCCCACGTCCGTGCCGGGCGTCCACATCAGCGAGCTGATGCCGCAGATGGCCAAACGCATGAAGGACATCTGCGTCATCCGGGGGTTGAACACGAAGAACGGTGATCACGGCGGGGCCGCGCAGCTCATGATGCGCGGGCGGCTGGACGAGGCGGCCCTGCGTTATCCCGACATGGGGGCGGTGGTCGCACGCGAACTCAGCCGCGCCGACAGCAAGGTGCCGGACTACGTCTCCTTCTACACCGCCAGCGAAGGGCGTGATTTCTCGCGGCAAGGCTCGAGCTTCCTCGGGGCGCGTTACTCGCCGATGAAACTGGCCGAGAGCATGGTGCCGCCCAACTTGAAGCGGCTGGAGTCCATCTCGGACATGGATCACCACGCCCGCGCTGAGTTGCAGGAGTTGATCAACAGCCAGTTCGTGGCCGGGCACGCCACCGGGCCGGTGAAGAGCCACGCGAACGCCTACGCGCGCGTCCACGGCCTCATGAGCAGCGAGACGCTGTTCGATCTTTCGCAGGAGTCCACGAAGGCGCGTGAGGCGTATGGCCCGACGCTTTTCGGCGAGCAGGCGCTGATGGCGCGTCGCATGGTTGAGGCGGGCGTGCCCTTTGTGCGGGTGAGCCGCGCGTGGTGGGACAGCCATGGGCAGAATTTCGAGACGCACCAGGAAATGGTACCGGAGCTGGACCGCGTGATGTCCGCGTTGCACGACGACCTCAAGCAGCGCGGTCTGCTGGAGCGCACGCTGGTGCTGGCCGTGGGCGAGTTCGGCCGCACGCCCGCCATCAATGCGAGTCTCGGTCGCGATCACTTCGCCAACGCCTGGAGCACGGCGCTCTTCGGCTGCGGCCTCAAGGGCGGCGCGGTCTTTGGCAAGACGGATAAGGACGGCCAGACGGTCGTGGAAGACCAGGTGGGTGCGGGTGAACTCTTCGCTACCGTGCTGGCAGCCATCGGCGTAAATCCGAAGAAGGAATACCAGGTCGGGGCCCGCCCCGTCCCGCTGGTCAACCCCGGCATCAAGCCGATCACCCAGTTGCTGGCGTAAACAGTCTCTCAACTTTCAACCCTCAACTTCCCCCGCCATGCCCACCGACCCCGCCAAATTCAAAGTCGCGAAGGAAGTTTCGCGGAAGGACATCCTGCTCTGTCTCACCCGCGTGCCGGAGACGAAGCGCCTCTTCGCCGGCAGCTCGGATGGCTGTGTCTATCACTTCGATCTCGCCGGGGAAAAGACCGAGCCGGTCGCCATGGAAGGCCACACCGGTTACGTGACCGGCGTCGCGCTCGCGGGCCAGCAGGTGGTCTCGGGTGCCTACGACGGCCAGCTCATCTGGTGGGACGCGGAATCGCGCGCGAAGGTGCGGGGCTTCAAGGCGCACGACCGCTGGATTCGCAACGTGGTGGCCTCGCGCGATGGCAAGCTCGTCGCCAGCGTGGCGGACGACATGGTCTGCCGGGTCTGGGACACCGCCACCGCGAAGCTCAAACACGAGTTGCGTGGCCACGAGGCGATGACCCCGACTCACTTCAACTCGATGCTCTACGCCTGCGCCTTCTCCGCCGACGGCAGCCTGCTCGCGACCGGCGACAAGGTCGGCCACGTCGTCGTGTGGGACCTGGCGACGGGCAAGTCGCTCGCCACGCTCGAAGTGCCGGAGGTTTACACATGGGACCCGCGGGCGCGCATACACTCGATCGGCGGCATCCGTTCGCTGGCCTTTTCCCCCGATGGCACCCAGCTCGCAGTCGGCGGCATGGGGAAGGTCGGGAACATCGACCATCTGGAGGGCAAGCCGCACGTCGAGGTTTTCAACTGGCGGAAGCAGGAGCGCGTCGCGAAGTTTTCCGGCGACAAGGCCAAGGGTCTCATCACCCACCTGGTCTTCCACCCGCAGGGCGACTGGTTGCTGGGAGCTGGCGGCGATGGCAAAGGCCTCTTCCTGTTCCTCGACGTGAACTCCGGCAAGGTGCTGCGTGAAGAATCGGCCCTGAGCCACTTTCACAAGTTCGCGCTGGATGAGAGCGGCACGCGCATCTTCACCGCCGGGCATAACAAACTCGCGTTCTGGGAAGCCGCGGCGTGAGAATTCTCCCAGCGAGCAGTTCGCGCTTTGAACCCTTGAACCACCTTGCGCAGGAGCTCGGACGCCCTCGTCCGTAGCCGCCGGACCAGGTAGCGCAGGCGTCTCCGCCTGCGAGTTACCGGGGCGTCCCGCCCCGAGTTCGTGCGCGCGGCGAGGACGCCTGCGATACAACCTCGGCGTCCACGCTCCTTGATCGCCGGTTCATGGGGAGGTAGCTCGGGCGCACTCTAGGGCGTGCGTTCCGGCATTTGAATTCCCAGCCGCCTCTGCCAAGCTCGCCGCGCATGAAACGCTTTTCCGTTCTGCTCCTCGCCTGCCTGTGCGCGTTGCTCGCCGGCTGTCCGCAGCCTTCGGCGCCCAAGTCCAGTGCCGCTGCGTCCGCCGATCCAACCGAGTCCGGCCAGCCGCAGCCCAAGCTCCCCACCATCAAGCTCTGGCTCGGGGCCCACGAAGTGCCCGCCGAGATCGCGCGCTCCCCGATTGAGCATCAGGTGGGCATGATGTGGCGCACGAACATGGCCGAGATGGAGGGAATGATCTTCATCTTTCAGAGCGCCGACCGCCGCTCCTTCTGGATGCGGAACACGCTCGTGCCGCTGGACATCGCCTACATCGCTGCTGATGGCACCCTGCTCGATGTCCACGCCGCCCAGCCACGCGACGAAACGCCGGTGCCCTCGGACTCGGATCGCGTTCAGTTCGTGCTCGAGATGCGGCAGGGCTGGTTTCAACGCAACAACGTGAAACCAGGCATGCAGGTCCGCACGGAAAAAGGGTCGTTGCAGGATACCTTCTTCCAAAGGCGGTGAAGGTGGATTTGGTCGTTGTACTTGATGATGCTGGAACAGCGACGAAGTCAGGCATGCAGCTTGGTGCAGACTCCGTGGCCGTTCTCCCTCACCCCGGCCCTCTCCCTCTCCCAGCGGGAGAGGGCCGGGGTGAGGGAGAACGGCCGATGGTTTACGGCGAGGATTCGACCAAAGGCTCCAATTAATAAATGGCTTTGGCTTCAGTGCCTATCCCCCCTGAGGCGGCGCGAACGCCACGCGCCTCAGCGGGCGGCGGTCCGGCTGGCTGCCACGGGCACGGGGATCAAGGTTTTCAACAACTTCGACGAGGTGACTTCGTACACCTGCACTTCGCCGCTCTTGCTGCCCAGCAGCAGCCGCGAACCGTCCTGGTTCAGTGCGATGGCGAAAACGGGTGCGGGGGCCTTCGCGATGGTCACCTTGCGCTGGCGGTTGTCGGTTTGATAGACGCGCACTTCGGCTGCGCGGGTGGCGACGGCGAGGAGTTTGCGATCACCGCTCATTGCGAGCGCCATCACGGCTTCGGGCTGGGCTTCGTAGGCACGGACGTACTGGTCCCGGTTGTTCACGGGACGGGCTCCGTTGCCGGAACCGGTCACTTCCGCGCCCGCGAGCGCGAGCTTGAAGTCGAAGCCGTTCAGTGTGCGGGCGTTGCCGGCGGAGATCGCGGTGAGTGCATCGGCCGCCACGGCGTTGATGGTTTCGGTGGACTGATCAATCGAGCGAAGAAGTTTGAGGCTCTCGACGCTGCTGACCTTCGTGGTCTTGTCGCGGCTGCCGCTGACGAGTTGTTTGCCGTCCGGCGTGTAGGCGACGGCCATCACCCAGTCGCTGTGCAGTTCGATGGATTTGACCTCGGCCTTCGCATCCACGGGGACGAGATGAATCGCGCCGCCCGGGCCGCCGAGCGCAATGGTGGTGCCGTCGGGCGAGAAGTTGCCCTTGAACAAGGTGTCATTGCCCACGCGGCGGGTGGACTGACGTTTGCCTTCGGCGGAATCGAAGAAAATCACACCGCCGAATTGCTGGGGCGAACCGCCGGCAGCCGCCAGCCGTTTGCCATCGGGGCTGAACTCGACATGCGTGATGAGGTCGAAGTCGGTGGCGAGACGGCGGGGCGGGGTGTCATCGTCCACATTGAACAACACGACCTCGCTGCGCACCGCAACGGCGGCGAGCTTGCCGTCCGAGCTGAGGCTTACGCTGGTGACCGAGGGGGCGAACGCATAGGTCGCGGGAATTACGACGGGCGGACGATCGACCTTGGGGGCGGCGTCAATCTTTGCGCCCTGGGCGATCCAGTCGCGCAGGATCTTAACCTTCTCGGCGGTGAGCGGCGGCTCGTTTTCCGGCATCTCGGGCGGATCGCCGGTGACCTGCTTGAGCAACAGGCTCTTGTCCGGCTTGCCCGAGACAAACAATGCGCCGTGTTTGCCGCCCTTCTTGAGGGCCGCGATGTCATCAAGCCGCAAGCCGCCCTTGGCCTTGCCGTCGGTGTGGCAGCCGAGACAGTGCCGTTTGAAAATGGGCCACACCTCGCGCTGGTAGCTGACGTCTGCCGCACAGACTGGCAGCGCGCAGAGGAACCAGGCGAAGACGGTTTTTAGCCACAGATGGGACACAGATGAAACGCAGATGGGGAGGAATGAGAGCGAGGGCCGCCTTGAAATGATCGAAGTCCGGCGGTGCAGTCCATTGGTTCCTGCCTTCCTACTTTCCTGATTCGATTCCAATCGGTGTTTCATCTGTGTTCCATCTGTGGCCAAAAAGCATCCCCTCATTGCAGCATCGTGAAGTCGCGGCTGTTGAGCAGGCCCCACATGAAGTCCTGCGCGGCTTCAGCCCGCTTGTCGCCGTAGGTGGCCAGGAACTTCTTCGTGAGTTCCACCTCCCGTGCGGCGGGTTTGCGGGCGAGTGACCAGAGGTAGAGCTGTTCGACCAGCTTATCGTCGTCGAGTTTCTGCTGGATCAGCAGCGCGGGCCGGCCGCTGCCGCTGGTGACGCGGTCGAGGATGGACTTGCCGTTGATGAAGTGCAGCGCCTGCAACATGTTCGCGCCCAGGTCACGCTCGCACTCGCACGCCTCCATGCGCTGCGGTTTGCCGAAGAGCGTGAGGAAGTCGCTCTGCACGTTGCCATCCGGCAACTGCGCGGCGTTGAAGCCTGACGGTGCGCCGCCGAAGTTTTCCTTCACACCCGTGGCCTGCACGAGGGAGTCCAGCATCGCCTCGGCGGGCAGGCGGCGCGGGATGGCGTGCGAGAAGTTCGCATCGTCGTGCCCGTTCGTTTCGTTCGGCGTGGAGCTGCGCTGGTAGGCGCGCGACGTGACGATCACCTGCATCAGGTGGCGCAGGTCGAACTTGTGCGCCACGAAATCCTTCGTCAGCGCGTCGAGCAACGGCGCATTGATCGGCGGGCTGGTGGAGCGCAGGTCGTCCACGGGGTCCATGATGCCGCGATGGAAGAAGTAGCTCCACACGCGGTTCACCAGGCTGCGGGCGAAGTGCGGGTTGTCCGGCGAGGTGAGCCAGCGGGCGTAGTCCTCCCGTTTGTCCACGCCGGCCTCAAGTTTCGGTTCGCCCCCGCCGAGATAACGGGGCGGCTGCGGCTTGTTCGTGCGCGGGTTCGTGGAGGAGCCGGTCGTGAGATTGACAAGCACGGTTTTGGCATTGGCCACCCCGGTCTGGCGCGGGTCAGGCTTGGTGGCGACCTGGTTGAAGAAGCTGTGGACGCCGTAGTAATCCGCCTGCGTCCATTGTTCGAACGGGTGCGGGTGGCACTTCGCGCAGAGCATCCGCACGCCGGCGAAGACCTGGGTGGATCGTTGCAGCGTGTCGTCCGTGTCCTTGCTCACGGCGAAGTAGGCGGCCGCCGGATGGTCGGCGTAGCTGCCGCGCGCGGTGAGCAGCTCGCGCGCGAATTGATCCATCGGCGCATTGCGCGCGACCGCTGCGCGAATCCACTCGCGGAACGCATAGACCGCCGGATCGCTCAAGGTGTTGCGCGAGTTCTGCAACAAGTCGCCCCACTTGAGGGACCACCAGTCCACGAACTCATTGCGCTTCATCAACGCGGCAATGGCCTTCTCCCGTTTGTCGGCGCTCGTGTCCGCGATGAAGGCCAGCACTTCCTCCGGCTTGGGCTGCACGCCGATGAGGTCCACGGACACCCGGCGCAGGAAATGCGCGTCGTCCGTGAGTTCGGACGGGCGGATGCGCAGGTCGTTGAGCTTCGTGATGATGTGGCGGTCCACGAGGTTGTCCGTGGGGACCGGCGTGGGCTGGAAGCCCTGGTTGGGCGGCAGCACGATGAAGTTCGCGACGGCGAAGAAACCTTCGTAGCGGGCCACGATGGCGGTCTCGCCCAGATCGGTTGCGACCACCAGCCCGACCTCGTCGGCGCGGGCCACGCGCTCGGTGTTCACGTTGAAGATGCCGGTGCGGGACACATCGCGCACCGACCCGTCGCTGTATTTGGCGACGAGCTGGAACTGCTGTCGCGCGTGGGGCATCGCGACGATTTTCTCCGGGTAAATGGTGACTGAGACGAGCGTGGGCAGCGTGGGTGCGTCATCCCGTGCGCCCTCGGCGATCCACCGGCGGACGGTCTCGTGGAGCAGGCCGCCGTGGTCGAAGCGCACGCCGCCTTCGTGCGGCAGGTCCCCGAGCGCCTTGAGCAGGAGCAGGCTCGCGGCGGGGTTGTGGCGGTTGATGCGGCGCTCCATGAATTCATCAGTGAGGGCCGGGTAATCCTTCTCCGCATCCGCGCCGCGCAAGGTGAGCTTGAAACCGTTCTTGCCGAGCGAATAGCCGTGACACGCGCCCATGTTGCAGCCGCCCTTGGACAGTACGGGCATCACGTCCTGCCGGAAGCTGGCAGGCGTCGGCTCGGCGGGGAGCTGGACGTTCACGGTGACCTTGGTGGTCTTGCCGGATGCCTGCACGGTAAGGGTCGCCGTGCCGTTCGCGACCGGCTGCACCCAGCCGGTTGGGCTGACGCGAGCGATCTTTTCGTTGCTGCTGCGGAAGGTGGCCGTGCCGGTGAAATCCACGTCATAGCCGCCCTTGGTCCGCGCCATCACGACCAGCGAATGCGGCCGTTGGGCGTGGACGAGCGTGAGCGAGGCCGGCGTGACGGTGAGGTCGCCGACAATGGGGTCAGGCACGGGCGCGGCGGAGAGTGGGAGCGCGGCGAAAATGGCGCAGGCAAGAATGCAGAATGGTTTCATGCGCATGACCGGGAGGTTGAACCACAGAGGCACAGAGGGTACGGAGAGAAGACGAAGCAGATGCTGAAGTGCTCCAACAGAGCACATCTCTGTGTTCTCCGTGCCTCTGTGGTTCCAATTCGGGAGCTGGGTTGAAAGCGTGTTCATATCACTTCTTCGCCTCCGCTTGTTTCACCGGAGGCGGGTCCGGTGGCAGGACTTTCACGGCGAATTCGGTGTCGCGGCTTTTTACGGTTGCGGCGTTGAAGGGCTTGCCGCTGGCGGAGAGTTTGAGGCCGGTGAAATCGCCGGGTTTGAAGTTAGCGGGGAATTTCAGGGCGAACTTGAACTCGGTCGCGCCCTCTTTGACCACGACGGGTGCGGGCGCGGTCACACCAGCCGGGAGGCCGGCGAGCGTCACGGTGACATCGCCCTTCGCTCCGCCGAGACGCTCCACGGTCCCGACCAGGTCCAGCGTCGCGCCGGTTTTGGCATCAAGCTTTACGGGTGCGGGCGCGGCGAACTTCAGGGCGAGCGGGTTGAGCACGGGGAACTCGCGCACCGGTGTGTAGGCCACGGCCTCCACGGTGCGGCGGTCGCGCTTGAGCAGTTCGGCCTTGAAGGCCAGTTGATGCGGCAGGTCCGCCAGTTCACCGGGTACGACCAGTCCAAAATCGAGATCGTTCTTCGCCTTCTCAGCGTTTTCGGTGGCGGCTTTACGCGCCGCGTCCAGCGCGGTTTCGGCGGCCTGGACTTTCTTCGCGGCAGCGGCTTTTGCCGGGTCGTCCTTGGCGGCGGCGAGTTCCTTTTGGGCGGCGGTCAGGGCGTTCGTGGCGGTGGCGATGGCATCGAAGGCGGCCTGGGCCTTCTTGTCTTCCTCGATAAGCGCGGCCTTCTCCTCGCGCAACACCCGGGCGGGGTCCACGGCGTTGTTCAGGAAGAGGCGGGCCTGGCTGGTGAGCAACGTGAGGCGCACCGGGCCGTCGTGGCCGGGCGGCCGGGTGCAGAGGACGGGCAACTTCAACTGGCCACCGAGCGGGATCGTGTTGGTCGCGGCGTCCTCGCCCCAGGTGATGGTGAAGTCCACTTCCGGTTTCGCCGCGCCGGACAGTGCGAGGTCGTATTCGAGCCACGGTTGGAACTTCGCAAGCTGCACGCTCTCACTGCGGGCCACCACGTCACGGTCCTTCGCCTTCCCGTGCAATGCGGTGATCAAAGAAGGAAGTGTTTGCTCGCCCGACACCGTGAGCAAGGTGGCCGTGGCTTTCGCGGGGATGGTCTGACCGGAGAGTTTTATGCCAGCGGGCAAGGTGTCAAAGGCGAGTTCGATGGGGCCATCGTAGCCTTCGCGGCGGGCCTCGACCTTGAAGACGCTCGTTCGCCCGGCGGGAACGGTAAGGTTGTCTTCGAGCGCGAGGAGCGTGAAACCGGCCGGCGCGTTCGTGGACTTCAACGTGGCCTGCAACCGGTACAGACAGCGCGGGCCACCGTTGCCGTTTACGTCGCGAACGATGGCGACGAGGTTCGTCACGTCCTTGGGCACCTTGTAGGTGAGGCGTGGGTCCGGCCGGTTGTTGAAGTCGTCGTTGATCGCGAGGCGTGCGCCTTTGAGGTCGCGCAGTTCCAGTTCGGCATCGATCGGCGAACCAAGCGAATCGGCGAAGACTTCGATGTCCACCTCGGTTTCGGGCGTGACTGTGAGCGTGTAAGCATCCGCCTCGCCGGCCTTACTGAGACGACCGTTCACGGCGACGGGCAGTGCGGGCAGAAGCTGCGGCGCGGAGCCGATGCGATGCTCGGTCAACTCAGGCAGATCACTCAGCCACACGACGGCCTGCGGGCCGCTGGCAGTCTTGGCATCGGCCCACGGCGCGGGGATGGCGAGGGCGTTGCCGAGCGCGGGCAAACTAACGGTGCGCAACTCACCCGACCGACCGACCAACTGCACCTCGGCGGACGCGCCGCGTTGGACCGTGGAGGGAAACGCGAGGTCGGCGTAAGACCACTGGCCGAGCTTGAGGCGAAAGTAATTCGAGTTGCCGGGGGCGGCGAACTGGAGGTCGTGCAGTTGCAGGCGATACTCGCCGTCCGCAGGAAGCTTGAGTTCCAAACGGGTGTCACCGCGCAACGCGAGCATGGGCTGGCTCCATTGCAGGAGCGTGTTGTCCGGGCCGTGGAGCTTGAGGACGGGACGGAGCTTGCCGTCGAGCCGCTGGGCTTCGACCTCGCAGGTAATCTCCTGGCCGGCCTTGCCAGGGAAGGTCACTTCGCGCACCTGGCTGCCGGAGATCGTGCCGTGCAGCGCGACGGGCAGGGAATCGACTTTGTCCGCGAAAGGCTTTTGCGGCAGTGCGTCGGCGGCGAGCACGCCCTTGGCGGAGACGCCCTGGTCGGTGACGAGCCACCAGTTGTGCAATCCGGGCGTGGTGCCGGGACCCAGTTCGATGTCGAGCGTGATGCGCTCCGGTTTGCCGCCATCCTTGAGCGACTGTTTGGCGATGCGCGCAGTGGTGAGCAGGCGCGGGTTTGGCAGCAGGTCCGTGCCGGTGACGGTGAAGGCGGTGGTCTGGCCGATTTGCAGGCCGCGCACCTCGACGGTGGTGACGACGGGCGGTGTGGCCGAGGCGGCGAGGACGGAGAGTAGAATGGCGGCGAAAGCGAAGGGGAGTCGGAACGGCGGGGTGATTCTGGAAGGGCAGGGGAATCCGCAGCCGTTCACGATTGTCCGGCCCGCTCCACCAAGGTTGAAAGCACGCTTCTTCAGAAGTAGTCAGGGGTGAAAAGGTCAGGTCCGTGGCACCATCACCGAGAACGATCCCTTTGATTCAGGGCGCGGCAATCCGGCAGGTTGGGACGGTTGCGGATCGTGAGTTGATGGCATCCTGAGTGGACGGCCGGACCGGGTGGCAGCTTCAGCAGGCAGGCCGATTTGTTCGCGGGCTGCGCCCGGAAAAGCGAATCCAATAAAGATGCGCTAGTTTGACCCGGTGACGGAGATGGGGCATAAGCTTGGCCCAACACAGCACCATCCATGTCTCGCGCCGCTCTTGCCCTTACCGTTCTGCTCGCTGCCTGCGGTTTCAACACGATGGGAGCGGAGGCCCCGGGGCCGGCCACGGAGGTGATCCGGGCGGCCGTCGAGAAATCCCTTCCGCTGCTCACGGCGGGGGCGCGCGGCTCAATGGAAAAGCGCGAACGGTGTTTCACCTGTCATAATCAGGGGCTGCCCATCATGGCCCTCACCACGGCGCAAGCGCGCGGTTTCAAGGTGGATGCGGAGGAACTGAAGAAGCAGGTCAAGTTTACCGCCGATTTCCTCACGAAAAACCAGACGAACTACCTGGCCGGGAAAGGGCAGGGCGGCCAGACCGACACCGCCGGTTACGCGCTCTGGGCCCTCGACAACGGGGGCTGGAAGCCTGATGCGACGACGGCCGCCGTGGCCCATTATCTGTTGGTCTGGCAGAAGGAACTGGAGCATTGGAAGCCGCAATCGCGCCGGCCGCCCACGGAGCAGAGTCTCTTCACCTCCACGCACGCCGCGTTGCGTGGGCTGAAAACCTTCGGCACGCCGGAGCAGCGCGAACGCTTCGGGCAACGCACCGGCCAGGTCCGCGCGTGGCTGCTCAAGACCCCGGCGCAGGACAACGAAGACCGGGTGTTCCGCCTGCGCGCCCTTCAGCTCGTCGGTGCGCCGGAGGCCGAAGTGCGAAAGGCGGCCCAGGAACTTTTGGACATCCAGCGGGCCGACGGCGGCTGGGCCCAGCTCACCGATCTGGACTCAGATGCCTACGCCACCGCGACGGCGCTCACCGCGTTGCATCAGGCCGGGGGCGTGGCGACGACGGCGGAGGCGTATCGCAAGGGGCTGCGTTATCTGCTCGCCCAGCAGCAGGCCGACGGCTCGTGGCATGTGAAGACCCGCAGCAAGCCGATTCAAAGCTATTACGAGTCCGGCTACCCGCACGGCCCGGACCAGTTCATCTCCATCAGCGCCGCCAGTTGGGCCACGGCGGCCTTGGCGCTGGCGGTGCCGGCATCGCCAGAATCCGCCCGCAGCCAGACCAGATAGCGCCTGTGCCAGGTCGAGCCACCACCACCGTCACCATGATCCAGACCACGCCACCGAAGTCAGCCAGTCGCCGTGCGTTCCTGCACCGGGGTTCCACGTTGCTCGCCGGAGCCGCGCTGGGAACTCCGGCGGGCAGGCTGGGTGCGGTTGACAAGGCTCAGCCGTTTCGCGTCCACGCATGGCAGCGGGACGCGCGCAACCCGGTTTTCCCGCCGGGTGGCGGTGCGTTTGACAAAGGCTGCTGCATGAACCCGTTCGTGCTTACCCGCGATGGCGAGTATTGGCTGTTTTACGCCGGGGCCGATGCCAAGGGGCAGCGGCTCATCTGCCTCGCCACCTGCCCGGTGGACGATGTCACCGCCTGGAAGCGTCTAGGGCCGCTCTTCGATCTCGGTGGCAAGGACAGCTTCGACGAATCCTGGTGTGTGCTGCCGTGCGTGGCTCGCGTCGGCGGCAAGTGGCACCTTTACTATACCGGCCGGGCGCGGACCGGTGCGGGTTTGCAGGCCTTTCGAGGCGTCGGTCTGGCCACGAGTGATGACCTGCGTAGTTGGAAGCGGCATTCGGACGAACCCGTGCTGTTGGGCGATGGCTTCGCAGAATGGCCGATGAACCGGGGCATCGCCGGCGGCGGTCCCATCACCGAAGTGGGCCAGCCGGACGGCAGCAAGCGCTACCGGATGCACTACACGCTCGCCACGGGCACGCCGAGCAAGGATTTGACCGTTGATCAGGCGAAGCAATCCGTCATTGCCCATTCCACGGACGGACTGACGTGGACCGACCGACGGGTCGTGCTGCGGCCCCGGCGCGAGGCCGAGTATGAAAACGCCGCCACCATTGCGCTCAACGTCTGGCAGACGGAACGCGGCTGGCGTGCCATCTACGCGGGCATTGGTACCAAGTTTGGGGCTTACTCCATCTGTGAGGCGGCGAGCGACGACGGCCTGACCTGGCATCGGGGAGAGCCGGGGGAAAATCTCGCGCTTGCGCCCGGCAAGGCCGCCTGGGAAAACAAAATGGTCGAGTATCCGCACGTCCTCCGCGAGGGCGGCAAGCTGCGCCTGTTCTATTGCGGCAACGGCTACGGGGCGACGGGGATTGGAACGGCGGTCGCGGAGCCCTTGAGCTGATCCCCTTCAGATGCTGCCATAATTCGCCCGGGCGACGCGGAGGGTGTTCTCACCGAGGATTTTTCGGATGGTCGCGTCGCTGTGGCCGCGCTGGACGAGGCCGACGGTGAAGAGCGGCCAGTTGGTCCACGCGAGGCTTTGCTCGGCGTGCGGCTTGGGACGGTAATCATCCGCCGGCCAGAGGTGTTCCCAGCGCGCTCCAGCGGCGGAGACGGGTGAGCTGCCGTCCTTGCGCTTGGGGACTTTCGCGCGCTCGGCCTCCTCGTTGCGCGAGGTGTAGGAGATGTCCGGGCCGATGGCCACATGGTCGGCACCGAACTTTTTCACCGCGTAATCAATGTGGTCGAGGAACGCCCCGAGGTCACCATTCGCGCCGAGGAAGCGCGGGATGCAGCAGATGCCGATGAGCCCGCCGGTGTCGCAGATTGCTTTCACGGTGTCATCGGGCTTGCCCCGGAAATGCTTGTAGAGTCCGGCGCAGGTCGTGTGGCTGGCGACCATCGGCTTCTGGGAGGCTTTCGCGGCTTCGAGGCTCGTACGCCAGCCGGAATGCGCCACGTCCACGATGACGCCGAGCCGGTTCATCTCCGCGACTACCGCGTGGCCGAAGTCCGAGAGGCCGCCGTCATTGGGCTCGCCCGCGCCATCGCCGATGGGGTTTCGCCGGTTGTAGGTGAGGTGCATCATGCGGGTGCCCAACTCCTGAAAGATGCGGATGAGCCGGAGTTCGTCCCGGACGCTCTCCCATTGCTGGCGCAGGGGCACGCCGTTGGTGGTGAAGTAAAGGCACTGTTTGCCGGCCTTTTTTGCGGCGACGATGTCATCGGGCTGCGCCGCCTTGAAGCAATCCTCCCGCGCCAGGTCCGTGGCGTAAGTGAAGCGAGCGAGGCGCTTGATGAGCCGCAAGGGATCGCTGCCTTCCTCGCCGGTGTTTTGGAAGATGCACGTCACCCCGGCGGCGCGGAAACCTTCCAGAAACTCCTTCCGTTCGCCGGCATCCGTGGCCCAGCGCGTCATGCTCATCTCCTCGCGCAGGTCGGTGAGTTCCGGCTCCGTCGCGCCCCCTTCGACCACGGCGGTGAACTTCGCCCCGTCCAGCGCCGCGCGCGGGGCGAAACCGTAGCTCTCGAAGACCAGCGATTCGGCGTGCAGTTTGAAACCGTAGTCGAGATCGCGCTGGCCGGGCTTGAGCACGGACAAGGCGATGTCGCGCGCCTTCTGAATGCGGTCATTCGCGGGCGTAAGTGCGGCGACGGGCGAAGCGGCCCGGGCGCGCGGCGTGAAGATGCCGCCGCCGAGTGCGAGCAACGGAAGCGCGGCGGAAGCGCGGAGAAAAGTACGGCGCGATTGCGGGCTGGTCATGCGCCCAGAATTCGGTGAAGCGGGCGGCGGGTCAAGCCATGCTGCGTAAGGGATCTTCGCCGCCGCTCGATTGGAGGCTGTTCAGCCGATGCAATGGTCAGAAAAATAGGGTCAGAAAAATCTCCGCACGGAATCTTTCCCCATCTTTCTGATCCCATCTTTCTGACCCGCTTCGGTTCATCTTAAAGTCCGCCGTTGAATTTGCCGCGAAAGAACGCAAAGAACACAAAGAGAAGCGCTTACTGAAATAAAGTTGTCACTTAAGGCGCTCAACAAGGCGCCGGATCGCAGATCGGCGCTCCGCACGGACGGCCAAGGCCGGGGGGTGTGCCGAGGTGCTCATAGAGGCAGAGCAAGGCAATAGCCCCGAGGAGGGAGACACAGCGTTGGTAGCGCGGGCAGCCTTGCCCGCGTGTGTTCGGATTTTGTGCGGTAGGGGACGCGCGGGAAGGGCTGTCCGCGCTACGGGGGGATTTGGAGCTTGGAGCCGGCGTCGGAAACGGGTAAGAGAAGGTTCACTTGAACATGAATTTGACCGACGCGCATAAGCAGCAGATCACCAAGTGGCTTGATGAGGGCCTCAAGGTGGCGGACGTGCAGAAAAAGATGATCGCCGAACTCGGCGTGACCATGACCTACATGGAGGTGCGCTTTCTCCTCGATGACCTGCGCCTCAAGCCCAAGGACCCCGAGCCGCCCAAGCAGCCTGCCGTCGCCTCGCCCATCGCGCCCGCGTCCGCCGGCGTGCCTGCGCCGGCCGCAGCGGGAGCTCCGGCGGGGGAAGTCCCGCCCGCAGCGGGTCCGGCCCCCGTCGGCGGGGTGCAGATTTCCGTGGATGCGCTCGCGCGTCCCGGCACGGTGATCAGTGGCAAGGTGACTTTCAGCGATGGTCAGAAGGCCGACTGGTATCTCGACGAGATGGGCCGCCCGGGCTTGGTGCCGGCGCAAAAGGGCTACCGGCCCACGCAGCCGGACATCATCGAGTTCCAGGAATTGCTCCAGGGGGAATTGCAAAAGCTGGGATTCTGAGGGACTGGGAAAGCGATCAGGAACGCAGGAAGGCAGGAAGGGGAGGCGCTTTAGGGCGTTTCTCGGTCTGGTTTTCGTCGGTGAACTTTCGGGAACCGGTTGGTTCTTCGTTCTTGGTTCTTGGTTCATTCGTGGGCAACGCTGATGGAACTGGAGGAGCTCGGTTTCCATTGTAGTAAGGAAGGATTTTTTGTTAGGAGAGCAGGAAGGCAGGAAGGGAAGCGTCCGCAGGCACTTTTTTTCCTGCATTCCTGCGTTCCTGATATCATTTTTTGGCGATGCAACACGGTTCCTTGCTCGTCGTTCATGTTCATGTCCAGGTGAAGCCGGAGTGCGTCGCAGCGTTCCAGGCCGCGACCCTCGCCAATGCGCGCGCCAGCGTGGAGGAGCCGGGCATCGCGCGCTTCGACGTGGTGCAGCAATTGGATGATCCGACGCGTTTCGTGCTCGTGGAGGTCTATCGCCATGCCGAGGCCCCCGCGCGCCACAAGGAAACCGCCCACTACGCGACTTGGCGTGACACGGTCGCCTCAATGATGGCCGTGCCTCGGACGAGTGTGAAGTATGGGAATGTGTTTCCGGAAGACACGGGGTGGTGAGACCGGGGGGCAACTGGAGAATGGGCGATAGGGAATAGGAAATGGGGAATGGGGAATAGGCGGGCAGGGCTGCTCGCGCTACGGCGGGTATCATCCTAAAATCCGCAGTTGAATTTGCCGCGAAAGAACGCGAAGAGAAGCACTGCCTGCAATATTATTGTCGCTTAACGGTTCACTCAACAGGTGAACAGATTTCCGGACTAAATCGGACTGATTTCGGCTCACTCTTTGCGCCCTTTGCGCCCTTTCGCGGCTCTCCAAAAGCGCTTTCTAGGATCATAGTTTGCACCACTGCTTGGAGCTGGAATGACGAATTGGCTTGGAGCCTCCTGACGTCGGCTGCTACCCAGAGCGTATGACCTTCGAGTTCGCCACCGCCCACCGCGTTCTGTTCGGTCCCGGTACTTTCAAGCAGGCCGGGGCGATTGCCAAAGGGTTTGGCAGCCGGGTGATGATTGTTACTGGACGGTCCGCCGAACGAGCGCAGCGGCTCGGGGAGCAGCTCACGTCGGCGGGTGTGGCTTGGGAGGTGTTTCCGATTGCAGGTGAACCCACCACGGTCGCCGTGGGCGAAGGTGTCGTCCGGGCGCGGGCCAGCCGGTGTGACGTGATCATTGGCTTCGGTGGGGGCAGTGCGATCGACGCGGCCAAGGCCATCGCGGGGTTGCTTACCAACGAGGGGGAGATGGCCGATTACCTGGAGGTGATCGGTCGTGGCGGGCCACTGACACGTCCGGCCGCGCCGTTGCTGGCGATTCCCACGACGGCGGGCACCGGTGCGGAGGTGACGCGCAATGCGGTGCTGGCTTCGCCGGAGCATCGGGTGAAGGCCAGTTTGCGCAGTCCGCACCTGCTGCCGCGCGTGGCCCTCGTGGACCCGGAACTGACGCTGAACCTGCCGCCCGAGTTGACCGCCAGCACCGGGATGGATGCGCTCACCCAGCTTATCGAGCCGTATGTCTGCGTGCGGGCGAACCCGCTCACGGACGGGGTATGTGTCGAGGGGATGCGGCGTGCGGCCCGTTCGTTGCGACGGGCCTTTGAGCGCGGGGATGATGCTGCGGCCCGTGAGGACATGGCGTTGGCGAGTTTGTTTGGGGGCGTAGCGCTGGCGAATGCAGGCTTGGGCGCCGTGCATGGGTTTGCTGCGCCAATTGGCGGCATGTTTCCCGCACCGCATGGGGCCGTGTGTGCCGCGCTGTTGCCCGGCGTGATGGCGGCGAACGTGCGGGCCTTGCGCGAACGCGCGCCGGACAACCCGGCGTTGCGGCGTTACGACGAGGTCGCGCGCCTGCTCACGGGCAGTCCGCAGGCCACGGCGGCCGATGGGGTGACGTGGACGCGGGAGCTGTGCAGTGCGCTGGGGATTTCGCCGCTGCGCACTTGGGGACTTACGGAAACGGACGTGCCAGCCGTGGTGGAAAAGGCCCTTCAGGCCAGCAGCATGAAGGCCAACCCGATACCGCTGACGGCGCAAGAGCTGGGCGAAATCCTGCGGGCGGCTTTGTGAACCGCGAGGATTTTTTGCCACAAAAAGGCACAAGAGGCGCAAAAGAGGGCGGTGTCGACCGTTTTTGTGGCTTCTGTGCCTCTTTGCGGCAAAAACTTCAACCCGCCTTTGTGGCAGCCAGGGTGCCGGACTTGATCTCCCAGCGGAGCAGGTCGCGGCCCAGTTCGCGGGGCCAGTTTTCCTCGGTGCAGGTCATAAAGACCTGACCACGAGCATGATGGGCGCGTTCCAGCAGGGGCAAAAGGCCGCTGCGCCGTTTGGCGTCCAGTTCGCCCATGACGTCGTCGATGAGGAGCACGGGCGGGCTGCCCAGCAGGCCGGTAAGATACTCTGCCTGGGCCATTTTGAGCGCGACCGCGAGCGTGCGTTTTTGACCTTCGCTGCCAAATTGCGCGGCGGGCCGGTCATGCAGGAGCAGGGCGAGTTCGTCGCGGTGTGGCCCCACAAGGGTGGCGCGGTAGGCGCGCTCGCGTTCGCGTGATTTGGCGAGTTCCACGGCGAAATCAACCTTCACACTGGGCTGGTATTCGAGCCGGAATTCCTCGGCATCATTGGAAATGCGACGATATGCCAGCCGTGCCAGGGGCGAAACGCGGGGCAGGAGTTCGCGTCGGGCGGAGATAAGCTGGTTGCCGGCGGTGACGAGTTCCTGCGAGAAACTGTCCAGCAGCGCGGGGTCCGGCGCGCGTTGCTTGAGGAGCGAATTGCGCGAGCGCAGGGCGTGGGCGTAGCGTTGGAGCAGAGGCAGGTAACACGGCTGCGTTTGGGCGAGCAGCAGGTCCAAAAAACGTCGGCGGGTGCGGGAAGTGCCTTTGACGAGCTGCAAGTCCTCCGTGCAAAAAACCACGGCCCGCAGCGTGCCCAGATAATCGGTGAGCCGGCGCACGGGCTGGTCATCGAGGCTCAGCTTCCGTTCCGCTAGGGACCAATACATCTTGATTTCGTGCTCAGTGGAACTGACCACGGATGCCCCGACAAAATACCCCTTGGCGGCGTGTCGGATCATTTGCGCCCCGCCGACGCCGCGGAATGATCGTAGGGTGGCGAGCAGGTAAATGGCTTCGAGGATGTTGGTCTTCCCCTGTGCGTTGTCACCCAGAAGCAGGTGAAATCCGGGGCTAAAGTCCGCATCCAGCCGCGAATAATTGCGGAAATCTCGGAGGCGCAGATGAGCCAGATGCACGCCGCAGGCTACTGATTGTCGCTACAAAAGGCCAGCAGGCGTGAGGAACGGGGCAGGGCGAGTTGCGAAGGCTGCGGATGGGAAATCCCCCTGATGCCGGTGGTTTTGCGGCAGAATTGCTTCGTTAGAAGACCGCTGGGAGTTATTTCAGGCACCGACCGCAGTTTGTGGCATCGGAAGGTTGGCCCCGCCACGACGATAGCCTTGGAGGTCCAGGGTGACATGCAGGTAACCAATGCGTTTAAGCGCCTCCGCGATACGCGTACCGGCCGCCGGATCGAGTAACCGCGGCAGTTCGGAGGCGCCAACTTCAATGCGCGCCAGGGCGGCGGGTGATTTCACGGCGGTCAGATTGTTAAGTGCAGCAGGGGTGGGCGCATTCGTGGCCAGGCCAGTGCCGGGCAACTCGTGGTGACGGACCCGGACATCAATAAAACCAAGGTCGCGCAGCGTGTTTTCAGCCGCCTCGATCATCGAGAGTTTTTGCACAGTGACCGGCTCCCCGTGCGGGACGCGGGAGCTGAGGCAGGCCATCTGAGGCTTGTCTGAAGTGGGCAAGCCCAGACGGGCGGAGAGCGTTCGGATTTCTTCCTTTGTGAAGCCGACTTCTTTAAGTGGGGCGCGGATGCTGAATTCCTTGGCCGCCTGGGCCCCGGGGCGAAAATCCCCAGCATCACTGGCGTTTTCGCCGTAAATGATGACGGAGATGTCCAGTTCCTTGGCGATCGGAACCAACTCGCTGAACAGTTCGTGTTTGCAGTAGTAGCAACGATTGAGGGGGTTGGAAGTGTAGTTCTGGTCCTGAAATTCGCTGGTTTGAACGACGCGGACAGGAAAATTGAACTTCTGGGCAATATCCAAGGCTTCAGCGAGTTCCCGGCGTGGAAGACTGGGGGAATCGGCGATGACTGCGATGGAATGGGCACCCAAAACCTCGTTCGCCACCTGGGCAAGAAAGACGGAATCGACGCCCCCGGAATAGGCGGTGAGGACGGAACCGAAGTTTTTTAAGGTGTCCCGGAGGGCAGACAGTTTGGCATCCAGCATGTGAAGAAAATGCGTGCCAACAGGGGTTTTGTCGAGTTTGTGCCGGGGAAAAAGAAAGGCGGTGATTTGACTGGGTTGAAAAAAATCCAAAAAACCTATTGCACAGTCCAAGGAGTCAGCTATTGTGTCCCCGGTCGGTTGAACGACGCAGTCGAAAAAAACTTGTCGAAAAAAAGAAGTAGACAAGCGGTGCGATAGTCTTTAAAAAAAACCGCGCTGAACGAAGCTGAAAAGCCGAGTTACGAATGTGAAACGGCAGCGAAAAGTTTGTCGAAAAAAACAGTAGACAAACGAAACGAAAGTCTCTAAAAAAGACGGCGTTAAACGAAGCGGTAAGCTGAGTTTGAAAAAATAAACGGTGTCGGAAAAGTTTGTCGAAAAATCAAGTAGACAAACGGCGCGACAGTCTCTAAAATGACCGCGTTAAACGAAGCTGAGATGCCGAGTTTGAGATAGCGAACCGGCGCTCGGGTTTTTTTTCCCCTTAAACGGGGGATCGCTTGGCGGACCAAGTGATTGGCTCTTTGAAAATTGAATTGTGCGATAAGTGAGAGCCCCTTCATTTAGTCCTGTTAGTGGATTATTTGGAGAGTTTTAATCAAATTGACAAATGTTGGGTGTAACAACCTGACACGAATCAAGCTAACGTTTTTTAACGGAGAGTTTGATTCTGGCTCAGAACGAACGCTGGCGGCGTGGATAAGACATGC
>RFSE01000066.1 GCA_009924135.1 Pseudomonadota bacterium | reverse complement strand
TGCCGGGCTGGTAACTACTTCGAGGGCTGGCTGACGTTCCCCTTTCTCCCCCTGGGGAGAAGGCCGGGGTGAGAATTCTCCCAACCAACAGTTGGCGCTTTGAACCTCTGAACCGCAGCGGACGATCCGGATTGAGGGCAGGAAAATTAAGGGCAGGAAGATTATTTCTCCCAATTTCCCTGCCCCTAATTTTCCTGCCAAAACCTCGGTACATGGGGAGGGGGAAGGCGTGCAACGGAGGTGATGTGTCGGATCACTTAGAGAAATGGTATGATATACGCAATGCGTATGCGTCCTCCCCAAAAAGCTCGCAACTTTCTTCCGGGCGTGGAGTTTACCTGCCAGTCCAAGATGAACGAGCCGCTTGACCCGCGCCCGCTACAGACGGTGAACCGTTTGCGGCTGGCGGTCCTGCTCCCGGTCTTGCTGGCGGTCGTGGCCATCATTTTGTTTGCCACCAAGCTCGCGCGTCAGTTCAAAGCCGGCGAGGAGCCGGCGGAGCGGACGTTCGCCCCGCCTCGCTCTTCCGTTGCCGGGCGTTCACCGCCAGAAGTGGCGGAAGGTACTGAAAGCTCCGCGCATCAGACGCTTCCCGGACGTTCCAACTCGCTTGATAGGCTCCGTTCCTTGCGGCCTCACCGTGGTGAACCGGTTCGGCCTGCCGTCGTGCCTGGTTCGCCCACCACTGACTCCCCAACGGTGTCGTCACCGGTTCCCCCGCCACCAGCACTGGTTCAGCCGGTTTTGGAGGTGGCGGGCCTGTTACCAAACGGGATTGTGGGCCGCGTGTTCCTGCGTGGCACGCCGCCGCCGGAGATTGCGATTACCATGGACCCGGCCTGCGGGAAGCTGAACCCCTTGCCGGTGACCACGCGGTTTTACGTCGTAGACACCCATGGCGGATTGGCCGATGTGTTTGTTGAACTTCAGGATTATCCCAGCGGACTTTGGAAGGCACCATCCACACCGTTGGAGATCCACATGCGCTCGTGTTTGTATCAGCCCTACGTCAGCGCCGCCCAGTTTGGTCAGACCATCCGTGTGTTCAATGATGACCCGGTGTTGCACCAAGTCCATCCACCTCCGGCTCCGAATGCAGGTAAAGATACCCCCCGTGCGCAACTGCCTGGAGCCGCGCCATTGGATTTCCATTTTCCCTTACCCGGGCAATTCCTCCGCTTAACCTGCGATATACACCCATGGATGTTTGCCTACGTAAACGTGGTGGAGCACCCGTTCTTCGCCGTCTCCGGGACCAACGGGACTTTTTCAATCCCGGTAGCACCACCAGGGAACTACACCTTGCAATTCACCCATCGCAAAGCCGGCAGCAAATCCGTGCCGGTGAAGGTGCAGGCCGGCAAACGGTTGGTGGTCACGGTTACGCTTGATCTGGCCGACCATGGCCGGAGCGAGGCGACCGTGACGGAGGAATAAAAAACTCCGGCCCGCAGGGCGGACCGGAGTTTGATGAAGGTGAGTTGTGGAACCGGGCTTACTTCGCGCCCTGGTCGATCCACGCGCGGATGAGGCCGATCTGTTCGGCGGTCAGCGGCTTGCCCTTGCCCTCGGGGGGCATGGCGTCGTCTTCCACGAGGCGGGCGACGGCCTTGACGAGCGAGCTGTCGGCGCTCTTGCCGGGCACCACGGACTTGCCGTTTTCGCTGGCCTTGAGGGTGTTGGCGAGGGTGTCGAGGCGGAGCTTGCCCTTCTGCTTCTTCTCGCCGTGGCATTCCACGCAGGACTTCTCGAAGATGGGCTTGATGTCCTTGTCGAACGTCACGCCGGCCTTCTTCGAAGCCGGGGGGAGTTCCTTCTTGGCCGCCGCAGTGGCGGTGAAGGTGAGCGCGAGTGCGGCACAGAGGCTGAGTGCGATGGTGATTCTTTTCATAATATTGGTGCTGATGAGCGGTGGCTGTGTAGCCGGAGGGGGGACGGTTTGCACGCAAAAAAGATTCAGATTCCGGGCCCCCGGTGCGCTCGCCGCTTGACCCGCAGCGGCAATTTACCGCTGAATTCAGCCACACGTTTTAAGTCCATAGCCTCATGCAAAAAAACCCGGCCGCACCTGCAGCGGCGTCGCCGCCCGCCGCGCGGCGCGATTTTCTGAAACAAGGCTGTGCGGCCTGTCTGGGCCTTGCAGCGGTTGGCACCCCGGCCGCCATTGGCACCCGCGTCTTCCTGGACCCGCTCACCCGGCAGACCACGGCGGAGTCGTTCGTGAAGGTCACGACGCTTGATACGCTGCCCGAGGACGGCACGCCGGTGCAGTACCCCGTGCTGGCGGACCGGCGGGACGCGTGGACGAAGTTTTCGCAGGTGCCCATCGGGGCGGTGTTCCTCCAGCGGCAGTCCAAGGACAAACTGCTGGCGTTGAGCGTGGTGTGCCCGCACGCGGGCTGCTTCGTGGATTACGAGGAGGACAAGCAATCCTTCCTCTGCCCTTGTCATAACAGCCTGTTTCTCAAAGACGGCGGGCTGAAGGATCAGGACAGTCCCAGCCCGCGCCCGCTGGACACGCTCGAAGTACAGGTGCGCAATCGGAATGAAGTGTGGGTCCGCTTCCAGGACTTCCAACTCGGCATCAAGGAGAAAAAACCCGTCGCATGATCAAGCAGGTACTGGCCTGGGTGGACAACCGAACCGGACTGGGACGCTTCACCGAGGCGTTTCTCTTCCAGAACATTCCCGGTGGCTCGCGCTGGCGCTACGTGTGGGGCACCTTGCTGCTCTACATGTTCCTGCTGCAGGCCATCACGGGCTTCTTCCTCTGGACGGCCTACAGCCCCAGCACGCAGACGGCCTGGGAGAGCATCCATTACGTCCAGCACGAGATGGTTGGCGGATGGATCCTGCGCGGGCTGCATCATTTCGGTGCCCAGGCGTTCGTCGTGGTGCTCGTGTTGCACCTGCTGCAAATGGTCATCTATGGGGTCTATCGTGCTCCACGCGAGGTGAACTTCTGGCTGGTGCTCGGGCTGTTGCCGCTGGCTATTGCGATGTCCGCGACCGGCTGGCTGCTGCCGTATGACCAGCACGGCTTCTGGGCGTCGCGCGTGCCCATTGGCATCATGGGCGTGACACCCGTGCTCGGCCCGTGGCTGCAGAAGGTCGCGATGGGCGGCTCCAGCTTCGGCCATCACACGCTCACGCACTTCCTCGCGTTGCACGCGGGGCTTCTGCCGCTGTGCGTCGCGCTGGTCATCGGTGCGCACTACTACCTCACCCGCAAACACGGTTTCGCCGATGTATCCAAGGACTGTGCCTGCCCGGACGAGAAGTACTTCCCCGCGCAGTTCCTGAAGGACGCCGCCGCCTGCCTCGCGGTGTTCATCGTGCTGCTCGCGTTCGTCGTGGTGCCGGCCTTGCAACATCCTAACCTCGCCCCCGGGGTCCACCTCGGTGCACCGGCTGACCCCTCCGAGCAGTACAGCGCGGCCCGGCCCGAGTGGTTCATGCTCTTCCTGTTCCAGTTCCTCAAATACTTCCCCGGCGGTACTGAGGTATGGGGGGCGATGGTCATCCCCGGCTTCATCGGGACGATCGTGGCGCTCATGCCGTTTGTCGCAAAGTGGAAGCACGGGCACCGCTTCAACGTCCTTTTCATCGGCACGTTGCTCCTGGCGGCCATCACTCTCGGCCGCATCGCGGTGAACGAGGACAACAAGGACGAAACGTATCTCACGGCGAAAGCCCAGGCGGTCGTTGCCGGCGAACGCATCCGCCAGCTCACCACCGAGCGCGGTATCCCACCCTCCGGCGCGGCCGCCCTGTTGCGTGACGATCCGTACACCCAGGGGCCCAAACTTTTCGCGAAGAACTGCGCCAGCTGCCATCGCTTTGACGGCCACGACGGCACCGGCCACCATCCGCTCACCACCTGGACCGTCCGGCAGGGCGAAACCTGGGAGACCGTCGCCGAGTTCCGCTTCATGAAACCGGAGCAGCTCCGTGACTTGAACAAGGACCTGAGCACCCGCGCCCTCAAGACCGGGGACAATCTCACCGTACCCGTCCGCCCGTGGGCGCCGGACCTCAAGGGCTTTGGCTCGCGGGAATGGATTGCCGGACTGCTGGACCCCGCGCAGGTGGATGGCGCGCACTACTATGGCGGCACCAAGTTCAAGGACGGCAAGATGTCCAAGTGGGTGAAGAAGAACGCGACGCCCGAAAAGGCCGAAGACCTCAAGAAAGTCATCGCCGCCCTCTCCGCCGAGGCGAAGCTCAAGAGCCAGATCGGCGCTGACAAGGCCGATGCCGAGCTGATCAAGCAGGGCCGCGCGCTGATGACCGGCGACCTCGCCTGCACCGACTGCCACAGCTTCGGCAAGAAGGACCCGGATGCCACCGCGCCCGACCTGACGGCCTACGGTTCCCGTGGCTGGATTACGCGCTTCATCAGCAACCCGTCGCACCCGGACTTTTACGGCAAGCGCAATGACCGCATGCAATCCTTCGCGGACAAGCAGATCCTCGACGCCAAGCAGATCGGCCTCCTGGCCGACTGGTTGCGTGGCGAGTGGTATGTCCCGCCCAAGAGCGTGGCGAAGTAACGGTAGGTTGGAAGTATCGCGCGAAGACCTCGAAGTGGGCGAAGGGAGACGCCAGGTGAGGGCACCGGGCCAACCGAAGCAGAGCGCCGGGTCAGGGGACCCGGCCTTCAGGGCCGTGCTGTAGTCCCCTCACCGGGCGTATCGCGTCGGGACATCCAAGAGTCCGCAATCAACTGCCGTTGTTTGGCTGAAGCCACCGCAGTGACCACGCATTCAGTTATGGAGGCGCGGCGCAGTGGTGTGCGGGGACTCGCCGCACTCCAAAGGCCGCAGCATCCCAACCGTCAGCGGCCTGCCGTCCTGCTCCTGCGCATATCCGAGTTTAGTTTTACCGGACCAAGATATCCGGGCGCAGCCAGGGGCCGTCGTCGTCCTCGACGGTGACCATCGGCCAGTTGGCGGCGGGGGTGATGATTTGCACGCCCTGGCTGGTGGCGAGGATCGTGTCCTCGCTTTTGGTGCCGGTGATCGAGGGGTTCCACGCGAAGGGCTGGTTTTCCAACACCACGCCGGGGGCGGTGGGCGAGCCGAGGTAGTCACGGCCCTGATAGCCGCAGGGGCCGCCCTGGTGGTGGAGGTGCCATTCATCGCCGAACCCGGTGGCATCGTAGGCGGCGACGCCCTGGCGGAAGATGTCCTTCACCGGCGTCCCGATTTGCGTGGCGAGATGCAGCTCGGTATCCACGGCGCACACGGCGTTGTGGCGGCGGCGCAGGTCCTTGGAAACGGGGCCGAAATGAACGAGGCGCGTGAGGGCGACGATGAGGCCATGCTGGCGGGCGCAGAGGACGACCTCGGCGAACTTGCGGAGCTTCTTGGTGGTCGGGCGCGGGTGGCGGTAGTTGGTGACGCGTTCGTCGGTGGCGACGAGCACGACGACGGGCGTGAGGTTGCGGGCCCACGCGCGCTCGGAGAGCAGGCCGGCAATCTGAAATTCCGTCTGCCCGGGCCGGAGGCTGCGGCAGGTCTCATTCAGCGCGGCTTCAGCGGCCTTGCCCAGCGCGCGGTAACGTTTCACTTCGGATTCCTGGAGCGAGTAGTGCAGCGGCGCAAACAGGTCGGGCCGCGCGGTGGTCCCCCAGTCGCCACAATCGGAAAGGGTCTTCGCCGGATCGGCCACCTGCTTGAGGGCCTTCAGCGCCGTGGCCCCGTCGTGCCACTCCCATAGCAACGGCTTCGCGCCGAGCCCCTTCACCACTTCGTCCTGCAACGAGCGCATCTCGATGCGGTTGGCCAGGACGTAAAAGCCCTTCGCGGTGACGACGAGCTGGCCGAAGCTGAGATTGCTGTTGAGCGGGATGTGCGCCTCGCCGCCACAGGCGAGCCAGGAGAAGTTGGGTTGCAGGCCGAGCAGCGCGGCGTCGGCGTGGTGTTCGCGCAGGAGCGCGCGGACCTGGGTGAGTTTGATTTTGAGTTCAGCGTTCATGGGAAAGGGATTGCCGCCGGTTTTGGGCTGCCGATCTAGTCGGCCCATCGTAGGCGACAGCGCGCCCAACTCAACTTTTTTGATGCGCTGGAGGAAACAACTTTGACCCGGCCCGGAACCGAAGGCCTTGGTTTCCGCCTCCGGGTAGCAAGACGGTTTGCGTGGCCGGGACCGAACCGCCATTCTGGCACCGCGATGCGAACCTGTTGCCGCCTCGGACTGCTGGCCGCCCTGCTGGTGCTCACGGGCTGCCAGTCGGCCCGGTATTATGCGCAGGCCTTGCGCGGCCATGGCGAGATCCTGCACCGGCAGCAACCCATCGAAGAGCTGCTCCGCCAGCCGGCGACGCCGGACCGGCTCAAGGCCCAGCTCCAGCTGGTCCTGTCCCTCCGCGAATTTGCCGCGCAGGAACTCAAGCTCCCGGTCAACGGCCATTACCTGCGTTACGCCGATCTGGGCCGCAGCAATGTCGTCTGGAACGTCACGGCCACGCCGGAATTCTCCATGACGCCCAAGGACTGGTGGTATCCGGTCGTGGGCCGGCTCGCCTATCGCGGCTATTTCGTGGAGAGCGAGGCCCGGAAAAAGGCGGCGGAACTGGCCCGGCAGGGCTTTGACGTGGACGTGGGCGGCGTGCGGGCCTACTCGACATTGGGGTGGTTTCGCGATCCCGTGCTCAACACCTTCATTTACGACCCGGAGACTGAACTGGCCGAACTGCTCTTCCACGAACTGGCGCACCAGCGGCTCTTCGTCGCGGGCGACACGGATTTTAACGAAGCCTTCGCGGAGTCGGTGGCCGAGGCGGGCACGCGCCGCTGGTTGCAGGCCCGACACGGCGCGGCGGCGGTGACCGAGTATGAGGCTTACCTGCGGCGCAAGGCGGACTTCACGCAGTTGATCACCGGCGCACATGCCCGCTTAACGGCCCTTTTCGATGCCGCCGGGACCAGCCAGAAATCGGCGTCGGCCAGCGCGGCCGGCTCGGCTGAAGAACTGGCCAGTTTGCGCGCCCGGAAGCTGGCGATTCTGGAGCAGCTCAAGCGCGACTATGAAACGCTGCGCACGACCTGGGGTGGCCGCACGGACTACGCCCGGTGGTTTCGCCGACCGCTGAACAACGCGCACCTCAACGATGTGCATGCGTATTACGGACTGGTCCCCGCGTTCCATCGGCGGCTGGCCAGTCACCACGGGGATCTGGAGGCGTTCTTTCGTGACGTGGAAGCACTGACGAAACTCTCCAACGAGGAACGCCACCGGCGGTTGCAATTCTAATGCTTGCCGGTTTGGCTCCCGCCCTGACAGGACCTCCTGCCATTGGCCCGGCAGGAAAGGTTCCGGACTACGACTCGCTGCGCAGTGCGGCGCGATGGCCGGCCAGTTCGCGCTCAGCAGCATCGGCGGCCGTTTCGCAGCGATAGACCGCCTTCAAACAGTAAGTGCACACGCGGATGTGGGTCTCACCAGCCAGCGGCAGTTGTTCCCAGTCTTTCGGGCAGTCCGATTGGTCGCAGTTCAAAATTCGGGTCATAGACAAATTGTTGGTCCGACGAAGAGTAACGCGCCTGTGCCCGGCGGCAACCATTTCGCCCTGCGAGGTTGTCAGCGGGTGCGGAATCGGTTATCAGGATGCAGCGTTCATCGGTTGCCATCTTGTTCTGGTCATGACCATCGCCCAAAAACTGCTCGGCACCGGCGTCATCGCCCTGGCGATTGGCGCGGCGTGTTTCCAGCACCGGCAGATCACGGTGTTGCGCGTCGAGAACCACACCCTGCAGGAGCAGGTCAAACCCCTCGCGGAACAGGTGCAAACCCTCCAGCAGGAACGCCAGCGTCTGCGTACGGATTTGCAGGTGGCGAAGGAGGAGATCAAACGGGCGTCCAGCGATCAAAGCGAACTGGCGCGGCTGCGCGGTGAAGTAACGCCCCTCCGTCAGGCCGCCCAGGAGCTGCAGACGATCAAGGCAACTCAGTCCCGTCCCGCCACCGCCCAACGTGCGGGCGGCGTATCTGCGGCGGGCATGCCAAATCATCTGGATGTCGATGGAATGGTCACCATGCGGGCGCAGGATCTCTGGCAGAAACTGAACCAGTCGCAAACCAACCTGATCCCCGAAATGCACTACCTCAAGGATGAGGACTGGCGGAAGGTCGCCCTGGGCCAGCGCTGGGAAACCGACGAAGAGACGCGCCGGGCCTTCGGGCAGTTGCGCAACGCCGCCAAGGACCGGTTCGTCGATCAACTTAGCATCGCGTTGCAAAAGTATGGCCAGGCCAGCTCCGGTCAGACCCCGACGAAACTCGCGGATGTGGCCAGTTACTTCAACCCGCCGGTTGATCCCACGCTGCTGGACCGTTACGAGCTGGTCCCCCAGCGCGACATCCCCAACGTGCGCCTGAGCCAGAATCCTGACGAACTCATCGTGAGGGAGAAGAAGGTGCTGGACCCGTCCGCCGGGGAGATCCTCCAACTGGTCAATCTCCGGGGGACTGCCCGCGGGACCATCGGCAACACCCAGAATATTACGCCGGTGCCAAAGCCATGAAGCGATGCTCCGCTGAGGCCGGGATGTGGCATCGCAGGCTTGCCGCAGGACAAAGCGGCGATGCGACATTTTTTGCATTTGGTCAGCGGGGTGACACCAGGTCCCGCATTATTTCGCCATGATCCAAAACATCATCTTTGACTGGTCGGGCACGCTGGTGGACGACCTGCCCGCCGTCCTGCGGGCCACGAACCATTGCTTCGTCTCCGCCGGGAAGCCGGAGATGTCGCTGGACCAGTTCCGCGCGGAATTCTGCCTGCCCTTCCAGCCGTTCTACGACCGCCATCTGCCCGGTGTGCCGATGACGCAACTGGAGGCGTGGTTCCACGCCCGCTTCCGTGAGGTGCAGGATCTCGTCGAGCCGCTGCCGCACGCGCAGGACTTTCTCGTCTTCTGCCGCGAGCGCGGCGTGCGGACGTTTCTGCTGAGTTCGGTGCATCCCGATCACTGGCAGACCCAGGCGGCCGTCACGGACTTTGGCCGGTTCATAGACCGGCCCTACGTCGGCGTCTGGGACAAGCGACAGGTCATCCAGCAGCTCATCACTGAAAACGGTCTTGATCCGCACGCCACTGTCTTCATCGGTGACATGGCGCATGACATTGAAACCGCGAAGCACGGCGGCATCCATTCGGTGGCGGTGCTCACGGGCTACAACAAGCTGCCGCAGCTCCGGGCGGCCGGGCCCGATCTCATCGTCGAACACCTCGGCGAACTCCGCGGCCTGTTCACACGCCAAGAGATGCACTTGGCTCCAGACCCCAGACGCCAGACCCCATCTCCTATCCCGATCTCAACCGTCGGCGGCCTCATCCTGGACGCAGACGACCGCGTGCTCATGCTGCGCACGCACAAGTGGTCGCACCTCTGGGGCATCCCCGGCGGCAAGATCAAATGGGGCGAACGCTCCGAGGACGCCCTGCGCCGCGAACTGAAGGAAGAGACCGGTCTCGACATTGCGGACATCCGGTTCGTGATGGTGCAGGATTGCATCCACTCGAAGGAGTTTTACCGGGACGCACATTTTCTACTGCTGAACTACACCTGCCGCGCCCATGGCAGCGCGCCCACGGTGACGCTGAACGAGGAGGCGCAGGAGTTCCGCTGGGTGACGATCACGGAAGCGTTGGCCATGGAGCTCAACCGACCCACCCAAATCTTGCTCGAAGAAGTAATGCAACTGGCTCCTTGAGCCGCGTCCCTTTCGACTTTCACCCTTCGCCCTTCAACTCCTCCCGTGGACCTCATCACTCTTACCGACCTCGAAGTTTACTACCGTGTCGGCGTGCCGGACGCGGAGCGCGCACAGCCCCAACGGTTGCTGCTGACCGTGGAAATGGAGCATGACTTCACCCGCGCCGCCGCGAGCGACGATTTGCGGGAGACGATCGATTACTACGCCGTCTCGCGCCGGCTGCTCAGCTTCGGCGAAGGCCGGAACTGGAAACTCATCGAGAAACTCGTGTCCGACATCGCGGCGATGGTGCTCGCAGATTTCGGCGCGCAGGCCGTGAGCGTGGAGGTGAAGAAGTTCATCATCCCCGAAGCCCGGCATGTGAGCGTGCGGCTGAGGCGGGACCGGAGAGCAGGCTTCAGCCCGCTTCAACGTGATCAGAACTGAGGGCTTAGTTTCCCGTGGATTTTGGGGCCGCGAGCAGGCCCTTCAACTTGTCGGTCAGTGCCGCCGCCGAGGCCCCGGTTTCGGACTTCAGTCCCGCGGCCAGACCGGTGACAAACGCCGTCGAGGCCGACGTGCCGTTCACGAGGTACGCGTTGCCACCGAAATAAACCACGCTCGAACCGGGTGCGACCACGTCCACAAAGGCTCCGCGATTGGCATAACTCGCGAGCTGGCCGTCGCGCGTGCCGGCGGTCACGGCCAGCACCTCGGGATACGCAGCGGGATAGGTCGCCGCAGTGGTTGGTTCATTGCCGGCGGCGGCGATGAACAACACGCCACGGGCTGCACCCTGCGTGATGATGTTGTGCAGCAACTGACTGTCGCCCGTGCTGCCGAGGCTGAGATTGACGACCGTCGCCCCGGCGTTGATGGCCTCCACAATGCCGCGTGCAACGTTGAAGGTGCTGGTGGTGGCATCATTGCCATACACATCCACCGGCAGCACGCGCACGGAGGTCGTGGTACTCTTGTCCTGTGTGCTGGACAGGCCGCGCAACACGGTTTCGAACATCGACGTGCCGTGCGTGGGACTCACATCGCCCGGTGTCGCGTCGCCCGCGACGGCAATGCCCGGCAGCAGAAACTCGCGGTAAGGGGTGTTCCTCTGCACCGGCTGGTCCACCAGGCCCACGATCAACTGCCCGGCGGGAGCGCTGGCATCGGGCTTCAGCGTGAAGGGCAGCATGGAACTGGCGGCGAGGGCATCGGCCATGACCGGACGCGGCAGGGCGTAATTGTAATCCACGTTGAAGTCCGCGTTCCCGTTCAGCACCTCGAGCGCCTGCCGGGTCGTGTCCGCGTTGTCAAACTTGAGGCGGTAAGCCCCCGCTTCGGCCACGCGCCCCACGACCTTGGCCCCGAGGCGCTTGGCCAGTTCCTCGGCGTCGGCTTTGCTGCCGGGCTTGCGCAACAAGACGAGTTCATCGGCGATTGGCTTGGCCTTGGCGGCCCCGGGCGGCCGCACCGCTTGCGTGGCATCAGCGACGGACGTGCGGAAGACGAAGAGCTTGGCTGAGGCGTTGGCCTGCGGCAGCACGGCGAAACTGAGCCCCCCCAGCATCCGCCCGAGGGCCTCGGCCGGTGCCAGATTGCTGAACTTCACCGACACCGGGGCCTTGAGGCTGGTGCCCGGCTCGACGAAGACCTGCCAGCCCGTCACCTCGGCGAGATGCTCCAGCAGTTGCGGCAGCGACCAGCCATCGATGTCCGCATCCACCGCTCGGAGCGGGATCAGCCGCAGCAACGTCGGAATGAGGAGCGGTGGCGTAACGTCGCAACACCTCCAGCCAGGCGCAGCCGCTGCGGCTGGTCTCCGCGACACAGCCGCGCTCTGGAAAATTTCGCTCCTCGGGGGCAGTGTCAAGATGCGCCCTCCGGGCCATGGGCAGTGAAATGAAGGTTGCGCCAACCCGTTGGACGTGGAGAATCCCATCACGGCTCGGGACGTAGCTCAGCCTGGTAGAGCACTTGGTTTGGGACCAAGACGTCGCAGGTTCAAATCCTGTCGTCCCGACCACCCTTTATTTACAGGGATTTCGTGAAAATAAAGAGAAAGTCTCAACAGCTAGTCTCAACAAGCCCAACCGTGTCACCCCTGTTTCTGGCCGTTCACCGGTGTCACAAAACCTCCTGAGCCACCCTCGGAATAACCGCCTCGCCCACGATTTTCACCAAGCCGCAAATACTTTCGGTTTGATCCAGCGACGAAAACCGGTGACGGGACCAAGCCGGGAAGTCGTGAAAAGCGCTTCTTCAGGGCGACGCGCTACGATTCGATTTAAGGCGCTTTGACCGCGCGACCGGCTCGTTGCCGCACTCGTTTTAGACTGATTTTTGCCTCTCAGCCGTTCAGGGGTGTCGGCAGCGTTCGACGGTGTTGAAAGTTGACTGAAAAAGGCCGTTTTGGACTGCCCGAAACGCGGAAATCGGATCAACGGTGAGGGCTTAAATCGAGTCCTGGCGGGGCGGGCGAGGAGGCCACTGGTATGAGTGTCGGCGGGGCGGTTGTGCCTGCACCAGGGAAGCGGGCGTTGCGGAGGTGTTCTGGCCAAAACTTCGGCCAGTCACGGATTGACACGCGTGGGAATTCCCACCAGATTGTCGTCATGCCTACGGCAACGCTCAAACGCTCCAAAGCGACGGAAGGTATTTCCGTCGTGCAACACTACGACATCGCCGCTGACGCCAAGAACCGCATCAGCTTGCGCGGGGCTACAGCGAAGTATTTCCACGTCCAGGCGCTCTCCAACGGCAGCTACGTGCTACAGCCACGCGTGCTGGTGTCGCCGGACGCAATACCGGCGCGGACATTGAAGATGCTGGAGAACTCGGTGGCGCAACTGAAGAAGGGCAAAGCCTCCGCACCGATTGACTTGGCCCGCTTCATCGAGGGCTAGGAAATTTATGGCGTTCCTTATCCGCATGGGGCAGCCGGAGATGGAATCGCTGTGGCTAGACCTCACCACGCGAAGGCAACAAGGCAAGTTGGACAAAGATGAGGAGAAGTTTTTCAAGAAGCTCGTCAAGGCCCTCGGCTACTTACAGGAGAATCCGCGTCACAACAGCCTCGCCTCCCACGAGATTGACGACCTGACCCGGAAATACGGGTTGAAGATTTTCCAGTCGTATCTGGAAAACAACACGCCGTCAGCCGGACGCCTGTTCTGGGCCTACGGGCCGGACAAGGGGGACATCACCGTGCTGGCCATCGAACCGCACCCAGAGGATCAGAAGCGCGGCGCATACCAACGCATCAAGCTGTCCACGCTTCCCGCTGCCAAGCCCAAGCCTCACGGGAAGGGCTGACGGTTCATGGAGGCAACCGTGCGGGTGACGTTGCGGTAGCACGTAATGGGTTTCATCGCCGTCGATAGGCTTGAGGTTGCTTCGACGAACGGCAGAATTGCCCCGTGAAGCCACGCCCGCCATCGAACCCGCAGAACCTCGCTGAACTGATGGTGATGGCTGTTGATTTTGCCGGGTTCAGCCTGCGCGCTGGACGGCAGATTCCACCGACGTTGCTGGCCGTCACGAAGAAGGGGCCGCTGTTCTTCACGCCAGCTTCGCTTCAAGATGACCGTTCCAAAGACGATTTCGCCGACACTGCTCGCCTCATCTGCATCGCCTACCAAGTTCCAGCCGCCGTGATGATTCTGGAGTCGTGGATGAAGATGGCTGCTGAGGGCGAGAAGTTGGACCCCGATGAACGTCCCTCCGAAGCGATGGACCGGCACGAAGTTGTTATGGTGATGGGCGAAGCTGCTGGGACAACTCAACGGAAGGTTTTCAAAATCATCAGGACGGATGCTGGTGGATTCTTTGGCCTCACCGAATGGGAAGGCTTGCCGATGGATCAGTTCCAAGGTCGGTTTGTGGATCTTCTGCCGCCAAAAAGCCGCCGACGCCAGAGGTTGTTGAAGTTGCTCGGGTGATGCTGACGATTAAGGGGTTGAACGAGCAGAAGTTGCGGGGAGGAGCGAAAAAGGCGGTGAACAAAGGTCGGCTACGATAGACGAATTCTTGCCCTTCCTCCACCCAGCCGCCACAATTGCCCCCGACAGCACTGAAGGAAGCAAATGGGATTCCGCAATTGCAAATCCGTGAGCATCGAGCCGTTCCCGGTCAACGTCAGACCGCTCGGCCTGAATCAGCGTCCCCAATCGACCTGGCTGACGACAGGAAGGCGGGCGACCTGGCCGACCAACGACCAATTCTGATGAGCCGCTCCAAATCCACCGCCGCCAAGGACACCACCGCCAACCTCGGCTTCGAGGCCAAGCTCTGGCTCGCCGCCGACAAACTGCGCAACAACATGGACGCGGGCGAATACAAGCACGTCGTCCTCGGCCTCATCTTCCTCAAATACATCTCCGACGCCTTCGAGGAAATGCGTGCCCGACTGCTCGCCGGAAAGGGTGACTACCAAGGCTCCGATCCCGAGGACGCCGACGAATACAAAGCCGAGAACGTCTTCTGGGTGCCCAAGGAAGCCCGCTGGTCCCATCTACAGGCCAGCGCCAAGCAGCCTACCATCGGCAAGGTCCTGGACGACGCCATGGTCGCCATCGAACGCGACAACCCCCGCCTCAAGGGTGTCCTTCCCAAAGATTACGCCCGCCCCGGCCTCGACAAGCACCGGCTCGGCGAACTTATTGACCTCATCGGCACCATCGGCCTGGGCGACGCCGCAAATCGTTCCAAGGACATCCTCGGCCGGGTCTATGAATACTTCCTCGGCCGCTTCGCCAGCGCCGAAGGAAAACGCGGCGGCGAGTTCTACACTCCGCAGTGTGTGGACAAGCTCCTCGTCCACATGATCGCTCCCTACAAAGGCCGCGTTTACGACCCGTGCAACGGTTCCGGTGGCCTCTTCGTGCAAAGCGAGAAATTCACCGAGGCCCACGGCGGCAAGCTCGGCGACATCAGCATCTACGGGCAGGAGAGCAATCCCACCACTTGGAAGCTCGCCATCATGAACCTCGCCATCCGGGGCATCGAGGGCAACCTCGGCTCGGAACCGGCCGACACCTTTCGCCGCGATCTCCACAAGGACCTCAAGGCCGACTACATCCTCGCCAATTTCCCGTTCAACGTCAGCGACTGGTATCGCGCAGACGACGACATCCGCTGGCAATACGGCCTGCCGCCCAAGGGCAACGCGAACTTCGGCTGGATTCAGCACATCATCCACCACCTGGCCCCCAACGGCATCGCCGGCTTCGTCTCCGCGAATGGAGCCATGTCCTCCAACCAGTCCGGCGAAGGCGACATCCGCCGCGCCATCGTCGAGGCCGACCTCGTGGACTGCATGGTCGCCCTCCCCGGCCAGCTCTTCTACAGCACGCAGATCCCCGTCTGCCTCTGGTTCCTCGCGAAAAACAAAAACGCCGACGCCAAACGCGGCTTCCGCGACCGCCGCAAACAGACCCTCTTCATCGACGCCCGCAAACTCGGCACCCTCATCGACCGCGTCCACCGCGAGCTGACCGACGCCGACATCGCCAAGATCGTCAGCACCTACCACGCATGGCGCGGCGACTCTTCAACCAAGAACAAAGAACCAGGAACCAAGAAACCCACAGCGGCCTATGCCGATGTGCCTGGCTTCTGCAAATCCGCCACCACCGCCGAAATCGCCGCGCACGGCCACGTCCTCACGCCCGGCCGCTACGTCGGCGCCGAGGAAGTCGAAAACGACGGCGACCCCTTCGAGGAAAAAATGCCGCGCCTCGTCGCCGAACTGCACGCCCAGTTCGCCGAGTCCGCGAAACTGGAGCAGGCCATCAAAGCAAACCTGAGGGGGCTGGGTTATGGCGGGTGAATGGACAACGCTGCCGCTCGAAGATTGCATGGCCGCAATCATCGACTACCGCGGAAAGTCGCCTGAGAAGACGACGTTCGGCGTTCCGCTCGTCACGGCGAAAATCGTGAAGGGCGGACGAATCGAGAAGCCCGAGGAGTTTATCGCCGAAGCGGATTTCGACGATTGGATGCGACGCGGAATGCCGAAGCCCGGCGACATCGTGATGACGACCGAGGCACCGCTCGGTGAAGTCGCGCAACTGGACGGACGGAAGGTTGCCTTGGCGCAACGTGTCATCACGCTGCGCGGAAAGCCCGACGTTCTCGACAACACGTTTCTCAAGTTTCTCCTGCAATCGAATCCGGTTCAGGAGGAGCTTCGTTCACGCGGCACTGGAACAACCGTTGTCGGCATTCGGCAAAGCGAACTTCGCAAAGTCAGTCTCACGCTTCCACCCCTCGCCGAGCAAAAAGCCATCGCGGCGGTGCTGGGGGCACTGGACGATAAGATCGAGTTGAACCAGCGGATGAACGCGACGCTGGAGACGATGGCGCGGGCGCTGTTCCAGAGCTGGTTCGTGGATTTCGACCCTGTCCGCGCCAAGCTCGACGGACGCAAGCCTGGCGGGCTCGACGAAACCACCGCCGCCCTGTTCCCCGCCACCTTCCAAGACTCCGAAGCCGGTCACATCCCGAAAAGCTGGACGGTTGGGAAGGTCGGCGACCTCGCCACTCTCAACCGTGGAGCAGTCAATCCCGGCGACTTCCCAACGGAGGCCTTCGACCATTTCAGCCTGCCTGCTTTCGACAATGGCCGAACTCCGAAGCCGGAATTGGGCAGTGCCATCATGAGCAACAAGTTCACCGTCACCCCGAACTCCGTGCTGCTCTCCAAGCTCAATCCGCACATCCCCCGCATCTGGCTGCCAGACCTCCATGCTTCGCGTCGCTCGGTCTGCTCTACCGAATTCATGGTCGCGTGCTCGAAGCCCGGTGTGTCACGGGAGTATTTGTTCTCGCTCTTCACCAGTTCCGCCTTCGCAAGCATCTACGGAACGCTTGTCACAGGAACCACCGGCAGCCACCAGCGCATCAGACCCGAGAGCGTGCTGGACATGAAGATTGTCATTCCGTCGCCGTCGCTGATTCGAGCCTTCACCGACATCGTGAAACCGATGTTCGACCGTATCAACCGCAACACGGAACAATCCCGCACCCTTGCCACCCTGCGCGACACGCTGCTGCCCAAACTGCTGTCCGGAGAATTGAAGACGAAGAACATTGCGGATTTCAGCGCGAAGTCCAAAAAGGAAACCCATGGCTGACAGCTATCGGATTCACCTGAATTTTCTCCCCATCGCAGGGGAGATTCCCGCCTTCCGGGTTTACCGCCAGATTCGGCCAGACGCCGCTGGGGCGCGTCCCGAAGACAGGGGAATTCATGGCTACTCGCTGCCAAGGTCATCGGCGAACCTTGAGGACCGGGCCTCGTATTGGGTCTCGCTAAATGCGCGCGACGGATTCGAGGAATTCATGGCCCAGCCGGGTTTCAACAACGACCTGACCCGCTGGGTGATCTTCGATGCACTCTGCGCGAATGTTCGCGCTCAGTTGAAGCCGGAGGATTTTTGGATTCCCGATCACGGGTTTTTGCCCGAGGCGCATCTGTGCATGGTGCGACACACGGAGGGAGTTGAACAACTGATCGTTCAGCCGTATTTGCTGAAGTCGGCTGCGAAATTCGGGTTCCTCGTGGATTTTCATTTCCGTTTGGCGGAGGGCGTTCCGTTCTCACGGAGAATCCAGCAGCTCAGTCTCAGCCTTGACCGGAATTTCAAACGAAACCTGGACTATTACGTGGAGCGGATTTCCAAGATCACCGATTTCGTCAAGGAGCGGTGGACGGTCCTCTCGGACCTTAAGCTGTCCGGTCAAGGGCAGCCCGTTCGCTTGAGCCGGGAATTTGAGCCGTTGCCGGCGGATCGACTTAGGAGCCGCGTTTATGTTTTCGGAGGAAACAAGGAGTCTCGGAACCAGTTCACCGGTCTGCGGGACTTTGGCCCGCTCAAGTGTGTGGAATCTTCGCCGCGGCTGCTCTTCATTTTTCGGGAGCAGGACCGCCCGGCTGCCAGGACTTTGGCGGTGGCCCTGCGGGGGGCGAAGCAGCGTGAAAAGTTTAGCTTCCCTGGTTTCGAGAGTCTCTTTCGCAGTCCCCTCGAAATTGATTCAAATCCGGTTGTCATACCGGATTTTTCCCGCGAGGCGATGGAAGTGGCGCTTGCACGGGTTAAGCGTGAGAGCGGCCTCGTCATGCCGGTGCTGGTGATCCCGGAAGATGATGATGCCGCGTATCTCGCGCACAAGGCGGTGTTCACTCACAGTGGTGTTTCAACCCAGGTTTGCACGCTGGGGGTGATTCAGGACGAAAGCGCGTTGAAATGGGCCACTGCCAACATCGCGCTCCAAGTGTTTTGCAAAGCGGGCGGACAGCCATGGAAGGTGCGGCCCACCGCGACCAGCGAGCGCAGCCTCATCATCGGCATCAGCCAGTCACACAAGACCCGCATCGAATCCGACAAGGTGAAGGTGGACAAACATTTCGCCTTCTCGGTGATGACGGATAGCAGCGGCCTGTTCCAGAAGATCAAGGTGCTTGGCGAATCCGAGCGGGAGACGGATTACCTTGCGCAGCTTCGGGAGAATCTCCGCCAACTGCTCGTCGCCAACGCGAAGGATTTTACGCGGGTGGTGATCCACACATCCTTCAAACTAAAGCGTCACGAGATTGACGCCATTCAAAAGGTCACGCAGGAGGCTGCCGCCAGTCCGGACTCGGGAACCACGCGGTTTGCCGTCGTGAAGGTAAACCACCGGAGTCGCTTCTTCGGTGGCAATCGTGGCGTCAACAGCCTTGTGCCTTACGAGGCGACGCAAGTGAAGCTGGGAGCCGGAGAATTTCTGGTGTGGTTTGAGGGCATTCTTCCGGAAAAATTAACAGTTACGAAGGCCTTTCCAGGACCAACGCATTTGCAAATCCTACGGGTGAGCGACACGAAGCGGGTGAGCGAGGAAACGCTGCTGCAGGAGTTGGTGAACTTGTCAGGTGCGAACTGGCGCGGCTTTAATGCGAAAAGTGCCCCGGTGTCGGTTTTCTACTGCCACCTGGTTGCGGATGTCGTGCATGACTTCCACGAGCGAGGACTGCCGCTCCCTGGCGTCGAGGACTTGAAGCCGTGGTTCTTGTAAGAGGCGATTATGGTTAGCCGAAATAAAGACATCATGTTCCTTCTCGGCGCGGGCGCGAGCGCTGAGGCCAAGATTCCGGCCGCCGGTGAGATGGTCGACCGCATCGAGGGGTTGTTGAAGTCCCATGACGACTGGCGGCCGTTCGAGCCGCTCTACCACCATATCAAGAGCGCCATTCATTACGCAGCGGGTTTGAAGGGCCGTTTTGGCGATGAGGTATCCTACAACATCGAGACGCTGGTGAACACGCTGTATGAGCTTGAGCGAAACGAGCAGCATCCGCTCTACCCGTTCATCGCTTCTTGGAACTCCCGGCTCGTCACCTTGGCTGGCGGTGATTTCACGCGGGTAAAGGATTTTCGCCGGCTGATTCTTAAAACCCTGAAACGATGGATGTCCCCAGATGATCCGTCACAGGCTGATTACTACCGGGGGTTCATCCAGCTTCAAAAGGATCTCAATTTTCCCCTCAGGATATTTTCGTTGAACTACGATTTGTCAGTTGAGCGACTCCACTCGCAGGAGTTTCGCGTCGAGACTGGTTTTCCCGGGGTCGGGGTCAGGCACGCGTGGGATTGGGAACGATTTGAGGACGCGGAGTCCGCGCAGCCGCTCCCTCAGATTTACCTCTACAAGCTGCACGGCTCGATCAATTGGACGCGCGACAAGCAGACCAAGGCCCTCGTTTCCGTAGAGCAGACCGAGGGCATCGAGCCAGAGGACATGGAGGTCATTTTTGGCCGTGATTTCAAACTGGAGGCGGCAGATCCATATTTGTTCTACGCTTACGAGTTTCGCCGGTTCTCGCTGGTTGCGCGCCTCATCGTTTGCATCGGCTACGGTTTTGGTGACAGCCACATCAACAAAATGCTGGCTCAGGCGTTGAAGAGTGACAGCGAACGTCGCCTACTCGTGCTTGCCCGGTGTCGCGACGCAGCCAGCACGGTCGCAAAGCGCGCTGATGTAGCTAAGAAGCTGGATGTGTCGGAAGTTCAACTCGTTGTCCACGAAGGCACTGCGCAACAGTATCTGGCAGCCACTGACCTAAGGGACCGCCTGCTCGCTTTGATACCCAAGTCAACGGACGCTCCATTCTAATTGTAGAACAACCGCCAGAATAATCGTGAGCCTCAACGAATCCATCGTCGAAGACACAGGTCTCGAATGGTTTGGAGAGTTGAGCTATGCGGTAGGGCACGGGCCGCATCTCACGCACTGTGAACCTGCGACGGAGCACCATTTGATTGGCAAAGTTGTGCTGATGGAGCAGTGGTGCGAATCACTACTTCTGAAGCTTCAGGGGGGCGTGTTGAGCTCGGCACGGATTCGGGAGGTCGCACGTGCCTAGCGCCGGCTTTCCCAAGCCAGTGGGCGAAGTGATGGCGACCTTGGCGGATATTTTCCGCCATCAAGGACGGGGCGAGATCCTCGAAATGCTTGAGAGCGCCCACGCTCACTTCGACGAAATTAACTACGACAACTGGAATGGTGGCACCTACACTTGGGCGCTACGCCTAGAAGTGCCCGTGCCGTTTTTCGCCACGCTGGAAGCTCGCCTGACAGCCATCGAAAAGGAAATCGAAGCGAAGCTCAGCTACATCGGGCGGCTGCACCCGAATGATCCAGTCGGCGAGGTGACGATTACCCCCATCACTCCGGGCGCGTCTGTGCTGGGACAGCGCATGGCTCCGTCCGAACTTGAAGTTCGCCGCCTGTGGCCAGAGGGTCGCCTGCGGCTTTTCCTGAGCCATGTCTCCAGCCACAGGGTTGCCGTTTCCAAGTTGAAGGCGGAACTCGCCCTCCGTGGCGTCGCAGCGTTCGTCGCCCACGAGGACATCGAACCGAGCCTGCAATGGCGCGATGAAATTGAGCTGGGCCTACGGTCCATGCACGCGTTGGCCGCGCTCATCACGCCTGATTTTCACGCGAGCGTCTGGACTGATCAGGAAATCGGCTGGGCGCTGGGCCGTGGCGTCCTCGTGGTGCCGGTTCGCCTGGGCGTGGACCCGTATGGCTTTGCCGGAAAGTTTCAAGGTGTGCCCGGTTCCCTTGATAAGCCGGAGAAACTGGCCGATGCCATCGTTGCCGCACTGCTCGCCAACCCCCAGACCCACGGCGAGATGCGACGGTCGTTGGTCAGCGCGTTTGCCCAGGCCGAATCTTTTCTGATGGCAATGGCGTTGCGCACGCTGCTGGTGGAAATCAAGGATTTCACCGAGGAAGAAATCACGGCCATGCGGACCGCCTGCGTCGAAAACGATCAGGTCGCTAAGGCCTACCATGTGGCCAGAGACATCTACGCCGCCGTTGGCAAACCGCCCGCACCAAAACCAGTTGAGGCCAATGAGGACGTGCCATTTTAACCTTCAGTGTCGTTGCGTCGCGCCGCTGGCGTCAAAACTGAACGCCGTGTTCAGCATTGGCGGGAGTGAATAATTGGCTCAGTCTGCTCACTGAACATGGCGACACCGATTCAACAGATTGACACCTGGCGGGCGGCTCGTTCGGAGCACCAGCGGTTGGAGTTCAAGGAAGCGAAGACGCAGTTCGACAACCGGAAGCTCTACAAATACTGCGTGGCCCTGGCAAATGAGGGCGGCGGGCACCTGCTGCTCGGCATCGAGGATCAACCGCCGCGCAAGGTCGTCGGCACAGCGGCTTTCAATGATCCGGTGGATATGGCGGCGAAGATGTTTCAAACGCTGCGCTTCCGAGTGGAGATCGAGGAAGTGCTGCACCCTGATGGCCGTGTGCTGGTCTTCCACATTCCCAGTCGTCCGCTCGGCACGGTTTACGATTTCGAGGGTGCCTACCTCATGCGTGCCGGTGAGGAGCTGGTGCCGATGAGCGAGGACAGGTTGCGGACGATCTTCGCCGAGGGACAGCCGGACTGGCTTTCCCAGCCGGCGCTGAAGAACTGCGACGACGACAAGGTGGTGCAACTGCTGGACACGCAGAGCTACTTCGACTTGCTGCATCTGCCTTATCCGGTGAACCGGGCCGGCGTGCTGGAGCGATTCGAGAGTGAAAAGCTGATCCAGCGCGATGCAGCCGGATGGACGATCACGAATCTCGGCGGGATTCTGTTCGCGAAGAAGCTGGAGCAGTTCGACCGGCTGGCCCGCAAGGCGGCACGGGTGATCGTCTATCAAGGGACGAACAAGCTGGAGACGAAGCAGGACAAGCCAGGGACGAAGGGCTACGCGGTGGGCTTTCAGGAATTGGTGGAGTTCATCAACGGGCTGGTGCCGTCGAACGAGGTGATCGAACAGGCGCTACGCCGGGAGGTGAAGATGTTCCCCGAAATCGCGGTGCGCGAACTGGTCGCCAATGCGCTCATCCACCAGGATTTCACCGAGTCCGGCACTTCCGTCATGATCGAGCTCTACGACGACCGCATGGAGATTTCCAATCCAGGGAAGCCGTTCATCTCGCCGGACCGGTTCATTGATGAATACCAATCGCGCAACGAGCGGCTGGCTGACCTGATGCGACGGCTGGGCATCTGCGAGGAGAAGGGCAGCGGCGTGGACAAGGTGATCCAAGCCGTGGAGACCTACCAACTGCCGGCCCCGGATTTCCGTGTCGGTGAGAAGCGCACCTCGGTAGTGCTGTTCGCCCACAAGGACTTTGAGGACATGGATCGGATTGACCGAATCCGGGCTACCTATCAGCACTGCTGCCTGCGGTATGTGATGAACGAGAGGATGACGAACCAAAGTTTGCGTGAGCGCTTCCGACTGCCGGAGAAGAAAACCGAATCCGCCTCCCGCGCGATTCGGGACACTGTTGAGGCTGGCAAGATCAAGCTGGCCGACCCTGAACAGACATCGTTGCGCTACCGCCATTACACACCGTTCTGGGCCTGAACTCCATTTAGACGCAAACCGCCAGAAGATGCCGAACAATGCTCAAGACCCTGAAATTGCGAGGGTTTCTCATTTAGGAGCAAACCGCCGATGCCCACTGCCCTGAACGAATCTATCGTCGAAGATGCCGCCCTCGGATGGTTCGGAGAGCTGGGCTACGCCATCGGCCACGGGCCGAAGATGGCTCCGGGGGAGCCGGCCGCAGAGCGGGATTCGTTTGGTGACGTGGTGCTCGTGGGGCGGTTGCGGGAGGCGATTCAGCGGTTGAATCCGCTCATCCCAGAGGAGGCGCGGGAGGAAGCGTTACGCAAGGTGCTGAGAGTGGGGACGCCGTCGCTGGTTCAAACCAACCGGAACTTTCATGCGATGCTGCGCGACGGAGTGGCGGTGGAATACAAACGGGCGGACGGCAGCATCGCGGGCGATCATGTGCGGCTCGTGGATTTCGAGAACGCCGGCAACAACGACTGGCTGGTGGTGAACCAGTTCACGGTGATCGAGGGCCAGCACAACCGGCGGCCGGACCTTGTGGTCTTCGTGAACGGCCTGCCGTTGGCGGTGATCGAGCTGAAGAACGCAGCAGATGAAGAGGCGACGATCTGGTCTGCCTTCAAGCAACTGCAAACCTACAAGGAGCAAGTCGGCCCGCTCTTTCACTACAACGAAGTGCTGGTGGTCTCGGACGGCTTGCAGGCACGGATTGGCTCCCTCACGGCCAGCCCGGAGTGGTTCAAGGTCTGGCGCACGGTGGATGGCGCGAGCGATGCACCCAAGACCGCACTCGAACTGGAGGTGCTGGTGCGCGGGGTGTTCGAGCCAAGCCGCTTTCTGGATCTACTCCAGCATTTCATCGTCTTCGAGGAAGACCCGGACAGCGACCGGCTGCACAAGATCATCGCGGGCTACCATCAGTTCCACGCGGTGAACGCCGCCGTGGAGGAAACGGCGCGGGCGAGTGGCATGGGCGACGAGGGATTCGGCCACGATGAGCAGGGAAATTATTGGGCGGGCCGGATGCACAACGGCAAGCCGGGTGATCGCCGTGCCGGCGTGGTCTGGCACACGCAGGGCTCCGGCAAGAGCTTCTCGATGCTCTTCTACGCCGCCCGCATCGTGCGGCATCCGGTGATGCAGAACCCGACGCTGGTGGTGCTCACCGACCGCAACGATCTCGACGACCAGCTATTCGGCCAGTTCCAGCGCTGCCATGAAATCCTGCGCCAGATGCCCGTGCAGGCGGAGGATCGGGAACACCTGCGCCAACTCCTGCAAGTGGCCAGCGGTGGCGTGGTCTTCACGACCATCCAGAAGTTCCTCCCGGAGAAGGGCGAGAAAATGCCTGAACTGTCGGCTCGGCGGAACATCGTCGTCATCGCCGATGAAGCCCACCGCAGCCAATACGATTTGATTGATGGTCTCGCCCGGCATCTTCGCGACGCGCTGCCGAATGCTTCGTTCATCGGCTTCACCGGCACGCCCATCGAGCAGAACGACGCCAACACGCGGGCCATCTTTGGCGACTACATCAGCATCTACGACATCCAGCGCGCCGTGGCCGATGGAGCGACGGTGCCGATCTATTACGAGAGCCGCATCGCCAAGTTGGCGCTCAACGACGCGGCACTGCCAAAGATCGACGAGGAGTTCGACGAAATCACCGAGGGCGAGGAAGAGGCCAAGAAGCAGAAACTGAAGACCAAGTGGGCCGCACTGGAGGCGCTCGTGGGTGCGCCCAAGCGCATCGCGCTCATCGCCGAGGACCTCGTGCAGCACTACGAGCGCCGGCTGGAAGCGATGGACGGCAAGGCGATGGTCGTCTGCATGAGCCGCCGCATCTGCTTGGAGCTTTACAACGCCATCATCAAACTGCGTCCGCAATGGGCCAGTGCGAAGGATGACGACGCCGAAGCCGAGGGGAAACAGGCGTGCGTGGTGAAGATTGTCATGACCGGCAGCGCCGAGGACGGCCCAGAGTGGCAGCCGCACATTCGCAACAAGCAGCACCGCCGCGAACTGGCGACCCGGTTCAAGGACAGCAAGGATTCGTTCCGCATCGTGATCGTGCGCGACATGTGGCTGACCGGCTTCGATGCGCCGTGCCTGCACACGATGTATGCCGACAAGCCGATGCGCGGCCACGGCCTCATGCAGGCTATCGCCCGCGTAAACCGGGTTTTTCGAGACAAACCCGGTGGTCTGGTCGTGGATTACTTGGGCCTGGCTGATCAACTGAAGCACGCGCTCGCCACCTACACCGAGAGTGGCGGCCAGGGCAGCCCGAGCATCGACACCGCGCAGGCCATCGCCGTGATGCAGGAGAAGCACGAAGTGGCGTGCGCCATCATGCACGGCTTCAACTGGGCCAAGTGGACAACTGGCACTCCGGCCGAGTGCCTCGGCTTGATCCCCGCCGGGCAACAGCACGTTCTCCAACAGGATGACGGCAAGCAGCGCTTCGTGCAGGTGGTTACGGATCTTTCCCGTGCCTTCGCCCTCTGCGCCGCGACGGATGAAGCCGTCGAGTTGCGCGACGACATCGCTTTCTTTCAAGCCATCAAAGCCCAGCTCGCCAAGACCTCCGGCTCGCAGCGCTCACCGGATGAACTGGACCACGCCGCTGCGCTCAATGCGGAACCTCGTCCAGAGCCGACAGTTCAGCGAGATGTTGAAGTGCACGCTCAACGCCTACCACAACCGGGCCATCGCCACGCAGGAAGTCATTGACGAACTGATCAAGCTGGCTAAGGAAATGGACGCTGCGACGAAGCGTGGCCTGGACCTCGGCCTGAACGATGATGAAATCGCCTTTTACGACGCGCTGGCCGCGAACGAAAGCGCGGTCAAGGCGATGGGCAATGCGGAATTGAAAGTCATTGCCGCCGAACTTGTGACACAGGTGCGCAAGAGCGTGACGATCGACTGGACCATCCGCGATGGCGCACGGGCCAGAATCAAGGTGATGGTCAAGCGCATCCTTAAGAAGCACGGCTACCCGCCGGACTTGCAGGAGGAAGCGACGAAGACGGTGCTGGCCCAAGCGGAGCTACTGTGCGCGGACTGGGCCTGCTGAATTGCTTCAGACGTATTTCTTCCGCAGACTGGACCAGCATTGACCCCACATCGCTGCTCATAGCTAAAGAAAAGAAATCGGTGTGAGCCGATTCCCTTTCCCCTCACACCCCCAACTTCCGGAGCTTTCGCTCTGAAGTTGCAGGGGTGGAGGTAGACGGACGGGCACGGTTGTTGGCCCATTGCTTCAACGCGGCAATCTGCTCGGCCATCAAACGCGACAGCGGGACGAAGCTGTTCATTGAAGCGGCAACGTCCATCTCGGTAGGCTCATCGCCGCGTTCAAAGGCAGCAAACATCGCCTCCAAGAACACGGCCTCGATTTCAGCACCGGTAAGGCCTTCGCTGCTCCTCGCCAGTTGTTGCAGGCTTCGTTTTCTCCTGCATCCAGCTTAGGAACGAACCGAACACCCGAGCTGATGTGCCGCCATCGGTTGTTCCCGACGATTTCGACCCAGCAAAGCCTTTCTCCAGTTCATCAATCCAGAGACAGCAGGGCGCAATGGCCTCGGCCGTGTTGATGACGGCACGCAGGTTGGCTTCGCTCTGGCCGACGATACCTCCGTAGAGCTTGCCGGCGTCGAGTTTGAGCAGCGGCACGTTGAAGACGGCAGCGGTGGCTTTGGCTGTGAGCGATTTGCCTGTGCCGGGGATGCCGATAATCAGCAGTCCTTTGGGTGATGGCAGACCATAGGCTTGAGCGCGCTGGCTGAACGCATCCTTTCTTCTCAGCAGCCAGTCTTTGAGCAGATCCAAGCCGCCGATGCTGTTGAGCGTTTCTCTGACCTCCACGATTTCAATTAGGCCGTTCTTCTTCACCGCCTGGGCTTTTTCCCGAGCGATGATGGAAGGCGTGATCGTTCTGGTCTCCGCCACCGACAAGGCGAAGGCATTTTCAGCCTCAATGGTCGTTAGCCCTGATGCTGCCTCGACGGCCTTTTCTCTGGTCTCAATCTCCAAGCTCTTGATGCCGGCTGATTCCATGATGCCGCCGAGAACACCGCGCAGCTCAACGGGACCAGGCAGCTTGAACTCAACAATGGTCAATTCGTGTTCAAGTTCAGGCGGCAGGCAGAGACGACAGCCGAGGATGACCAGCAGCTTCTGCTTTAACTTCGTGTGGAGCAGCGTGTCCTTGAGCTTACGTAGCAGGATGGGGTTCGGGTCGCTGAGAAAGAGATGAAAGTCCTTCAGGAGCACCACCGACTTCTCCGGCAGGTTCTTGACGGCCTCCAGCGCTTCCAGCGGGTCATTGGCGTTGTTGACGGTCTTGGCCTTCACGTCAATCAGCCCGTCCACCACGGACCAGAAGTGCAGGCTGTAGTTGAGGGTTTGTGCGATCGCCTTGAACTCAGCTTCCACGCGCAGCTCCTCAGCCGAGACGACGTAGAGGCCGGGATAACCAGCGCGGATGTAGTGGGTGATGGCAGCCGACATCTCAGACGGCAAAACGGCGCTGTCCGAGCTTGGGGGTTTCGAGGGATTTGGTTTGGGCATGGTGTTGATGTTGGGGTTGAGGTTTGAGGGGTTCGTAGGAGTGGGTGGCTGTGGATTGCTGGTCCGCCGTTCCCATGTCCACCGCCCGCGTGTGTTTGCAGGAACGAGAACCATCCGCCGCCACCCGACGAGTCCAGCCTGGGCAATTGCACGACATGGACTGGTCGGTGTAGCGCAGCGTTTCGTAGCTGATGTCTGGGTTGGAGTCGGACTCGAACGTCCAGACCTGGCTGATGGGTTTTTTCATATCAGGACTGGTTGGGTGTAGCGGGGACGCCGCTTCTTGATGGGTTCGAAGCGGCCTTGTGTGTCGAAGTCGTGTTCGGTCAGATCGAGCTGTTCCGGGCACGCCTGTTGGATGATTGAATCGCTGACCGTCTGGCTGGCGGCCGGGTCGCAGTTGTGGGGGTCGAGGAACGGGAACGGCCGCACCAGCCACGGCGCATACAGATAGCCGTTGACCAGAGTGGCTTTGATGACGGTCGGGTTGAGGTCGCAGCCGTAGAGGCGATACGAATGGTTGGAGGCCGCCAGCAACAACCGGCCAGTGCCCACGCAGGGATCACAGACCGATTTGCTCCGGGCATCCTCACCGTCCAGCGTCATCGCCGCCATCATCCGGGCCACCTCCATTGGCGTCGGATAGAAGCCGAGATGCTGGCCGTGCCGGTTCTCGGCAAGAATCTCGCCCAGGTAGTCGTGCGGCCAGGCCAGCAGCGTCTCCAAGTTGAACACCTGATACAGCCGCTCACTGGCCCCGGCGAATTCGGAGGCTTCAGTTGGCAGCGCTGGCTGACCGCGATGGCCGAAGCCAAAGAGCAGCCAGTCCATGAAGTAGTCGAACACCTGCCACGAGCCCCAGCCCTGCCAGCTCCCATGCGTGGTGATGCTGTTGAGCGCGGCTTCGAGCATCCGGCGGGCGGCGGGGTTGGATTCCCAGTCGATGACGGGGATGGAGCCGACGACGCGGCCAGCCTTCATGGTTTGATGCCAGTCGTTCCAACGTCCCCACAGCGAATCTTCCGCGAGGAGCAGCAACGGCAAAAGCCACCCGTGCTGCAAGGTAGGCGGCGCAACGAGTGGCTTCGGCGTTCGAGGTTTGGTTTGCGAGATGGTTTGGCGCAGGACCGTGAGCAGGTCTGGGCGCATGATGTCCTTTCGGTTAGAGGTTGAATCGGTCCAGCTCCCACGCCAGACAGCAGGAGCGTGAAGGATCAACGAACAGGATTGCTCCGTCGTTGGCCTTCACCTCCCACTGTTGAGATGCAGAGTTGAACTCGATTGAAGTGGCACGGCTGATTTCCAGAGTGCCGAGGGTTTGCAGCGGAATGGCGTCAGTGTGGAGACAGTGACCGATTCCGTTGGTGTCAAAGGTCAGCACCGGGTTCATTGGCCGAGCTGTTGTTGCTGCTTTGAAACGGCTTGCTGGTGGAACTCAGGCTTCTTGCGCCGGTGTTCGACCTGGCCTAGCGCCTCCTCCAGAAACTTGGTGGCCTTCTCGCAGCCAGCCCCTTTGAATCCGACGCCCTCGATGGTGAACTCCCCGGTGGATGATACGATGATCTCAATGGTGGGTTTCATAGGGTGGCGAGGACGAGCTTGATGGAGCCGTTGGGTTGATGGCGGCGCAGCACGGACCAGCCCTTCTTCCGGGCCTCCATGCTGGCCTTGTGGACGCCGTAGAGTTGCAGCAGACGACCGAAGTTGCTGCCGACTTCCTTCTCTACATGCCCATCCCCTGCTGGTTGACGGCGATGTCGTAGGGGCCTTTGAGCCGGATGATGTAATCGCCCTTGGTTTTGTTGCTGATGTAGCCGCGCGCTTCGGTGTTGGGGATGAGCCGAAGGCCCAGCTCGTTGACCGCCGACCGCAAGGCTTCCACGTCCTTAATCTGCGTTTTGATGGTGGTGAAGTGAGACATTGATGAGGGTTAAGGTTTCAGGGTGAAGGTTTCAGGTGGTGGATTCGCCGGACTCGACTTCAATCTCGTCGGGGTGGGCGAAGAGTTGAGCACCGAGGCCGAAGGGTTCCCGCTGCAAGGTCAGGTTGATGAGTTCAAGGGCCTGCCGGGCTTGTTGCTCGGTGGAACCCTTGGTGACTTGATTGGCGTCCAACTGAAGGTCCAGCCGCCGGATGGTGATGGTTTTCATGGGAGGCAGGGTTGAGGTTCCACCGCGTCGTCGTTGGAATG
>RFSE01000065.1 GCA_009924135.1 Pseudomonadota bacterium | reverse complement strand
TGCACGAACAAGGTGTTCACCTACCTGATGGGGGGGCTGGCCTTGGCGGCCAGCGCGATGAACGAAGGTTCTGCGGTCTACGAAGGGGCTGGCTTTTCCTATCGGACGGGTGACGCGGCGGCCCTTGCGGCCGGGCTGCGACGGTGGATGGAGCACCCAACGGAACTCCAGGCCGCCAAGGACCGGGCCTGGGAACTTGCTGGCACCCGGTACAACTGGGAGGCGGAGCAACACAAACTGCTGGCAGCGGTCGAGTGCGTGCTGGCCGGGGGGAGTTCCAGTGGCCTGGGAAGGGCCTGACTGTCCGCACCAACCAGCCGCCAGGTAAAGTTGAGACTGCAATCCATGCCGCCGGGCAAACGGGTGATGCAGTTGGTCGATTTTCCCAAGCTGAAATCCGGCGTGCCTGATGGATATCCTCGTTGAACTCGGTGAACAGATAAGCCCTTGCCGCCGCTTCTGCCGGACAACTTTAAAGTGAAGCCAACGGGTAATGCCGTTGAAGCCCACGGGCTAAATTACCGGCCGGACATCGACGGGCTGCGCGCACTGGCCGTCATCCCGGTCGTCTTGTTTCATGCAGGACTGGGCTGCCCCGGAGGCTACGTCGGCGTGGACGTGTTCTTCGTGATTTCAGGATATTTAATCACTTCATTAATTATCAAGGAACAAGCTGCGGGGACGTTTGATTTGATCCGGTTCTGGGAACGCCGCATCCTTCGTATCCTGCCCGCGCTGGTTCTGGTGCTGGTTGCCAGCATCCTGGCCGCCTGGTGGTTGGTGCTGCCTCCGGATTTTGAGACGTTTGGACGGTCGCTGGTGGCGCAGGCGCTGTTGCTTTCCAATGCATTCTTCTACCGGCAAGCCGGCTACTTCGCAGCCGGTTCGGATGCGAAACCGCTGCTCCATACCTGGTCCTTGGCCGTGGAGGAGCAGTTTTATCTGGTTTATCCGCTGCTCCTGGTGGCCTTGGTTTGGTGGAAACGGAGTTCCGGGTTGAAGGCGGTCGGGGTCTTGGCGGCGGGCTCCTTTGGGTTGAGCGTGGTTGGCACGTACACCCATGCGTGGGCGACTTTTTTTCTCCTGCCGACCCGCGCCTGGGAATTGATGGCTGGAGGGTTGCTCGCCATGGCCAACCAGCAAAACCTGCTCGGCTGCTGGCGCAAGGAAGCGCTCGGCTGGATCGGGACCGCTCTGATCATTGGTCCCGTGCTCCTTTACAGCGAAACCACACGGTTCCCCGGACTCGCCGCCGTGCCACCCTGCCTGGGAGCAATCCTCCTCATCAGTTCCAGTGAGCGCGGTTTCTCGATGGCCGGGCGCCTGCTTGCGAGCCGACCGCTGGTGTTGATCGGTTTGATTTCCTCCTCGCTTTATCTGTGGCACTGGCCGCTGCTGGTTTTTTCGAGGTACAGTCTTGCTGGCGATCTCAGCCTGACGACGCGGATCAGCCTGCTCGTCGCGAGCATCGGACTGGCCTTGTTGTCCTGGAAGTTTGTGGAGACACCGTTTCGCAGGCGGTTGGTAATCCGGCAACGGTCAGGGGTGTTCGTTTTTGCCGGCGTTTCCCTTGGCTTGTTGGTGGTGGGCGGCTGGCTCATCGTCCACAACTCCGGCTTTCCCGCGCGAATTGCACCCGTAATCCTCCGTTATGTTGATTACGGTACGCATCGGGCTTTTCTTAACGACATCAGTTTGGACCAGGCCTTGGATGGCCGTTTTGCGCAGTTTGGGGAGCCGGATTCAGCCAAGCCCGTGCATGTGATAATATGGGGAGACAGCCAAGCCATGGCGGCGACCCCGGCGCTGGATGAGCTCTGCCGGCGACACTCGTTGCGCGGAGTGCAGGCGACTCATTCACAGACCCTGCCACCCTGAACTTCATTGGCACCGGTGGGTACAGTCTGAAGGGTCAATCACCCATGTTTGCCCAAGCGGTGATCGACTATATTGCAAAAAACAAGATCAAGCATGTCGTGCTTGCCGGGGTATGGCCGGGTGCTTCCAAGGATTTGGCTGATCTGGTGCCCACGGTGCGTGTGTTGTTGGATTTGGGAGCAAAGGTGTATGTCCTGAAGGATGTTCCCATCCCGGGGTTTGATGTGCCCCGGGTGGTGGCGATCACCGCAAAGAACGGTGGCAATCTGGAGCAACTGGGGGTTTTCAAGGAAAAACACAAAGCGGTCCGGCGTACGCAAGCCAAAACCTTCGATTTGTTATCGCAAATGGGGGCCACTGTGCTGGATCCGTTCCCTCTGTTTTTGAACCAACATGCCGTTTATGCGGTGGTGAAAAACGGTGAGGTGCTTTACTGCGACGACAACCATCTGTCGGTGGAGGGGGCCAGGCTGCTGGTGCCGCTATTCGGCCCGATTTTTGAGGGGAAATAGCAGGCCTTGATGCATGGGGAATTCCACGGTGATCTGGCTTGTGGTTCTCCGTCCGAACCGACTGGCGGGACACCTGGGTGATGAGATTTGAAGCCTATATGGAGGGAAACCTCCAAGCTGAGGCAGGCTTGAGCCCAAGTCATTGGGCGGTGGTGGTATCCGGCCTTGACGTGTCAAGTGGCGGGCAAGAATTGAATTGGCGGGACAGTGACCATGTGGAAGAATCCTGCTGTGCCAATTAGCACCCAACTGAAGAGCCTGCTCAACACCGGCTTGCGTCCGGCCAACCTGAAGGTTGGAACGTTGGTGGCGGAGCGCCGGGAAACGGCGCGCCTTGATGCCCTCGCGGCGGCCGGCTATTTTGAACGACCTGCGTTTCCCTTGCCAGCGTGTTTTTCCGCAGCGGAGTCGCATCTCGTGTTCGACAATTTGGCGCAGCATCGTGCCCGGTTCGACAGCTTTGCGGAGCAGCAGGCAAACGAGGCCGGCTATTCGTTCGCGAACGACTATTTCACTTCTCCCGACACGGAAGTGCTCTACACGCTCGTGCGCTTGCTGCGTCCCGGAACGGTCCTTGAGATTGGCAGCGGCAACAGCACGCGCATTACGCGCCAGGCGATCCGCGACGGCGGGCTGGCGACCAAACTGATCTCCATAGACCCGTATCCACGGCACGAAGTCGCGGCCATTTGCGACGAGTCGTTCCGCGAGCCCGTTGAGTCCAGCGGGGCACGCGAGCGGTTGCTGGCCCTGCGGGCCGGTGACATCTTGTTCATCGATTCCAGTCATGAACTGAAGGTGGGAAACGATGTGGCCTACTTGTTTTGCGACATTCTGCCGCGGCTGCCCGCCGGGGTCGTCGTTCATATCCATGATGTGGTGCTTCCGTTTGACTACCCGGCTGAGTGGATCCGCCAGAACTGCTGGGCCTGGGCCGAGCAGTACCTCGTGCAGACCATGCTCGCCTTCGGTGATTCGTTCGCGGCCATCTGGCCGGGTTATTACCTGCAGCGCACCCGCAAGGATTTCGCCGCCCATTTCCCGCACCTGAACGGCCGTGAAGCTTACAGCCTGTGGTTGCGGAAGGTGAAGTGATCCAGCCTGCTTCGAAAACCTATGCCGATTGCTGACAGCGTAAAACTAGGGAAGGGCGTTCAGATCTTCCATCCGTCGTTGGTGAACCTTTACGGCTGCACCGTGGGTGATGACACCAAGGTCGGCACCTTCGTCGAGATCCAAAAAAATGCCCGCATCGGCGCGCGGTGCAAGATCTCGTCGCACACGTTCATCTGTGAAGGGGTGACGATTGAAGACGAGGTCTTCATTGGACACGGCGTGATGTTTACGAACGACTTGAAGCCCCGCGCCACGGCTGGCGACGGGAAGTTGCAGACCGAGGCCGATTGGCAGGTCATTCCCACGCTCGTCAAAAAGGGCGCGAGCATCGGCAGTGGAGCCGTGATCCTTTGCGGCATCACCATTGGTGAGCGTGCGATGGTCGGAGCCGGTGCGGTAGTGACACGCGACGTACCGGCAGACACGACCGTGGCGGGCGTGCCGGCGCGATCGAGGGCAGGCGCTGCGCGGTGATGGCGGACAACCGGGGACGAACTTTATGTTGAAGCCAAATACTATTGGCATTGGTGTGGTGGGCTATGGCTACTGGGGTCCGAACGTCGTCCGTAACTTCAGCGAGCTGGAGGGGGCGCAGGTTCTGGCCGTGTGTGACATGAGCCCCGCGCGACAAAAGGCGGTGAGTGCGAAGTATCCCGGAGTGGAAGTCACCGGTGACTTCACGCGCCTGCTGAACAACCCTGCCATCGCGGCCATTTGCGTGGCCACGCCCGTGCGGACCCATTTCAAGCTGGCCAAGGCGGCGCTGGAGGCCGGCAAGCACGTGTTTGTGGAAAAGCCCATCACCGAGACGGCGGCGGAAGCGCGGGAGCTGATCGAGCTCGCCCGCCAGCGGGGGCTCGTGCTGATGGTGGACCATACCTTTGTCTATACGGGTGCGGTGCGGAAGATCAAGGAGCTCGTCACCAGCGGCGAACTCGGCGAAATTTACTACTATGATTCCGTGCGGGTGAATCTGGGATTGTTCCAGCATGACGTGGATGTGCTGTGGGATCTGGCCATTCACGATCTGGCCATCATGGAGTATGTGCTCGGGCGCGAACCCCGGGCCGTGTCGGCCACGGGCATCAGCCATCTGCCAGGGAAGCCCGAGAACATCGCCTATCTCACGATTTTCTTTGAGGGCTCCCTCATCGGCCACGTTCACGTAAACTGGCTCTCCCCGTTGAAGATCCGCAGCACGCTCATCGGGGGCAGCAAGAAGATGGTATTTTACGATGACACCCAGCCGTCGGAGAAGATCAAGGTCTATGACAAGGGTGCATCGTTGAGTGATACGCCGGAGTCCAAGCACCAGTTGATGGTGAGCTACCGCACCGGCGATGCGTGGATCCCCAAACTCGAAACCACCGAGGCGCTTACGGTGGAGGCCCGGCACTTCCTGGATTGCATCGCAGGCAAGGCCAGCCCGCTTTCCGGCGGCGAGGCCGGCCTGCGGACCGTGCGGATTCTGGAGGCCGCCACGCAGTCCATGAAGCAGCGTGGCCAGCCCGTGGAGTTGACCTAGATGGGGGTGATTTCCATGTTGCGACGGGTGAAACGCACGGTGTTGCCGCCGGGGCGCAGCCTGGGCAAAACGAGCAAGCCCATCAGCGTGGGGAAAGGCTTCGCGTGGCCTGACGGCGCACTGGGAGCAGTGAGCCTGACCTACGACGACGGGCTGGCGAATCATCTCGAGCTTGTGGCTCCGGAACTGGAGCACGCGGGCCTGCGGGGAACTTTTTACGCCCATGGCATGTCCGGGTTGCTGGCCCGGCGTGAAGCGTGGCACGCGCTGGTGGCACGGGGTCATGAGTTGGGAAACCACACCCTCTTTCACCCTTGCCGGAGCAATCCCAACATTCTGCCCGACTTTGACCTGCGCAATTATGGCGAGCATCGCTGGTGCAAGGAGATGGAGCTGGCCAACCAGTTGCTGGAACTGGTGGACGGCCAGCGGGAACGCACGTTCGGCAACACCTGCTGGGACAACTGGATCGGGCCGGATGACCGGCAAATCTGCCTGGAACAACTGGTCCCGCGCCTCTTTCTGGCGGCCCGGGGCGAGCGCACCGACGAGGCGGTGGATCCCCGGTCGTTCACCCCGTTCAACTTGGGCACGCGCTGCGCGGACGGCGAGACCTTTGCCGGGCTGCGGCAGAACATTGAAGCCGCCATCGGCGGTGGTGGCTGGTTGATCCTGACCCTCCACGGGGTGGGCGCCGGCACCCACAGCCTGTACCTCGAGACGACTGAACATCGTCAACTGCTCGACTGGCTCGCCAGCCAGCGAACGCGTATCTGGACCGCACCCCTCAAAAACATTGCCAAACATCTGATTCAATCTGCCAGAAACCAATGATCCCCTACCTCGATCTCAAAGCCCAATACGATTCCATCCGTGAAGAGCTCAACGCCGCCGCCGTGCGTGTGCTCGCCAGCACCCATTACGTGCTGGGTGAAGAAGTGGTGGCGTTTGAAAAGGAGTTCGCCACCTACACCCAGACGGCCCACGCGGTGGGCCTGAACTCGGGAACCAGTGCCCTGCATCTGGCGCTCCTGGCCTTGGGGGTGAAGCCTGGAGATGAAGTCATCACGGTGCCGTTCACTTTCATTGCCACCGCCTCGGCCATCGTGTATGCGCAGGCCACGCCCGTGTTTGTGGATGTCACACCCGACACGCTGACCATGGACCCGGCCGCCCTCGAACGCGCCATCACGCCGCGCACGAAGGCCATCATCCCCGTGCACATCCACGGCCAGATGGCTGACATGGATCCCATTCTCGCCATTGCCCGCCGGCATGGAATTCCCGTGGTTGAAGACGCCGCGCAGGCGCATGGAGCCACGTACCGGGGCAGGGCGGCTGGCAGCATGGGAGCCATTGGCTGCTTCAGCTTTTATCCGGGCAAGAACCTGGGCGCGTGCGGCGAGGGTGGTGCGCTGGTGACCAACGACCCGGCGCTGGCCGCCACCGTGCGGTGCCTGCGGGACTGGGGGCAGACGCAGCGTTATCACCATGATCTGCTGGGATTCAATTACCGGATGGATGGTTTGCAAGGGGCTTTTCTCCGGGTGAAATTGCGCAAGCTGGAGGAGTGGACCGAAGGCCGCCGCACCGCTGCGGCGCGTTATGACCAGTTGCTGGCCGGCTTGCCGCTGGGTCGCCCCGTTCAGGCTGCGGAGCGGCGTCATGTCTATCATGTGTATGCCATCCGCACCTTACGCCGCGCGGAGGTGCAAGCCCGGCTCAATCAGGCCCAAATCGGCAATGGCATCCATTACCCCATTCCCGTTCACCTGCAAAAATGTCTGGTCCATCTCGGATACCGCCAAGGGGACTTCCCCGTGACGGAGGCCGCCTCCAATGAGGTGCTGTCCCTGCCGATTTATCCCGAACTGCCCCCCGACAGTCAGGCCGCAGTGCGTGACACCTTGGCAGCTGTGCTGGGTTAAACCAGCGCTCGGGCAAAGACCTTACCCTAGGGCAAGCATTGCCGGCTTGCCTGAATGTTACATTACTGCTACGGTACCGCTTGGCTACGGGAAGTTCTGGAGCCTGCGACCCGGTCCTCCAGGACTAGTCGGGTTTGAATGTCATGACCGTCAAGACCACCACACGTTGTCCGGGTCCGGCCAGTTGGCTGGCCGTGATACTGGCCACAGCAGGTATTTCTGCGGCGGCGGACTTCAGCCTGCTATCCTCCGCCCTGATCATCTCACCGGCGGTCACAGCCACGAACAGCCAGCCCCGGTTCACGCTGCAACAGGTTAAAATCGCCCAGCCGTTGCAGCATGCGCCTTCTGACAATGGCCTGGCCACCGCCGATGTTGGCCGGTTCTCGCTTACGTCCGTCGCGGGATCCATTGTTCTGGTGCAAGATCCCAAGCTGCCGCAGCTCGTGCTTCAGGGCCAGCCGGGCGTTTGGGAGCTGGCATGGACCGACCCGCCGCTCGTTCAGGGTTTGATTTTGGAATCGGCCAACGCGCTGACAGCCCAGACTTGGCAGCCGGTCGAGGTCGAACTCACCGCCAATGGTCGGCGATGCGTGGTCCCGGCTTCCTTGCCGGGGGCACCGGTGCGCTTTTACCGCCTGCGAAAACCGTGAGAACCCACCTTAACATCCTGCTGTTAATCGCCCTGCTGGGATCGCCTCTGACGGGGCGGGGACAATCCGCTGCCATTTCATTTCGAGCCCAGTTGGGCGATGGGGGCAAGCCTGCCACCGGCGGCTATGACTTCATCTTTCGTTTGTATGATGCGGCGACCGACGGTGCCGAAGTCGCGCCGGCGGTGGTGGTCCCGGGCTTGGGGGTGACCAACGGTTATTTCACCACGGCGCTGGACTACGGGCTCGCCGCTTACCAAGGCGGAGCGGGTCGTTGGGTGCAAGTCGAGGTGCGCTCCGCCGGTACGGCGGATGCCTATGCGGCACTGGTGCCGCGAACGGCACTCACCCCGGTGCCGTTTGCGCTCTACGCCCTGACGGCCGGGCAGGTCTCCGTCACCAACCTGCCCACCAACCTGGTTTATGCCACCCAGTTGCAGGCCTCCAATGCGGCCCAGTTGGCGCTGTTGCTGGGTGCCAGCAACAGCCTCACGGCACAATTGCAGGCAACGAACGGGGTGCTGGCGGCGAGCGTGGCCGCAGTACCGGGACAGTTGCTCGCGGCGAGCAACGTGTTCACGGGCTCGAACCAGTTCAGCGGGCCGGTGGTGGCGACGAACGGGAGCAATCAGTTTGTGGGCGGATTCAGTGGCAACGGCGCGGGATTGACCAACGTGCCGTCGGCGGTGCTGGCCGGGCTGTTGAGCAGCGGGCAGTTGCCGGTGGACGTGGTGTACGCGGCGCAGCTGGCGGCGAGCAATGTGGCGTTGCGGGCGGCGGTGACGGCGGATTTGGTGGCCTCCTCGAATGGGGTGTCCGCCCAGTTGACGGCCACGAACGGGGCGCTGGTGCAGTTGATTGCCAATGAGGGTCAGTTGCGGACCAACGCCCTGGCGCTGCAACTCGCGCAGTTGCTGAGCGCGAGCAACAGCCTGACGGCGCAATTGCAGGCGACGAACGCGGCGTTGGCGGCGAGCGTGGCGGCGGTGCCGGGACAACTGCTTTCGGCGAGCAACGTGTTCACGGGCTCCAACCTGTTCACTGGGATGGTGGTCGCCACCAATGGGAACAACCAGTTGGTGGGCAATTTCCTTGGGAATGGCTACGGTTTGACGAACGTGCCCCCAGCGGCCGTGACCGGGCTGTTTCTGCCGACGCAAATTCCCCCGCTCGATGCGGCCAAGATCACCTCTGGGACACTGGACGGGGCGCGGCTGGATGCCGCGATCGCGCGGAGTGCGGATTTGCTGGCGGCGACCAATGCGCTGCGGGGGCAGATGGCCGCCGACAAATCGCAACTGCTCGATCTGCTGACCGGCCTGGGCATCACCAACCAGGCGGGCAGCAACAGCCTGGTTGCCCTTCTCACCAGCACTTCCAACAAGCTGGCTGGCGACCTGGTCACGACGAACGCACTGCTGACACTCCGTCTCTTCACGCTGGGCAGCACTTACAACGGCAAGAACACCTTCACCGACTCCAACTTCTTTAATGGGGCCTTGCTGGCCACGAATGCCGGCAACCAATTGGTGGGCGGCTTCTTTGGCAATGGCAATGGCTTGACGAACGTGCCGGTCACGGCGCTGGCCGGTCTGTTGACCAGCGGGCAGTTGCCGGTGGACGTGGTATACGCGGCGCAATTGGTGGCGAGCAACGTGGCGTTGCGGGCGGCGGTGACGGCGGATTTGGTGGCTTCCTCGAACGGGCTGTCCGCCCGGTTGACGGCTACGAACGGGGCGCTGGTGCAGTTGGTGGCCAACGAGGGGCTGTTGCGGACCAACGCCTTGGCGGCGCAACTGGCCCAGTTGCTGAGCGCGAGCAACAGCCTGACGGCGCAATTGCAGGCGACGAACGCGGCGCTGGCGGCGAGCGTGGCGGCGGTGCCGGGCCAGTTGCTCGCGGCGAGCAACGTGTTTACGGGCTCGAACCGGTTCAGCGGGGCGGTGGTGGCGACGAACGGGAGCAACCAGTTTGTGGGCGGGTTCAGCGGGAATGGCGGCGGGCTGACCAACGTGCCGTCGGCGGTGCTGGCCGGTTTGTTGACCAGTGGCCAGTTGCCGGTGGACGTGGTGTACGCGGCGCAACTGGTGGCGAGCAACGTGGCGTTGCGGGCGGCGGTGACGGCGGATTTGGTGGCCGCTTCAAACGGGTTGTCCGCCGGGTTGACGGCCACCAACGGGGCGCTGGTGCAATTGATTGCCAACGAAGGTCAGTTGCGGACCAACGCCCTGGCGGCGCAACTGGCCCAGTTGCTCACCACGAGCAACAGCCTCACGGCACAATTACAGGCGACGAACGGGGTGCTGGCGGCGAGCGTGGCCGCAGTACCGGGACAATTGCTCGCGGCGAGCAATGTGTTCACGGGGTCAAACCGGTTCAGCGGACCGGTGGTGGCGACGAACGGGAGCAATCAGTTTGTGGGCGGATTCAACGGCAACGGCGGCGGGCTGACGAATCTTCCTGTCACTGCGCTGGCCGGGCTGTTGAGTAGCGGGCAGTTGCCGGTGGACGTGGTGTATGCCGCGCAACTGGTGGCCAGCAACGTGGCGCTGCGGGCGGCGGTGACGGCGGATTTGGTGGCCTCCTCGAACGGGCTGACCGCCCGGTTGACAGCCACGAACGGTGCGCTGGTGCAGTTGGTGGCCAACGAGGGGCTGTTGCGGACCAACGCCCTGGCGGCGCAACTGGCGCAGTTGCTGAGCACGAGCAACAGCCTCACGGCACAATTGCAGGCGACGAACGGGGCGCTGGCGGCGAGCGTGGCGGCGGTGCCGGGACAATTGCTCGCGGCTGGCAATGTGTTCACGGGTTCGAACCGGTTCAGCGGACCGGTGGTGGCGACGAACGGGAGCAACCAGTTTGTGGGCGGGTTCAGTGGCAACGGGGCGGGATTGACCAACGTGCCGTCGGCGGTGCTGGCCGGGCTGTTGAGCAGCGGGCAACTGCCGGTGGATGTGGTGTACGCGGCGCAACTGGTGGCGAGCAACGTGGCGTTGCGGGCGGCGGTGACGGCGGATTTGGTGGCCTCCTCAAACGGGTTGTCCGCCCGCTTGACGGCCACGAACGGGGCGTTGGTGCAGTTGGTCGCCAACGAAGGCCAATTGCGGACCAATGCCCTGGCGACGCAACTGGCGCAGTTGCTGAGCACGAGCAACAGCCTGGCGGGACAATTGCAGGCGACGAACGGGGTGCTGGCGGCGAGCGTGGCCGCAGTACCGGGGCAGTTGCTCGCGGCGAGCAACGTGTTCACGGGCTCGAACCGGTTCAGCGGACCGGTGGTGGCGACGAATGGGAGCAATCAGTTTGTGGGCGGATTTAGCGGCAACGGCGGCGGGCTGACGAATCTCCCCGTTACTGCGCTGGCCGGGCTGTTGAGCAGCGGGCAGTTGCCGGTGGATGTGGTGTATGCCGCGCAACTGGTGGCCAGCAACGTGGCGCTGCGGGCGGCGGTGACGGCGGATTTGGTGGCCTCCTCAAACGGGTTGTCCGGGCGGCTGACGGCCACGAACGGGGCGCTGGTGCAGTTGGTGGCCAACGAGGGGCTGTTGCGGACCAACGCCCTGGCGACGCAACTGGCGCAATTGCTGAGCACGAGCAACAGTCTGGCGGGACAATTGCAGGCCACCAACGCGCTGCTGGCCGCCAGCGTGGCAGCGTTGCCGGGTCAACTGCTTTCGGCGAGCAACGTGTTTACGGGTTCAAACCTGTTCAGCGGGATGGTCGTCGCGACCAATGGGAGCAACCAGTTGATGGGCAGTTTCTCTGGCAATGGCAGCGGGTTGACGAATGTGCCGCCAGCGGCGGTGACCGGGGTGTTCAATCCAGCCCAAATCCCTCCGCTTGATTCGGCCAAGATCACCTCCGGAACCCTGGATGCGGCGCGACTGGATGCGTCGATCGCGCGGAGCGCGGATGTGCTGGCCGCGACCAACGCGCTCCGGGGACAGATGGCCTCGGACAAGGCGGAGTTGCTCGCCCTGCTGGTCGGCCTGGGGGTCACCAATCAGGCGGGCAGCAACAGCTTGGACCTGCTGCTTGTCACCGCGTCGAATAAACTGGCGGGTGATCTGGTGGCCACCAACGCCCAGCTGGTACTCCAACTGTTCACCTTGGACAACACCTACAACGGCAAGAACACTTACACCGGCTCCAACTTTTTCAATGGCGCGATGCTGGCCACGAACGCAGGCAACCAGTTGACGGGCAGTTTCTTTGGCAACGGCAACGGCTTGACGAACCTGCCGGTCACCGCGCTGGCCGGGCTGTTGAGCAAGGGGCAGTTGCCGTCGGACGTGGTGTACGCAGCCCAACTGCTGGCGAGCAACGTAGCGTTGCGGGCGGCGGCGACGGCGGATTTGGTGGCCGCTTCGAACGGGTTGTCCGCCCAGTTGACGGCCACGAACGGGGCGCTGGTGCAGTTGATTGCCAACGAGGGCCAGTTGCGGACCAATGCGCTGGTGGCGCAGCTGGCCCAGTTGCTCACTACGAGCAACAGCCTGACGGCGCAATTGCAGGCGACGAACGCGGTGCTGGTGGCCGGCTTGACGGCGATGCCAGGCCAACTGCTCTCGGCGAGCAACATCTTTACGGGGTCAAACCGGTTCGCTGGAATGGTGGTGGCGACCAACGGGAGCAACCAGTTGGCGGGTAGTTTTAGCGGGAATGGCGGTGGCTTGACGAACCTGTCAGCTACAGCTCTGACTGGCTCGCTGAGCCGGCTCCAATTGCCGGCCGACGTTTTGTATGCGGGACAACTCTCGGGGACAAACGTGAACATGCTGGCGCCACTTGGGGTGCTTACTACTAATCCTGCCAATGTGGCATTGGTGCTCCAAAACGCGGTGGATACCAACCGGGCCGATCCTTTCGACGTGGCGGTGGGGGCAGTCAGCTTTGCCAATCTGTTTGAAGCCCGCTCCGGCGTGATATCCAACGTCTTGAGCGTGGATGCCATCGGCCGCTTGAGCTTGGGACGGGGTGGTGCGCTGGCGGGAGCCCTGGCGCATTTTGGTGGTCAGGCGCTGCGGACTGTTACCACGAATAACGCCTACCTGTTCTTTGATTCAGCCGACCCGGATCCGGCTTGGCGGGCCGGCTGGTCCTTCGAGCATCAGCTGGGTAAAAATCCCGTCGATCCGCGAAACAACAAGATTTTCAAGTGGGGCTTCAATGGCAGTGGTGCGGGCACCAACGAGCCAGTCCTGCAGCTGAACTTGGAGACTTGGTGGGAGCCCTGGCCGGGTGCGACCGACGACGAACACCAGATGGAACTCTATTATTCCTATGTTTCGTACGACCGGAAATTCACCGTGCGCCCGTGGGGCATGGTCCTGCGCGGGTCGAACTTTATTCAGAGTGATTTCCATGTTGACCAGTTTGGCATTGCCTCGGCGGTCGCGACACAACCCGAATCGTTTATAGTGACACCTTTCAGACCGCCAGCAACGGGTTGCCGCACCGTGATCCAGGGGCACCTCGAACTGACCCGGGGCAATCTGATTGGCGGGGCTTTGTTGCTAAACGGGACCGGCCTCGAAGTCAGTGACGGAACCAGTCAAACCCTTGGAATTGTCTACAACGACGGCCAGTTTCATCTGCACGGGCATAACAGCCCGGATCCTGGCTCGGGCTTGCAATTCTGGGGTTTCAACTACGTGAACATGCTGCCTCGAACGGCCACAAATGTGACGCTGAATGTCTTCGGCGTCGCTGGGCAGGCCACCAACTTGATGGAGTTCCGCGCTTCTGATACAACCTTGCTGGCGAAGGTGGATCAGAACGGAGTGGTCTCAGCCACCGGGTTCCAGGTGGGAACGGTGCCCGGCATCTCTACCAACATTCCGGTTCTGGTGCCGGGCGGGCTGACTAACACGCTCGTCTTTTCCAATGGAATCCTGGTGAACGTGCTGAAGTAGGCTGGTGCCGCCCCCTGTGAAGCGTGTTGTCCTGATCGCGCCCGAGTTTGTCCCGCGCAATCTGGCCGGGGTGCTCCGCCCCCGGCTCATGGCCAGTTATCTGGCCGAATTTGGCTGGGAGCCGGTGGTGCTCACGGTACGGCCGGAATGTTATGAAGGGCCTTTGGACGAGGGCTTATGGGGCGTGTTGCCCAGTCATTTGCGCGTCGAGCGGGTGGGGGCCTGGCCGGCGGCGGTCTGTCGGCGGATGGGCATCGGGGACATTGCATTCCGGGCCCAGAGGGCGATGCGTCAACGGGCTCAGCAGATGGTGCAGGCGGGCGAAGTGGACCTGGTATTTGCCAGCGTTCAGCCGGGTTACGGGGGCTTGGTGGGAGCGTGGATGAAGCGGCGCTGGGGCATTCCTTTCGTGCTGGATTATCAGGATCCGTGGGTGCCGTCGCCAAACGCTCCGCGACCGTGGCTGGGCCGCGGGGCCTGGGCGGAAAGGATCGCCCTCTGGCTGGAGCCGGGAATGGTGCAGTGCGCGGATGCCTTGAGCGCGGTCTCCGACATGACGCTGGATGGTTTAAGATCCCGGCGACTCGTGCGGGCCGGTGTGCCGGTTGAAGTCATCCCGATCGGGGCGGACGCAGCGGACCATGCGCTGGCGGCCCGGCAGGTGGAGGCCGGTCGTCAACCCACAACGAACGAGTGGGTGATCTCCTATGTGGGCACCCTCACTCAACGGATGCTGCCGGCCGCGCGCACGGCCCTGATGGCGGTGGGCGAGCTGGCCCGCCGTCAACCTGCGCGGCGGTTTAAAATGCAGTTCATCGGCACCAGCGCCCAGCCGGATGGGCGTGATCCCCATGGGCTGAAGCAGATGGCGGCCGAGTGTGGGGTGGGCGAGCTGTTCGATCTGGAGCCCCGGCGGATTTCTTATCTGGATTCATTGCGCGCCATGCAGGACGCCGACACTTTGCTGCTCCTCGGTTCCATTGATCCGCACTACACGGCCTCCAAGATTTTCCCTTGCTGGCTGGCCGGCCGGCCGGTGTGCGGACTATTTCACGAAGCCAGCACGGTCAATTCACTTGCCCGCGAACTGGGGGGTGTCGGGGTGGTCACCTACAATGAAGCGCACGGGCCGGAGGAACGAGTGGCGGAACTGGCCGCGTTGCTGACCGAAGTAACGAGCCGGGGTCTGAAGGCCCTGCCGGAAAGGCGCGAGTCCGGGTTCGAACCCTATTCGGCGCGCAGCGTGGCCCGGCGCTTTGCGACACTGTTCGACCGGGTCTGGGCGGGAGCAAACCGCTAATGAAGCAACGAATCGGCATCCTCACCAGCCACCCGATCCAATATCAGGCTCCGTGGTTTCGCGCCCTGACCCGGGAGATGCAGGTGGAAGTGTTCTTTGCCCACCAACAGGCGGCGAAGGAACAGGCGGATTTCGGGGTTCCTTTCGAATGGGACGTGGACCTGCTTTCCGGCTATTCCCACCGTTATTTGATGAACCGTTCGCGCCACCCCGGGGTAAACCACTTCTCCGGCTGTGATTCACCGGAGGTAGCGGAATTGATCCGGACCGGCGGTTTTGATGCTTTCGTGGTGTCCGGGTGGTATCTGAAGGCCTACTTGCAGGGCATGCGGGCGTGCCGGCGATACGGTGTGCCCGTGCTGGTGCGCGGGGATTCGCAACTGGTCACGCCCCGTTCCCTGCTCAAACGCCTGCTGAAGCGCGTCTCCCACCGTTGGCTGGTCCAGCAGTTTGACGGTTTCCTGGTCGTGGGGGAGCGCAACCGCCAGTATCTGGCCTACTATGGCGTACCGGCGGCGAAGATGTTTCCGGTGCCGCACTTTGTGGACAACGCCTGGTTCGCCGCGCGCGCGCGGATGACGGGCGCGGAACGTGAGGCCCTGCGCGCGACCTGGGGGGCCGACCCCCAGACCATGGTGGCGCTGTTCGTGGGCAAGTTCATTCCCAAGAAGCGGCCCGGAGATTTGCTGGCGGCGATGCATCATTTGTCCAATCGCGGCGCGGGCGGACCACTGCTCGCCGTAATGGTCGGCTCGGGCGAATTGGAACCGACGCTCCGCGCCGACGCGGAGCGCATGGGCGTGGCCGTAAAATTTGTCGGGTTCAAAAACCAGACGGAGCTGCCGGCCTGTTATGCGGCGGCGGACGTCTTGGTGCTGCCTTCTGACGGGGGGGAGACCTGGGGCCTGGTGGTGAACGAGGCGATGGCTTGTGGCCGGCCGGCCATTGTGTCCGACGCCGTTGGGTGCGCCCCGGACCTGATCACGCCGGGGGAGACGGGCTTCACCTTTCGGACCGGGGATGTGGTGCGTCTGGCTGGATGTATCGAGCAGTGTGCGCAACAATTCCGGGCCGGGCATGACTATCAGTCCGCGTTGGCGGGCCGGATGCGGAAATACAGTGTCGAGGCGGCCGTGGCTGGAACCATTGAGGCTGTCGAAAAGCTGGGCAGGCGGCCGCGAAATTAAATATGAGTCTGCGAATTATTCTGGGATCAATCACCAGCAACCCGGGCAATTCGGGGCAGCTGGGGCGCAAGCTGGCGGCGGCGGTGTGCTGGCAGATTCGCAAACGTGTATCGGCCCGGCCGCAATTGCTCCGGTTAGCCAACGGGGCGCGCTTCTGGGCCCATCCGGATTGCGTGGTGTCGTCTGCACTCCACTACTCGGACTGGCCGGAATATCATGAGTTGATGTTTTGCCGCCAACATCTTCAGCCCGGCCAGATCATCTTCGACGTGGGGGCCAATGTCGGGCATTTTTCGTTGCTGCTGGCTGACCGGGTGGGGTCGAAGCAGGTGGTCGCGTTTGAACCTACCCCGGTCGCGTTCCAGCGGTTGCGCGAAAATTTCGCCGTGAACCAGTGGACAGATGCCAAACTGGTGCAGGCGGCGGTCGGGCGGCAGTGCGGGCGGATCAAGGTGCCGGACCTGGCCCGTCCGGACACGACTAATTCCCCCGCCAACGCAACCAGCGCGGACCGTACGGTGGAGGTGCCCCTCGTATCGCTGGACAGCTTGGCCGGAGAATACCGGGGACGTCAGGTCGGTCTGCTCAAGGTGGACGTGGAGGGGTTTGAACCGGAGGTGTTCGGAGGTGGTGGGCAATTTATTCAGCAGGTGGCCCCGCAGCTGGTCATGTTTGAATCCCTGGGCGGGCAGCCAGATTCCGGGGTGGCAGCGGTGCTTGAGGGAGCGGGTTACCGGCTTTTTCAGTTGAACGAGGCAGGGCGCCCCCAAACGGGCGACCTCGATGCGCAAAACCTGTTTGCCGCCAAGCCGGAAGTGCTGTCGGCTTGGATGCAGGAAGGGACGGGAGCATGAGCCAGGGGGAACGACTTCGCGGCGTGCGGGTGCTCGCTGTTTTACGCGGCTTTGAACTTTTCGGTCATGAGCGGGGAAACATTGAGGTGTTCAAGGTATTGCGGAGCCTGGGTGCTGAGGTGTGCGTGGCGGTGACCACCACAAATGACGGTGGCGCGGTACGGACGGAGCTGGAGCAACTGGCCTTCCAAACGGTGTCCATGCCGTTTGGATTTCAATGGTCAAAGCAGTTTTTCAAGGCGGAACCGCATCTGATACTGGTAAATTTCCGGTACTGGACCCGGTGCCATCTGGCTTTTCACCGTGCCGTGAAGGAGTTTCGGCCCACCCATGTGCACATGGGGAATCCACTCGCCTTCAATTTTGTGGAGTTGGCGGTGCGCTGGCATCGCCTGCCCATGGTGGTGCGCATGGGGGATGCGGCCCCGGCGGATTCAGCCGTCCAGATGTTCATGTGGCGGCGATATATCCGACGGAGCGCCCGGGTGATCGCGAATTCCAAATATATCTGGGACAACGCCGCCACTTATGCGACGGAACTGCGGTCGCGTGCCCCGCTGATCATCCCCAACCTGGCCCCAACATCTTCCCACCCCCCCGTTGATCCCGGGCTGGACCCGCGTTTTCGGCACGTGGTGTATTTGGGGCAGTTGACGCGCGAGAAAGGGGTGTTCCAATTTGTCGAGGCAGCCCACCGGCTGCACGGGCGCTATCCGGACGTGAAGTTCCATCTCGTGGGTGGTTCAGAGCATTCCCAGGAGACGGAGGCTGAACTGCGGGCGCTGGCAAAATCACTCGGGCTGGACGGCACGGTTCAGTTCCACGGCTGGGTGGGCAATGCCCGGCTCTTTCTGGCCCGGGCGGATGTGCATGCGGCCCCGTCCCTGTTTGCCGATCCCAGCGCGAACGTGGTACTCGAAGCCAAGCGCGAGGGCACTCCCACGGTGGTCTTCCCGTCCGGCGGGCTGCCGGAACTGATTCGCCACGAGGTGGACGGCGTGGTGTGCCGCGAGCCCTCCAGTGCCGCCCTGGCGGAGGGCCTGGCCTGGACGTTGGACCGGATGCGTGACCGGCCAACCCTCCGGGCTGAGGTCCAGGCGGACTTCCAAGCGCGGTTCGGATTGGCACGCTTTGAACGGGCCTGGGCGGAGATTTACGCACCCCGCGACCGCCTTTCCAACTGACGATGAGCACCTTGAGTCCAACCTTTTCCGGGTCCCCGACGGGGCGAGAGGCGGATGCTTCCGCTGCCACTAGGAACCCCATCCCTCTCTGGGTATACGCGCTGGGCTGGCTGGCCTTGGGGCCGGTAATCCTGGGGGAGAACAGTAATTTGGCTGTTCTGGGCGGCATCACGGGAAGCCTGCTGCCGAGGTTGCTGTGGCGCAACGGGGAAGCCCCCACTTTGCTGTGGGTCTGTCTCTGGCAATGGGGGCAGGCCTTTGTACCGGTTTTGCAGGCGGAATTCGCAGGCCAAAGTGCCGCGCGGTTTTTTGGCGGCGAAGCCTTTGAACAGGCCATTCAGTTGAGCCTGCTGAGTGTGCTATGTTTCTCGGCGGCGGTGGGCTGGGCCGCGCGTTGGCTGGCCCCGGTGCGGTCGGAAACGCCGACCGCAGAGTTGCGCCAGCTCCGGCCGGGTATCCTCTTTGGTGTGTGGCTGGTTCTGTCCTTGGCGCGGGAGTTGACCCGCAACGTAATGGCGGGTTCCGGGTTGGTTCAAATATCTGGTCCATTCCTGGTCCTATCCATGGCGGCGATGCTGCTTCTGTTCCAATATTCTTTTTCCACCGGGCGGCAATGGGGCCTGACTTCAGTGCTGCTGGGGATGGAGATTGTGAACGGCTTCCTCGGTTTCTTCAGCAGTTTCAAGACGGTCATCTTCGTTTTCGTGGCTGGCGGGATGACCTTTGTCGCCTCGCAGCGCAAAATCTGGCCGGTGGCCATCCTGATGCTGGTGCTGGCTCTTGGGCTGGGCAATTTCTGGCAGACCATCAAATCGGATTACCGGCGTTTCGTCGCCGGCGAAGACGAGGGACAGCAGACCATCAACATGCCAATTGAGGAGCGGGCTAAATATCTGGCCCGGGCGGTGGATGGGCTGGACTGGGCGGGTTATCAGCGGGGCATGGACATGATGCTGGAACGGTTTGGCTATACCACCTTCTTTGGCTACTGCATCCAGAATGTCCCGGCAGGCGTGCCGCATGCCCGGGGCCGACTGTGGGGTGAGGCGCTGGCCCACGTTTTCATGCCCCGTTTCCTGTTCCCGGACAAACAGGTGTTCAACGACTCGGATCGCACCAACGAATTCACCGGCATCCGGGTCGCGGACGCCGATGAAGGGGCTTCGATCGGCATCGGTTATGTAGCCGAAAGTTATGTGGACTTTGGGGTGCCGGGCATGTTCATTCCCATCTTTCTCTTTGGTCTTGCGGTGGGTGGTGGCTATGGACTGATTGTCCGGTCAGCCCCCAACTATCTGCTCGGCGCGGCCTTTGGCACGGCCATGTTAATGCGTTCTGGTTTCTATCTGGAGAGTTCCAACGCCAAGATGCTGGGAAGTTTGGTAATTGCCGTGGCAATCTACACGTTGGTCCTGAAGTTTGGTGGCCGGCGCATCTGGCGGTTCATCACGGTTCCGGTCTCCTCGCCGTCAGTGCGTCCCTGATTCACCATGTGTGGCATTGCCGGCATCTTCGCTTCCACGCCGCTGGACCCCGGGCACGAGGTCTGGCTCCAGTCCGCCCTGAGCGCCCTGCGCCATCGGGGACCGGACGATCAAGGGGCGCAGCTCGCGCCCAGCCGGCTGGCGGCACTGGGGCACACGCGATTGTCCATCCTGGACCTCAGCCCGGCGGGGCATCAACCGATGGCCACGTCGGACGGGCGGTACACCATTGTTTTCAACGGGGAGATCTACAACTACCGGGAAATCCGGCGAACGCTGCTGGCGCGCGGTGCGGTCTTTCGTTCCAATTCGGATACCGAGGTCATCCTGCGGGCTTACGAGGCGCATGGTCCGGCGTGTGTGGAGCAACTGCGCGGGATGTTCGCCTTCGCGCTCTGGGACGAGCAGGAGCAAACCGGGCTGCTGGCCCGTGACCCCTTTGGCATCAAACCGCTCTATTACAGTGAGCAGGACGGCCGGGTGGTTTTCGCCTCGGAACTGCGCGCGCTGCTCACTGCGCCATTTGTGCCGCGTACCGTGGATGCCGCCGCCGTCAACGGTTTCTTCCTCACCGGCTCCGTGCCGGAACCGCGCACCCTGTTGAAAGGTGTGGGCTGCCTGGAGGCGGGGCATCTGGCGGTCTGGCGGCGTGGTCGGCTGGCCGTCCGGAAGTTCTGGGAATTGCGGTTCGCTCCGGCGGCCGAAGCCGCGAAGGAAGCGGTGCGCGATACCCGGCGTGCCTTGCTCGACTCGGTGGAGCATCATTTTATCAGCGATGTGCCGGTCGGCGTGTTTCTCAGCGGCGGGATTGACTCCACCGCCCTGCTGGGGCTGGCCCACGCGGCGGGCCGGCGGGAGTTGCATACCTGCTCGATTGCCTTCCCTGGCTTGCCCAATGACGAAGGCGGGCTGGCCCGCCAGACGGCGGCGCACTTCGGCACGCACCACCACGAGTGGCAACTGGGCGCGACCGAGGGCCGTGAACTGTTCACCCGGTTCCTCCAGGCCATGGATCAGCCCAGTGTGGATGGGCTTAACACTTTTACGGTTTCGCAATTTGCCCGGGCGCAGGGCCTGAAGGTGGTCTTGTCCGGCCTGGGCGGCGATGAGCTCTTCGGCGGCTACAAATCCTTTCGCCAAGTGCCACGCCTGGCAGCCTTGAACCGTCGGCTGCGGTGGACGGGGCCGCTACGGCACGGTGCGCAGGCACTGCTGCGCCGTTCCGCCCGTCCGCCCCTGCGCCGGCTGGGTGAGATGCTGGGCCAGCCGCCCGGACTGGCCACGGCCTACGCCGCCATGCGCGGCATTTTCACGGCCTCCGAAGCGGCGCTTCTCACGCGACGGTACCTCGGTGTGACGGAATGGGAAATGCCTGCCCACATGGAGCTGCCCGCCGATCCGACGACGGAAGACACGGTCAGCCGGCTGGAATTGACGGGTTACATGCGCAACCAGCTGTTGCGCGACAGCGATGTGATGAGCATGGCCCACGGGCTGGAATTGCGGGTGCCGTTTCTCGACCTGCCGCTCGCGGCGACGCTGGCGCGCATCCCGGCCCCCGTACGATTGCAGCCGGGCAAAGGATTATTGCTGCAGGCGGTCCCGGAAATTCCCGGGTGGATTACGCGGCAGCCCAAACGCGGCTTCGCGTTTCCGTTTGAAAAATGGCTGGGCGCGGAATGGAGCGAGACGTTTGCCGCGTTGGATCGCACCTGCCCCGTGCCGTTACACACCTGGTACCGGAAATGGGCGGTCTTCACCCTGGAAAAGTGGCTGGGCCGGATCTCCGGAGCGACCGGGTCCGCATGAAATTGTTTCGTTGCCTGGCTTGATGCGTGTCCTCCACGTCATTCCCTCCGTTTCACCGCTGCGCGGCGGGCCGAGCTTTGCGGTGATCGCCATGGTGCGGGCCCTGCGCGAAGCAGGCGTCGAGGCGGAAATCGCCACCACGAACGATGATGGGGATGGGGTGATGTCCGTGCGGCTGAATGACGTGGCCGATCACCAGGGAGTGCCGGTCAGATTTTTTCAACGGGCTTCACCACCACTGCGGCCGCTCCGGGAGTTTGGCTATTCCCGTCCCTTGGGAAAATGGCTGCAACAACAGGTGCCGCGCTACGATCTGCTGCACGTGCACGCCATTTTCTCCTACGCCTCCACGCAGGCCATGCGGCTGGCGAGGCAATGCGGCACGCCTTACATCAACCGGCCGCTGGGGCAGATGTGCCAGTGGTCGCTCGGGCAACGCGCCTTCAAGAAGCGGGCCTACCTGGCCCTGGTGGAGCGGGCCAATCTGCGCGGGGCCGCCGCCCTGCACTTCACCACGGAACTCGAGCGCGAGGAGGCGGAGCTGGCCGAACCAGGGCTGCCCGGCTTTGTCGTGCCACATGGCATTGCCCTGCCGGAACCAGTCACCGAAGCCCGGGCCCGGTTGCGGACACAACTGAAGCTGTCGCCCGATGAGCCGGTGATCCTCTTCATGTCGCGGGTTCATCACAAAAAGGGTTTGGAAGTCCTCATCCCGGCCCTCGGCCGGATTCGGGACCACCGGTTTACGCTGGCCCTCGTGGGGGATGCCGATCCCCCGGGCTACGAAGCGGAGGTGCGCGGGCTGCTGGAGGCCGCCGGGCTGACAGCGCGGACCTGCCGGCTCCCCTTTGCTTCCGGTGAGTGGAAGCAGACCTTGCTCCAAGGCGCTGATCTCTTTGCCCTCACCTCCCATTCCGAGAACTTCGGCGTGGCGGTGGTCGAGGCCCTGGCCGCGCGCTTGCCGGTGGTCATCAGCGATGGAGTGGCCCTGGCCGGAGCCCTGCGCGAACACTCGGCCGGCGAGGTGGTGTCGCTCGATGTGTCGTCAGTGGCCGCCACCGTGGCCAGGCTGTTGCAGAATCCGGCCATGGCGCGGAGTCAGGCAGTCGCGGGCCGGCGTCTGGTGGAAGCTGAGTTCACCTGGCCAAGCGTGGCCGGCCGGCTCCGGGCCGAGTATGCCCGCATCCTGAGCGCCCGAAAATAACCACAGCCGTTCATGCTCGAAGCCATCACCCCCGTCCTGCTGACGTACAATGAGGAGCCCAACCTGGCCCGGTCGCTTGCGCCACTGGCCTGGGCCCGCCGGGTGGTGGTGGTGGACAGCGGCAGCCAGGATGAAACCAAGGCCATCGCCGCACGGCACACCAACGTGACGCTGGTGGAGCGGCCGTTCGACAATCACACCGCCCAATGGAACTTCGGCGTGGATCAAGTGCAGACCGACTGGGTGCTGTCGCTCGACGCGGACTACGTTTTGACCGAGGACCTCGTGCGCGAACTGGGCGCATTGACTTTGGGTGACGGCCCGGTCGCTTATTTCGCCCGCTTCCGGATTTGCGTGAACGGGCAGCCGCTTCGCCGCTCGCTGTATCCGCCGCGGGCCGTGCTGTTCCATCGCCGGCATTGCCGTTACGTGCCCGACGGCCACACGCAGTTGCTGCAAATCACGGGACCGTCAGCGCCGCTGGCCGGATTCATCCACCATGATGACCGCAAGCCCCTCGCCCGCTGGCTCTGGGCGCAAAGCCGCTATACGGATCTGGAAGCGGAGAAGCTGACCAAGGCCAAACCGGGCGGCCTTCCGCTGCAGGACCGGCTGCGCCAGATGATCTTCATCGCCCCGCCGTTGGTCCTGTTCTATACCCTGTTCGTGCGCGGGGTGATTCTGGATGGCTGGCCGGGGCTGCACTATGCGTTCCAGCGGACCTTGGCTGAACTGCTGCTTTCCCTGAAATTGATCGAACTGAAGCTGGCCGGGCGGAGTGGTGGTGGCAGCTAAGCCCAACCGATTCATCCGTGGCTCAACTGCATCCTGCTGGCCAAGGACGCCAGCGGTTGTTTGGAGTCAAGCCCGGAAGCTTCGGAGCCGCTCTCCACTTCCGGGGCCGAGGCCACTGTTCCAACCGCATTAACCACCCGTGGCCCGCATCCTCGGCCTTTCTGCCTTCTATCACGACAGTGCTGCCGCACTGGTCGTGGACGGGGAGATCGTCGCCGCCGCGCAGGAGGAACGCTTCACGCGGATCAAGCATGACCCCGAGTTCCCGAAGCACGCGGTGGACTACTGCCTCAAGGAGGCCGGTCTAAGGCCGGAACAGCTCGACTATGTCGTCTTCTACGACAAGCCGCTCCAGAAATTCGACCGCCTTCTGGAGACCTACCTTGCCTTCGCTCCGGCGGGCCTCCGGTCGTTCATGATGGCGATGCCGCTGTGGCTCAAGACCAAGCTGCATCTGCCGCGCGAGATTCGGAAGGCCCTGGGCGGGCGTTACACGAAACGCATTGCCTTCACCGGCCACCACGAGTCCCACGCGGCCAGCACGTTTTTCCCGTCCCGCTACGAAGAGGCGGCGATCCTCACCCTCGACGGTGTCGGCGAGTGGGATACCGCAACCATCGGCCACGGGCAGGGGAACCAGCTCAAGCTTCTCAAGACCCTCCACTTCCCGCACTCGCTGGGCCTGCTCTACAGCGCGATCACCTACTTCTGCGGCTTCAAGGTCAACTCCGGCGAGTACAAGCTCATGGGCCTCGCGCCCTATGGCGAGCCGCGCTACGTGGACACCATCCTGCGGCACCTCGTGGACGTGAAGCCCGACGGCTCGCTCGCGATGGACATGAGCTGCTTCAACTACTGCCAGGGCCTTACGATGACGAACGCCAAGTTCGCCGCGCTCTTCGGCGGTCCCGCGCGCGATCCCGAGACCGCCATCACGCAGCGCGAAATGGACCTCGCCGCGTCGGTGCAGAAGGTCACCGAGGACATCGTGCTGAAAATGGCCCGGCACGCGCAGGAATTGACCGGCAGCAAAAACCTCTGCCTCGCCGGCGGCGTGGCGCTCAATTGCGTGGCCAATGGCAAGCTGCTGCGGGCGGGCATCTTCGATGATGTCTTCGCCACCCCCGCATCCGGCGATGCCGGCGGGGCGCTCGGAGCCGCGTTGTTCGTGCATCACCAGTTGCTGGATCAGCCGCGTGCGCCCAAGGGGAAGGACTCGCTCAAAGGCTCGTTGCTGGGACCGCAATTTTCGAACGGGGAAATCCGCCGGGTGCTCGACGAGAAGAAGGCGCCTTGCACGTTTTACGAGCAGGAGCCGGCGTTGTTGGAAGCGGTGGCCAAGGAGATGGCCGACGGGAAAGTAATCGGCTGGTTTCATGGGCGGATGGAATTCGGCCCGCGGGCGTTGGGAGCGCGCAGCATCATCGGCGACCCGCGCAACTCCGCCATGCAGTCGCAGATGAACCTGCGCATCAAGTTCCGCGAGAGCTTCCGGCCTTTCGCCCCGTGCGTGCTCATCGAGGACGTGTCGAAGTATTTCGATCACGACCGCGAGTCGCCCTACATGCTGATGGTGGCGGATGTGAAGCGGGACCAATGGTTGCCACTCACGCCGGAGCAGGTGCAGTTGATGAAGGATCCGGATTTGCGCAAGCGCGTGAACGTGCCGCGTTCGACCCTTCCGGCCATCACGCATGTGGACATGAGTGCGCGGCTCCAGACCGTGGATGAAAAGCGGCATGGCCGTTATTGGCGGCTGATAAAGGAGTTCAAGCGGCAGACCGGCTGCGGCGTCATCATCAACACCAGCTTCAACATCCGGGGTGAACCGATCGTTTGCACGCCGGACGACGCTTACCGGTGTTTCATGGCGTCGGACATGGACGTGTTGGTGCTGGAGAACTTTGTCCTGTGCCGTACGGAGCAACCCCGCCAGGACGAGTCCGCGCGGAAACGGTACATCGAGCAGTTCAAATTGGATTGAAACAGGGGGAGTTCGGACTAGCCTTCACCTGCCGTTGGGTGGTTGCGGGCAGCCCACCAGGCATCGTTCCAACCAGCCATTCTGATCACAGATGATAACTAGGAAATGAAGGACTTGGGCTCAACGGAAGTTTTGCCCGCCCGCATCCGGGCGGGCGCGTTGGTGGCCGGCATGGTCATGGCGTTAACGGCCATGTGGCTGCTGCAGCACACGCATGTCACCAAGGATGAGGCGGATGCGCTGGGCCAGACCGGTGCTGCCGAGGCCGTTTGGCAGGGCGTCCGGCTTTCGGCCTGGGCAGAGCCGGAGATTTACGGGCAGTTGTTCACGGCGACGAATGGCCACCCTCATGCCAAGGTCGGCTGCTGGCTGGGCAACTCGCAGTTGCATACCATCAACGACTACCATGCGGGGGACCAGAGTGCCCTGCGGTATGCGAGCGAGCAACTGGGCTGGCCGATGCTGGGGTTGCTGCTGCCCAACGCCAGCCTGCAGGAGCACTACGTCGTGGCGCAGTGGTTGTTCACGCAGGTGAAGCCGGCGTGGCTGGTGGTGCCGGTCTGCTTTGATGACTTGCGGGAGGACGGCCTGCGGGAAGGTATGAAAGTGCTGGGTACGCCGGAGACGCTGGCCGCAATGCGGCGACGCCCGGCTGGCATGAAACTGGCAGACGAACTGGGAAAAATCGGAGTGGAACGGGGCGATGCCCAAGGCACCACCCGCAAGCCCCGTTCCTGGCAACAGCAGGTTGAGGAGCTTTTGGAGCGGGAATTGTCCGCCCGGTGTTCTTTGTGGGCCCGCCGGGGCACCGCCCAGGCCCGGTGCAGTTACGCCCTCTACGATTTTCGCAACTGGGTGTTCCGCATCACGCCTTCCAGCAAACGCAACATCATCCCGGTCCGCCGGACGAAGAACATGGACGCCCTCAAGGAAACCCTCGAGCTGGCCCGCGAGCATCAGGTCCGGTGTCTCGTTTATATCGTGCCGCTAAGATGGGATGTGGAGCCGCCTTATCACCTGTCCCAGTATGCGGACTGGAAGCAAGAGGTGCAGGTGCTTTGTGCGGCGCAGGGAGCCAGGTTTGCCGATCTGGACCGGCTGGTCCCGAACGAATGCTGGGGCCTGCTGGATGGCAAGGACATCGACTTCATGCACTTCAAGCACGAGGGCCAGGTGCTCCTCGGACGGAAGGTGGCCGGCCTGCTTCAAGACCCACCGTGATCGATCTGCGTTCATGATTTTCAACTCGCTGACTTATCTGGCCTTTCTGCTGGTGCTCGCGCCGGTGGTGGTGTTTGGCCCGGACCGCGTGAGGCGGGCCGTCCTGCTGTTCGGGAGCCTGATTTTTTACGCCTTTTGGCGGGTGGACTTCACGCTGCTGATGCTCTTCAGCGCGAGTGTGGATTATGTCGGCGGCTTGAAGATCCACGCGGCGCGGGACGAGGCAGTGCGCAAACGGTGGCTGGTCGCCTGCCTGCTGATCAACTTCGGCCTGCTCGCGTATTTCAAATATACCTACTTCATCGTCGGAACTGCGCAGAGCCTGGCCGGGCTGGCCGGGCTGCCGTTCGCGCTGCACTTGCCCGAGATCATCCTGCCGCTGGGCATCAGCTTCTACACCTTCCACTCCGTCAGCTACACGGTGGACGTCTATCGCCGGCAGGAAGAGCCGATCCGGGACTATGGCACCTATGTCACCTTCGTGACCTTCTGGCCGGCCATGATGGCGGGCCCGATCCTGCGGATCAGCCAGCTGGTCCCGCAGCTCCAGAACTACCGGCGGCCCGGCGGGGCGGACGTGGTGCGCGGGCTGGAGGAACTTTTACAGGGATTGTTCAAGAAGGTGGTGCTCGCGGACACACTGGGTGAAATCGTGGACTACGGGTTTGCCCAGCCGCCCGGACAGTTGGGCACCCTGGATGTGTGGACCCTGGCGTTCGCGTTCGGCATGCAGATCTATTTTGATTTCGCCGGGTATTCCCGCATGGCGCGTGGGTCGGCCCGGGTCATGGGTTTCGACATTCCGCTGAATTTTAACTGGCCCTATCTGGCCCTTTCGCCGCGGGATTTCTGGCAGCGTTGGCATATCTCCCTGTCGGCCTGGATTCGGGACTACCTCTACTTGCCGCTGATGGGTTCCCGTCCCCAGGAGCACGGGGTGGCCACCGGGGGCATCGGGGCGGCAGAGCCGCCGGCGCGCGCCACGGAAGCGCGTCGTAATATCGCCCTGATCGGCACCTGGTTCATCATGGGGCTATGGCACGGTGCCAACTGGACGTTCGCCCTCTGGGGGTTGTGGCATGCCACGCTGATCTTGACCTATCGCATGACGGGCGGGCTGCGCAACGGCCTGCCGGGCTGGTTCCGGGCCTGCGGCGGCTGGGGGTGGACCATCGCGATGGCCATGCTGGGCTGGATCTATTTCCGCGCTCCGTCCGTAGCGGATGCGAATTTTCTGCTGCTTCGTGCGTTCGACCCCACGCGGCTCCGGGTGATGTCGCTCCGGGAAAACCAATACCTGGTCGTGTTTCTGTTCTTCATCGGCATGCTCGCACTCGGCGGCCTTTACACCTGGCAGAGCCGCCTTAGGGTTCCGATCTGGGCCCGGGTCACGGCACTGGCAGCAGCCAACACCGTGATGTTCTTTTGCTCGGCCCTCATGTTGCGCGAGGTCAAGCAGTTCATTTATTTCCAGTTCTGAACTGGATCACCCGCATGGTCAACCCCTTCAAAGAGGTCAACTGGAATCCGGACACCGCCGCCCGGCGGACGTTTGCGAAGAGCCTCATCATCGGTTTCCCGTGTCTCGCGATCCTGCTGCTGTTGGCCGGCTGCCTGGCCGGCAAGGGCTGGCAGGTCTCGCCGTCCCTCAAGCTGGGCGGATTCGGGGCCGGCGCGGGGGTGGTGTTTTACCTGCTGCCCGGAATCGCGAAGCCATTCTACTGCGCTTGGTATGCGCTCGCTTGCTGCATGGGGCTGGTCATTGGCAACCTGGTGCTGGTGGTCATCTTCTATGTCCTCGTCACCGGCATCGGGCTGGCCAAACGGCTGTTCGTCCGCCCGGCCATGCGGATGAAGCCGGACCCCGCGTTAAAAACTTATTGGCTCGACGCGCCGTCGGCGTCCAACCCCCAGCGTTACTTCAGCCAATACTGAGCCCATGAGCGACCCGCAGAAACCCAACGAGTTTGAGCAGGCCAACCAGCAGCCGCAGGCCGGCCTTGTGAAGGAGTTCATCGCGTTTCTCGGGGAGAATAAAAAATTCTGGCTCGTCCCTTTGCTGCTGGCGTTTCTGGCCATCGGTGCGTTGCTGATCTTCGGCGGCACGGCGGCGGCACCCTTCATCTACACCTTGTTTTGAGCAGAAGGCTGCTTTCTGCCTTGGTGAATCCTGGCTTCCCGCTAAACTAATCCCATGGCCGAAAACGCCTACCTACAATACGATTTTCCCTCTGCCGACGCCTCGCACATGCACCGGCACTTCATGCCGAAGGTCATGGAGCTGTGCGGCCCGCAACTGGCCGGCAAACGGGTGCTGGATGTCGGCTGCGGCAACGGCTTCACGTGCGGTGAATTTGCCCGGGCCGGGTGCCAGGTGACCGGCATCGACCCCAGCGCCACGGGCATCGCGGAGGCCCGTAAAGCGTATCCCGGGGTGCGTTTTGAACAGATGTTTGCCACGGATGCCTTGCTGGCCGATCTCAGGGAACCGGCGTTTGACCTCATCGTGAGCACGGAAGTCGTAGAGCATTTGTATGACCCCAGGAGTTACGTCCAGGCCTGCTTCAAAGGGCTGAAACCGGGCGGCCGGTTCATTTGCACCACGCCCTACCACGGATATCTGAAGAACCTTGCCCTATCCCTTGCTGATCATTGGGACGCCCACCACAGTCCGCTGTGGGACTGTGGACACATCAAGTTCTGGAGCCGCCGGACCCTCTACCAGTTGCTGGGGGAGGCGGGGTTCCAAAATTTCCAATTCCGGGGAGCCGGTCGCCTTCCTTGGTTGTGGATGACCATGGTGGTGGCGGCGGACAAGCCAGTTTAGCAGTGGCACCATCCTCGGCCCGGTGCCGCCGCAAGGTGTATCCGGGTCGGGTCACCGAACTCTTCCCGTCAGATCCAGCGCACCCGGCCGGGTGCG
>RFSE01000064.1 GCA_009924135.1 Pseudomonadota bacterium | reverse complement strand
GACGTTGCTGCGGCTGATCCCGCGCCGAGCGGGACACAGCCGCGCTCCGGGGCATTGCCTCAAGCTGCATCCCGTGACAACCGCTCGACGCCGTCCGCACCAGCCGGTAAGTTGATGCCACATGCGTCACATCAGGAATGTCTTCGAGTTCGGCTGGCCGTACATGCGCCGCTACCAGAGCCGGCTGTGGCTGGGCGTGCTGTGCGGGGTCCTGCTGGGCTTCTCGAATGCGAGCTTCATCTGGGCGACCAAAACGATTTTCAGCCGGCTGTCCCCGGAACCGGTGGCGGCGGCATCGGCCAAATCGTCGTTGCCAGGCTTGCCGATCAGCCCGCTCGTAGCGCCTCTCGGGAACAGCTTCGGTGAACTTCGGGAGCGCGCCGAAAAAGCAATAGATCCCTGGCTGCCCTTGGCCGGGCGGCCGATTGACTGGCAGCAGATGCTGGGCGGGTTTCTGCTGCTCCCGGTGCTGGTGGGCATCCGGGGCATCCTGGGGTATTTCAGCACGTACTGCATGTGCTGGGTGAGCGAGCGGGTGATGAACGACCTGCGCATTGATGTGCTCACCAAGCTGAACCAGCTCTCGCTGGACTTCTTCAACCGTTCGACCATGGGCGACCTGCTCACGCGGATCAACGGCGATACGGCGGCACTCTACCGCTGCATGAGCCTGGGTTTTGCGGACCTCATCAAGGAGCCCATTACGGTGATTAGCGTGTTCGTCAGCCTGTGCCTCGTGGACTGGCAGTTGACCTTGGTCGCGGTGGTGTTCGTGCCCTTGATTCTCGTGCCCCTGCGCACGCTCGGCAAAAAGATGCGCAAGGTGACGCAGTCCGGTCTGAACGTGACCATCAAGCAGAGCAGCTCGTTGCTCGAGGCGTTGTCCGGCATCCGCGTCATCCAGGCGTTCGGGCTGGAGGGGGCGCAGATCGAACGGTTCCGGCAGAACTCCCGGCAGTTGGTTCACTTCGGCATGAAGGGGGTGCAGGCACGCGAGCTGGTCAATCCGATCACCGAGACCATTTCCATGATGGGGCTGGGTTGCCTGGTGGTGTTCATCTTCTGGCGGCAGCGCAGCGTGCCGGACATGATCGGTTTCAGCACCGGCCTCGTGATCCTCTTTTCGCCGATCAAAAAGCTGGCCGCCCTGCATGTGCTGTTCCAGCAGACGGCGGTCGGCGTGGACCGGTTGTTCCAGTTGTTTAACGAGCGGCCGACGGTGCAAAACAAGCCGGACGCCCAGCCGCTGCCTGAGTTCCGGGTCAAGCTTGCTTTTGAATCCGTCAACTTCTCCTACCAGGACAAGCCGGTGTTGCAGGATCTGAGCCTGGTCATCCCGCGCGGCCAGAAGCTCGGCGTGGCGGGGGAAAGCGGCTCGGGCAAAAGCACCCTGCTGAACCTGCTCTTCCGTTTTCATGATCCCACGGGTGGAGCGGTGAAAATTGACGGCGTGGACCTGCGGGACGTGGTGCTGTCCGACCTGCGGTCGCACCTGGCCCTGGTCAGCCAGGAGGTCGTGGTGTTTGACCAGACCGTGGCGGAAAACATTGCCTGCGGAAAGCCCAACGCCACGCGGGCGGAGGTGGAATTGGCGGCGCGGCAGGCCTTCGCCCATGATTTCATCATGGAGCTGCCCCAGGGCTACGAAACGCGGGTGGGCGAGCGGGGTGTGACCCTGTCCGGCGGGCAACGGCAGCGGCTGGTGATCGCCCGGGCCTTTGTCCGCAATGCCCCGATCCTGGTGCTCGACGAAGCGACCGCCGCGCTGGACTCACGCGCCGAGGCGGAGGTGCAGAAGGTGATCGACCAGTTTGCGGCGCACCGCACGGTCGTCTGCGTGGCACACCGCCTTTCCACGCTCGCTTCGATGGACCGGATTGTCGTGCTTTCCGAGGGACGCATCGTCGAGCAGGGCAGCTTTCAGGAGCTGCTCAAGGCCGGCGGAGCCTTTGCGCAGATGGCGCAACGGCAGGGGATCCGCGCGGAATAATTGCCAGACCGCAGCCCTTCTGTTAAGCGTGCGCTGCACGAATCGAAACCAGATCAAAGTAAACCGCTGAATCACTCATGCCCAGTCCTGCCTTGCCCCGTTGCCGCATCATCGCCGAGTTCACCTCCAACCATCTCGGCGACGACCGGATCGTTACCGCCATGCTCACCGAGGCGAAGCGGGTGGGCGTGGATGTGGTGAAGTTCCAGTCGTGGCAGGCCAGCCAGTTGCGCAAGGATTTTGCGGATTACGAGGCCACCTTCAAGCGGCACAAAAGCGCGGAACTGTCCGACGAGCAGCATCGCGGCATCATCGCGCAGTGCCGGGAACTGGGGCTGGAGTTTCTCACGACCTGCTTTGACCAGAACCGCGTGGAATTCCTCGCCTCGCTCGGCGTCCCGGCCATCAAGGTGGCCAGTCCGGATGCGACCAGTTGGGCGTTGCTGGAGAAGTTGTCCGCGAAGTTTCAGACGCTTTTCGTTTCCACCGGGCTGATTTCGAATGCCGAACTGGACGAGCTGCTGCGTCGGCTGGACCCGAAGCAGGTGGTCATCTTCCACTGCATCTCGCTGTATCCGACGCCGTTGGAGCAGGTGAATCTCGCGCGCATGGAGTACATCCGGGAGCGGGGGTTCCGCGTGGGGTTCAGCGATCATACGGAAGGGCCCGAGGCGGCGATGCTGGCCATCGCGCGCGGGGCGGAGTTCATCGAGAAGCACTTCACCTTGAGCCGCGCACTGCCGGGCAAGGATCAGCAGATGTCGGCGACGCCCGAGGTGTTTCAGCACATCTGCCGCTGGCGGGACCAGGTGCAGTTGATGATGGGCCAGCCCCAGCGGGAGCTGACCGAGACGGAGCAGAAGATCCGCTCGATCTACGTCGGCAAATGGGGGGACAACGCCGCTGCCCGCTGAGCCTTACTTCAGCGGTTCAATAACGCGCGGTCGGAAACGTGCCCCGGTGAGGGAATGAAACCGGCTGGTCATCCGCATCCGCTGCTTTTGCAGGCTGCGGAAGAACTTGGAGAACAGGTCGTCGCCCTGCGGCGGACAGGGCCGGCGCCAGAAATCAGGCCGCCGCCCGTGCTGCTTCAAAAATTCGATGGTCGGGGGCTTCCAAAACAGGCCCTTGATGGATTCCACGTAGGTCAGGACCGTCGGAGTGCCGGGGCCGAGGTAGAAGTTTCCGGCGGGTTCCGCCAAGGCCAGGGCCTTGAGCCGCCGCTCGGCCGCCCAGATGTTCAGGCCGGGTTCGCAGACATTGCTCAGGTGGCTTTTGCGCCAGAAGGTGGCATTCAGCCCCACGCAGTTGTTTTCGGGAGTGACCTGGGAGAAACAAGTTCCTGGTACCGGAGTGCCCGGTTTGGCCAGGTTGTCCACCCCGAAATACTTTGCGTCCAGCGTCGTCGCTTGGGCGCAAAATTGCACCAGGCGGGCATGGTCCACGGGCTTGTTCAGGAAGAAATCATCCAGCAGCACGAACACCCGGTCGCACGGCACCTGCTCCAGTCCCAGACGCACGTTGGCCGCCCATTGACGGTCCTCGCCCACCGGGATGGTCTGCACGCGCGGATCGTTGAAGGTGGTGAAATTTGAGATCAGATAGACGGGCGTCGGCACTTCCGGCCAGAAGCGGAACAGGAAGTGGAAGAAGAACGGCCAGGCGTCGTTGTAGGCGTCGCACGAAGGGACGACCAGGCGCCACGAAGGCGAGTCCGTCGGGGGGGAAGACTGCATCGGATGATTCATCGGGCGCCGCTCATTCCATCACGAAATACGCCGTCCGGGAGGTCTGGCGCAGCCGGCGGAGGCGGACATTGTTCAAACCGAAGGTCTGCATCAGCGCCAGAGTTTCACCGGGCGCGTCCGGATCGTTCAACTCGTCGAAGCCCACGACACTGCCTTTCACCAAGCGGGGCAGGATGAGTTCGATGCATTTCTTCGTTGGCTCGTAGAGGTCGAAATCGAAGTAGGCGAGGGCGACGATGGTTTCCGGATGCTGCTCCAGATAACGCGGCAGGGTCAGGGTGGCGTCGCCCTTCACCAGTTCGAATTTGCGGATATGAGCCAGCGGGGCCTCGGCTTCCTGGAATTCGAGGACCTGCTGAAGGTACTGCTCATAGCCTGGTGTCACGGCGTAGTTGCCCGGGGTCATCATCTTCGAAGTGCCATCTTCCGTGCTCACGCCGGCAAACCCGGAAAACGTGTCGAAGCCGATGAGTTTGCGATGCCGGTTGAACGGTTCGTAGATGCTCCGCAAGGCCGCCCAGTGACTCAGATTCTGACCCCACCGCGTGCCGAACTCCATCACCACGCCGGGAACCTCGACGATCTGTTCGTAGATGAAGTCCATGAACTTCAACCGTGCGATGGTCTTGGCGTTGAGGAACAGGCCGAGGTTGTCGAGCAGTTCCTTGTCGGGGATGGGGTTGGTGCGCACGAGCTGCGCAAACTGTTTGCGCCGGTCAGATTCTTCGGGGCTGGCGTAATGGACGACTTCCGGCTGGCTCATGAGATCAAGGGAGAGGGACTTTCAGACCGGCGACCAGACGACGAGCGAGTGACCTTCGATGAACAGGCTGCCGGTCCAGGTGCGGCGGGCGGCATGGATGCGCACCCGGCCGCGGCGCTCCCATTCCTGCAACGTGGGCAGGAAGTTCTGGAGGTAATTACGCTTGCGCGAATAGGCGTTGGAAAGCCGGCCCAAGAGGCTGTTTTCATCGAGCAGTTCATCAATCGGTTCGATGTGCACGCAAACCGACGGGCGTTTGCGGCAGAGAAAATCCAGCAGCCGCTCGTGCTGGTCGCCGATCTGTTCCAGCGCGGCGACGCTGTAGATGCCTCCCCCCGGCTTCAAATCGAGCGATTCGTCCGGCTCGAAAAAATTGAAGCGGTGGCCGTGCAGATTGCCCACCAGGCCACGCGTGACCATTTCGCGGAGGATGTTCTGCGACGCCGTGGTCCAGTCGAGCCCGACCAGTGGTTTGTCGGGAAAGAGCTTCCGCGCCCGCAGCAGGTGGTAGCCGGGGCCGCACCCAAACTCGTAAATCTTGCCGGCATCGGCCAGCCACGTTTCCAAAGCCCACTCCACGAGTACGGAGAGGATGAGGTACTCGAAGTTGGGCGTGATCGGATTGGCGAGGTCGCCCGCCCAGCGGACGATGTGGTGCTTGCCGAAATAAAGCGGCGTGACTGCGTCCACGCTGCCGGCCCGGAGGAGCAGATCAAGGTTCTCGCCCCAACCCTTCTCCCACTGGTCCAGCCGGTGCGCCCCGGCGGCGACGGGCGGATTCAGGATCGAGTTGATGATGCGGAGCAGGTTCTCGTCCCGCTCCGGCTGGGTGAGCGGGCGGTATTGGAGGTTCAGCTCCGCAACGCGCGCGGCCAGGCGGGGGCTGAGGCGGCCCTGCCAGCGTGATTCAAGTTCGGCAACGGTGATCGTCCGCGTTTCCGGGATGGCTGGGACGGCGCTCATTGCCTGATGTTTGGATAATTCTCCTCGAACCACGTCACCGTGCGGGTGATGCCCTCACGCAGCGGGGTGAACTTGAAATCCGGGAAGAGACGTTTGAGCTTCGAGTTGTCGGAAGGCTTGCGGAATTGGCCGTCGGGCTTTGACGTGTTCCAGATGACCTTGTTGGGAAACTTCATCACATCGACGATCACCTCAACGACGTCGCGGATGCTGACTTCCTCCGCGGAGGAGAAGATGATCGGCGTGTCCTCTTCGTAGCGGTCCAGCGCCAGCAGGCTCAGGCGGGCGATGTCCTCCGAGAACACGAACTCGCGCAACGGCTTGCCGCTGCCCCAGACCTCCAGGTTCTGGCCGTTCTTCTTGGCCAGGTAAGCGCGGTGGATAAGCGAGGGCAGGACGTGGCCTCCCTCGAGGCTCCAATCGTCGTTTGGTCCGTAGATATTGGTCGGGATGGCCACAATAAAGTGGCAGTTCCACTCCTTGCGGTACGCCGCGCTTTGCACTTCCAGCATCCGCTTGGCATAGGCGTAGCCGAAATTGGACGGGTGCGGGGGACCGTGATGCAGGTTTTCCTCCCGCAATGGGTACTCCGTCTTGTCCGGAAAGACGCAGGTGGACATGAAGGAGATAAGCTTCTTCACGCCCGCCTGCCGCGCCGCCTCCAACGTGTTCAGGTTGATGAGGATGTTGTTCCGAAAGTATTCCCCCGAGTGGACGATTTGGCTGCCCAGCCCGCCCACCACGGCAGCGAGGTGGATCACACGATCCGGCTTCACTCCCTGAAAGTAGGCCTGGGTACGGGGAAAATCCGTCAAATCCAGCTCCTCGCGGCGGGTGTAGACCGTATCCGGCGGGTCAATTTGGCGGATGGCATGGCCCACCATGCCCGCTCCGCCCGTCACCAGCGTCTTATTCATCAAGTAATTGTCCGGGCCGTTAAACTGTTTTGTAAAGGCATTTCTGCCACGCGATGGTGCGCTGCAGGCCTTCCTCCAAAGGAACGTAGGAAAGCGGTCCGAACTCGCGTTCAAACCGGCTCATGACCAGCCGCACGTCATCGGGCGCACCCACCAAGGCCTGGCCCGGGGCCTCCGCCGGGAAACTAACCGGAACCTGGGTCAGCCGGCCGATCAACTCGGCCAGTTCGCGAATCGTCGTCCGTGAATTGCCGCCGACATTGTAAACCACTTCGCGCCCCTCCAGCAAAATCCGCCACATGATGCGCACCGCATCGGCCACGTAACCATAAGTCCGCCAGGCCATGCCCTGATCCATCATGCGGATGGAGTGCTCGGTCAGGGCGCGGCGGATGAAGGTGTTCAGCACCCGTTGGTCATCTGCCCGCGTGCCAGGCCCGTAAGCCAGGGCCAACCGGGCGGCCCGGGCGGCGATTCCACCTCGGCTGGCCGCATGACAGATGGCTTCGCCGCACCGTTTGGCCTCAATGTAGCACGCGCGGGCGTGGTCAGTGTTGGTGGTGCCGATCTGGTCCTCCCGAAACGGCGGGTTCGGCAGGCCGCTGTAAAGTTCGCTGGTGCTCACGAAGAGGAAACGTCCGGCCGGGTCCAGCCGGTCCAGCAGTTCACAGGTCGCCGCCGTGTTCAGCCGCAGGGTGGCCAGCGGGTTCTCCATGAATTTGCCCGGCTGGCCGTAACCCCCCGCATGGATCACCAGTCCCGCGGTCGGCAGGGTCCGGCAAAATACCGGGTCGTGCAGCTCACCTGTCAGCAATTCAAACTTCGGATGGGTGAACACCTGCTGCAAATGCGCTGGCACCTCCCGCCGCGCCACGGCAAACACCTTCGCCGGAGCATGGGGACCGTCAGCCAGTTCACGTAGCGTGGCGAGGAAGTACGTCCCAACAATGCCCGTGGCACCGGTGATCAACACCGTTCGTCCGGCGATCTTTTCCAGCGGCAGAGTGGCTACCATCGCCCGCGCATCCTGCTGGATGATGTCAGGCCCGGTCATGCCATTGCCTTGTCGATGCGTTCGCGCAGGCCGGTTGCATCCAGCTGGCAGGCCCGTTCGTGGTCGGCCAGCTTGCCGTAATTCGTGAGGAACTGCCGGGGAACTCCCAGGGAAATGATGCGTGCGGGTTGTTCCGACACCGCCGCACTCACTTCACCCGCGAGCGTGCCGGTGTAAAATGGCTCCACCACAATCACCGTGCCGCTGGCATGCCGGACCAGGGTTTCCCGGTCGAAGGGTGCCAGGGTGGTGTAGTGCAAGACGGTCAGGTCCAGGTCGGCGGTGGCGGCAAGCGTCTGTTCCAGTAACTGGGCGGCCACGACGATGGTTGCTTTCCGGCCGGTGCGCACCACACGCGCCTGGCCGAATCTAACCGTTCCTTCCTGGGCATGCGCCCGCTCCGAGAGGCGGAAATACGTCGGCCCACCGGCATAACTTTCCCGGAACAACGAATCAAACTCGCGGGAGTTGCCCGGGGTCACAATCCGCATGCCCGGCACCTGCTGCATCAACGCCACGTCGCCCGGACAATGGTGGGTGCAACCGAGGGAGGCGTAATCATACGACGCGCCCACGCTCACGAAACTGCCCGGCAGCCGCTGGTAGCCAAAGTCAATCTTGAGCTGTTCAAACGCCCGTTCGACGACGAAGGGCGCGATGCTGTGGAAGACCGGGATGAACCCTTCGCGGGCCAGCCCGGCGGCGAAGCTCACCGTGGCCTGCTCCAGAATGCCGATGTTAACGACGCGGCCCGGGAACTTGGCGAAAGCATTGCGGAACCCGAATACGCCGATGTCGCCCAGCAGCAGCACCAGGCGTGGATCCTGGCCGAGCACGTCCTCCAGGGTGGCAACGAATTGCTGGCGGATGTTCATGTCAACTGGGCGAGCATGCCCTCGAGTTCCTCGGGTGACGGGGCCTTGTGATGCCACGCCGGGTTGTTTTCCATGGGCGGGCAGCCTTTGCCCTTGATCGTGGTGGCCACAATGATCCGGGGCCGGCCATCGCCCGGCTGGGACAGCACCCGGAAAATTTCCTCGTGATCATGACCGTTCACCGCTGCCGTCTGCCAGCCGAACGCCGCGAACTTGGCTGCCAGATCGCCCGTTTGCAGTGCCCGGTCGGTCGAATGGTTGTAATCCAGCAGGCAACACAGGTTGTCCAGCCGGTGATGCGCGCCCAGCAGGGCGGCCTCCCAGATCGAGCCTTCGTTGGCTTCGCCATCGCCCGCGACACAGAACACCCGTGCCGCAGACTGTTTGAGCTTCAACCCGTAGGCGATGCCGGCCGCCATGGGCAGGCCGTGTCCGAGCGAGCCGGTGGACGCCTCGACACCGGGTATCTTGTTGCAATCCGGATGCCCGCCGAGCCGGCTCGTGAAGCTGGCAAAGGTCTGCAACTCTTCGGGCGGAAAGAAACCGTGATGCGCCAGCACCGCATAAAGGCCCAAGCTTGCATGGCCCTTGCTGAGTACAAAGCGGTCCCGTTCCTCCCACTTCGGCTGGTCGGCCTTGAAGCGCAGCACGCGGCCGTACAGCACCCAGAGCGGGTCGAGGATCGAAAACGCGCTCGCAATATGCCCTTCCCGCGCGGTGGAGGCGGCAAGAATGATTTGACGGCGTAGTTTTCGGAGTGTCTCGGCTTCGTTCACGATTGAATCAAGGCGGCTTTAGATACGGGGACGGCTTGCCCCGGTGCAACAAAAAACCCCGCCGCGCCGGACCTTGCATCAGGCCGGGGATTGCTCGCATCATTGGGCGGCAGCTCTTTCGGAGCCCGGGCCAGCATGAAGCTGTTATTCCTGATCGACAACCTGCAGTTCTTTCGCGACGTATTCCGGAGCAGCGTGCTCCCGCGCCTGTTCGCGGACCCGGACACGGAGGTCGTGATTGCCAGCACCTATTCGGCCGAGGCCATTGATCAGGAGTTCAAGCACCCGCGGCTGCGCGCGCATCCCTTGAAGTTGCCGCCGGCCAACTGGAGGGCGGCTCTTGCCTACTCGGTGGCCAAGGATATTTACGTGCTGGAGCGGCCGGACAGCAGCTTCGCTCAGAAGCGGTTCGTGGAGGCCGAACAACACGAGCGCCGGTCACTGGCGGTCCGCATGGCGTTGGGTCGGCTGCTGCGGGTGCTGGGCTTCACCTCGCGGGCGTTGATGCGCGGGGTGGAAGGGATTGGGGTGGAAGCTGATTTTGACGCGTTGCTCCAACGCGAACGCCCGGATCTGGTGGTCTTTTCCACCATGCTGCCCGGGGTCGGTCCCTGGCTGAAGGCCGCGCGGCGGCAACGCATCCCCACCGTGCTCAGCGTGGCCAGCTGGGACAATCCGACTTCCAAAGGCCCGCTCCTCGTGCCGCCTGACCACGTGCTGGCGTGGAGCGAGGAGATGAAGCGCGAGCTGCGGCACTTCCACTGGCTGCCGGCGGAGCGCATTGCCACCGTCGGGGTGCTCTACTTCGAGAGCTATTTTGCGGCGAAGGATTTGCCGGACCGCGCGGCGTTTTGTGCCGGGCTGGGCATCAATCCGGCCTGTCGCATCCTGCACTACGCCACCGGCGACAGCGCGTTGATCCGGTGCAACCAGGAGTTCATCCGCGTGCTCCAGCGGATCATTGCGTCGGGGCAGCTCGGCGAGCCCTGTCATCTGCTGGTGCGCGTCAGTCCCAAGGATTTGTTCCACCTCTACAAGGAGTTCGAGGGCATGCCGCATGTGACCGTGCAGTACCCGGCCGGTTCGGGCACGCTTTATGGTGCCCACAAGTGGCTGCCCGCCGCCGGTGAGGAGCGCGAGCGCGCCACCACGGTGAAGCACAGTGATGTCATCCTCAGCGTTTCATCCTCCATGATGCTCGACGCCTGCTGTTGTGATGTGCCGGTCATCAATCTCGCGTACGACGCTGGCATGAAGGTGCCGCAGTGGGAATCCGTGGACCGATTCTTTGCCTACGCGCATTGCCAGCCCGCTTTGGCCGCCAATGCAACGTGGGTGGTGAAAAGCGATCCCGAACTGGTGGATGCGCTCCGGCTGACCCTGCGTGACCGTTTGGCCAAACGCGCCGAACGCCGCAAGCTGCTGGAGCGGCTGGTGGGTTTCACGGATGGCGGCACGAACGAACGCTGGGTGGCTGCGCTCCGCCGGCTGGCTGCCGCCCCCACCCCACCCAGCAGCTAGCTGAGCTTCAATTCCGCGTAGAGGTAGTCGCCCCGGCCGGATTGTTCGAGGAAGTTGCGCCAGGCATCATTCACTGCCGGGGAGGTGGTGATCTTGCCCATGCCCGAAGGCTTGCCGTCGCGCAACCACAGCATGGCATTGGCGAGGTCGAACCGATGCTGGTGTACGATCCGGCACGAGCCAAAGCCAGCGAGGCTGGCCAGCTTGGTCAAGGCGGTCGGCGTGAAATACCAGAGGTGGACCTTGCGGTAGAAGAACCGCGGATAGGCCGGGCAGATTTCCAGCAGCAAGTCGTCGGCGTTGGGCGTGCTGGTCAACAAGCGCCCGTCCGGCTTGAGCGAGACGCGAATCTCCTCCAAGAACTCCCGGGGCCGCTCGACGTGTTCGACAACGCTGAAGCTGACCGCCACGTCCACTTTGCCCGCCCACTCGCGCAACATGGCCTGGGTCGAACCGTAGCAGAGGTGTCCCCGTTCGCGGAGCGAGGCGTGATAAGCCTCGTTTGGTTTCACGGCGATCGTGGTGGCCGCCATCCCTTTCACCAAATCAAGAAACGGTCCCGCCCCGGCGCCGATGTCCGCAACCACTTTGCCCCGCGCAGTGTGCGGTCCAAGTAACTGGAGCTTGTGCGGCTGGTCATCGTCCGTGAGTTCGAAATATTTCCGGATCGTGTTGCCCTGGTCGAGATCCTGCCGGTACGTGCCGTCACGGTAGTAATCGTCAAGGTTACCCATCAGCGGCGGCAGATAACGTGCGCCGCAGCCACGGCACTCCGTGATCTCGTGGTCGGTGTCGGACCACTTGCCGAAGGAACCCATGCGGATGGTGCCCTTGTAAAATACTTCTAGCTCGGGGGAACCACAAATCAAACAGTTTGCCATAAGTCACCTTTCACCCGCATGCGGCTGCCGGTTTTCGGGCCAGAAAGAGCGCTCGTTTCATCCGCTGGTGCAACGGCGGCCAGACCGCCAGCGCCAGCTTCTCGCCGAGACGGAGGATGCCGCCTCCGAAATAAAGGTTTTCCCCACCCCGGATGCGGTGCAGTTCAAAGCCGGCCTCCTTCAGGAAGCCCGTCACCTCGGCAACCCGGTACCACTGATCGTCCACCGGCTGGTAGCGCCGGCGGCGGGTGTTGTATTCCTCGTATTTGAACCAGTCGCGGTTCGGCACGGTCATCAGGAGCCAGCCTCCAGGTTTCAAGATGCGGCCCACCTGGCGCAACGCGGTAACCGGCTGGCCGAGATGCTCCAGCACCTCGGTCATCACCACGGCGTCGAACTTGCCATCCTGATAGGCCAGGTTTTCCGCGTCCCCAGTGATGACTTGTGCGCCCGGCACATTTTGTTTCGCGATTTCGACGAGCTTAGGCGAGATGTCCAGACCATGGAGTTCCGCCTGCGGCAACGCGGCCCGGAACTCCGCCAGCAGGCGGCCCTGTCCACAACCGACATCCAGCAGCACGCTGGCCGGCGCGAGCTGCGGTGCCAGCAGTTTGCGGCACAGCCGGTAAAACTTCGGCGACATCGCCAGCTTGTCGGCTATCTGGTCATAACCAGCGGCGATTTCAGTTTTGGAAAGGGGTTCGGCCATGATTGCAGCTCAAATTGCCCGCGGCGCGGTTTTCGTGTAGTGTAGGCGCTTCTGGAGATAAGGCTCCAACTGCGCGACCTGGCGGGCAATGGCCCCGGCCACCCCGGGTTGACCGTAAACGGTCGAAGGCGCGTAGCGGCCATGGGCGAGCTGCTCCCGTACGGCTGCCTCGATCTCGGCGGCCCGTGGTTCCACCCGGCGCACGGAGGGGGACCATTCGCGTCCGTCCTGCCGGGACCCGACCAGCACCACCGGCGTGCCCAGGAAGGAGGTCTCGCGCACAAACGAGGACGAATTGCCGATGCAACACGCGGCGTTCTTCAACAGCGGCAGATAGAGTTCCGGCTCCAGGTTCTTGTAGGCGTGCAGGGGAAAATCGCGATGAAACTCGCGGAACCGGCGGATCGACTTGGCAATGCGGTCGGAGCCGGCGTCGATGTTCGGCCAGAGCAGCACGGTCTGGGTGCCCAGTTTTTCGATGACGGTCAGGACCTCCTTCATCTGGTCCTCCTGATGGCCGTAATCGGTCGTCACCGGATGGAAGAGCGTGAGCAGGTAGGGCTTGGTAAAATCGATCGGCATTCCCACCCCGGAACGCGCCAGCACGTCGGCGGGCAGTTGCTTCGTCGCTTCACTCACCACGTCGCAGCACGGGCAGCCCAACGGGAAGACCGTCGCCGGGTCTTCGCCCATCGCGACGATGTAGTCGCCCGCCTGCTTGGTCGCCGGGAAGTGATAATGGGCCAGCTTGGTGATGGCGTGGCGGGTGGACTCGTCAATCGAGCCGGACACCTCGCCCCCTTGCAGGTGGATGAGGCAGAAATTTTGATACACCGCCGCCACCGTCGCCGCCATCGCTTCGTAGCGATCACCGATCAGCAGCACCAGGTCAGGCTTGAGCCGCTGAAATTCCGAGGCGAACTCGATGACGCCCAGCCCGATGCCCTTGGTCATCGTGATCGGGACTGAGCCTTCCACTTCGAGGTAAATCTCGGACGCGATGGGGAAGCCGTCCTTTTCGACGGTGTCCCGCGCCCGGCCGAAGCGTTCCAGCAGCATCGTGCCGGCGCAAACGACCTGCAATTCCACCATATCCTGCCGTTGCAGCTCCTGCATTACCGGTCGGAGCCGCGCATAATTGGCGCGGTCCACCAGCACAACAGCGATTTTTTTCTTGGTCACGCGGTGGCAGGATAGCCCGGCGGCGGCGGGGCGGGTCAATGGGGAAACGTGGCTTTCACCAGCCCTTTACGTCCGCGAGGAACCGGGCGAACTCCAGATCCAAAGCTTCATCGATGTTCACGAGATCCCGTTCGATCAGGAGTCCCCGCGTGTTTTCCGTGAAGATCAACTGACGCTCCGCCAGGCACGCGCGCGTGAGGGCGTAGCACGCCCCGTTGCGGAAGTAGAGCGGGCGGAGGGACTGCCGCTGCTTCACCGCTGCGCCCGCCGGGTCGTAAAAGTCCAGCCGACCGGCATCCAGCACCAGCACCTTGTGCGGATGAAACTTGGTATCCACCCGTGACACCGTCACCACCGAGTCCGCGCCGGATTCCACCAGCAACTGAGTTGCGCCGGTCACGTCCTCCGCCCGGCGGAACGGGCACGTCGGTTCCACGATGAGCACGATGTCGTAGCGCACCCCATCGTGTTTTTCAGCGGCCAGCAGTGCGTGAATGAGCGTCTCCACTGCGCCGGCGGTGTCCGTGCTCAACTCGGGTGGCCGCAGAAACGGCGCAGCCAGTCCGTGCGCCTCCGCCTCCGCCGCGTACGCCGGGGCGTCCGTTGAGATGATGGCGCGGTCGATCCACGCGCAGTCGGAGGAACGCAGCAGCCGCGCGGCCCGCCCGATGAGGGACACGCCGCCGAGCAGCTGGAGGTTTTTGTCAGGAATGCCCTTGCTCCCGCTGCGGGCGGGCACGACGGCAAGCACTCGTTGGTTGGCGATCATGAGTTAAGGAGCACGGCCCGGCCGGAGACGGAACTCTCGCGGCAGGCGTCCACGATTTGCAGCGCCCGAATCCCATCGGCAACCGAGCAGGTGAGAGCCGGTCCGGACCCGCCCCGCACCCGCGCGAGCAATTCTTTCGCGGCACCGACGAACATTTCATTGCGCTCGCAGGTGAACGTCTCCCGCTGCCAGTTGGCCGCACCTTCGCGGCCCAGTTTGATCGCGTTCTCCTCGTACACGTAGGCGAGCGTACCGCCGTCGCCCATCGCCGTGATGCTGCGTTCGTGGGGGCGACCGAGCAGGTCCAGGTGCAGGTTCACGCGCAGACCGGACGCATAGGAGACCAGGATATCCACATTGTCGTCCGCATTGATTTCGAGGGCGGAAATCTTTTCGACCTGCGCATAGACCTTGGTGGGCCAGCCGGCCAGCCACAGCATCAGGTCAATGAAATGGCTCTCGTCCAGCAGCGCGCCACCGCCTTGCTCGCGGTTGGCCATGAAGAAATCCTGGTAACGCTCCCACGGATGCCAGTCCGCCAGATGCGCGCTCATCACGAAGCGCAGCGTGTGCAAGGTGCCAATCTCGCCGGCCTGCAACCGGGCCCGGAACCGTTCCAACGGGGGCCACCAACGGTACGTGTAACCCAGCAACACCCGGCCAGCCACCGGCTCCAGCCGGCGCGCCTCGGCGGCGGTGATGGACAACGGCTTTTCGCACAGAATCCAGCGTTGATGCCGTGCTGAAATGGTGAGCACCTGATCCACATGGAAGACCGGCGGCGACGCGATGACGAAGCCGTCGTAACCGTGGGCCCCCAGCGCGGCATCCAGGTTTGAATGACTGGAACTAACCGGGCCTTCCGTGGCCGCTTCACGCAACCGGTCTTCACGCGGATCGAAGAGGCTGATCCGGCAACCCAGAGCCCGGAGATTGCGGGCGTGACGTTTGCCGGCGGAGCCAGCTCCCAAAACTAAAATGTGCGGCGAGTCCATCAGCGGAGGAGTTCAGTCTGTTGGTTGTAAGCGTCCGGGGCAAGGAGGCACTCCAGCAGCGCGGGGCCGGGCTGGCGTGCCCAGGCTTCGATCCAGCGGGTGAATTCGCCCTCGTTGGCGACGCGGCCAGCGGCCAGCCCCATGCGCTCGGCCAGCCCCGGAAAATTGCGGTCGGCCATGGCCAGGGGAGTGCGGGTCCAGCCCTGCGATTCGGCCCGGCCGCGCACACTGCCGAACCAGCCATCGCGCATCACCACGACCAGCAACGGCCAGCGTTGCTCGGCGGCAAGGCTCAGTTCGCTGAAGAAGGCGCGTAATCCACCATCGCCAATCCACAATACCACCGGCGGCCGGCCCGCCACGGCGGCCGCTCCCATGGCATATCCCACCCCCATGCCAAGATAACGTCCGTTGGGCGTGCCCAGCATCTGGCGCTCGTGCCGGACCCGGAGACAATGCTCTCCCACCACGGTGAAATTGCCGGTGTCGAGCACGTGAGTCGCGTCGGGCAGCACCGTTTGCGCAGCTTGAAAGAGCCGGGCCGCCGCCCAGGGCCAGCGATCGAGGGCGCGGTGCAGGTCGGCAACCGCCTGCGCGACGAGTTCTGCGCCCCATGTGTGCTTGGCCAGTTCGGCCAACACTTCGGCGATGACCGGGGCGGACAGGAAGCTGCGCGCGGGTCCCGGTTGCAGCGGCGGAAACACGGCGCGGTCCCGCAGTTCGGCCGCCTGTGAAGACGGGCACCGGCAGCGCGCCGAGTTGCGCCCGCCACGCCGCCCGCAAACTTAACGACCCGACTACCAGCGCCGGACGCTGCGCCGCGCGTAGGGAGGTGAAAATGTCGGCGGGATCGTCACTGGCTGCCGAGGGTGAAGGTTCCTTCGATACAGGGCTGCCTTCAATGAGTTCCACTTGGACCGGTCCGGGAAACTCAGCGCGAGCGTCGGTCAGGCACGCGTCCAGGAAACCCGGCGCAGACGAAAATGTCCGGCTGCTTTTGAGAAACTCGCCTGCTAGCCGGGTGTGATCGAGCCACTTGTGACGGCGCGGGCCGGGCTTCGTCGTGTCGTAGGCTTCGGCGAGGGAGAGCATCGGATAGCCCTCGTAGGCGTTGGCGAGCAGACCGGGCGTGGCATTGGCAAAACCGGGGCCTTTGATGGTGATGGCCGCTGCCGGTGCGCCGGTCTGGCGGGCGATTGCGCCGGCCATCAGGGCGGCGGTGGTTTCATGGCCCGTGGTGACGAACTCGACACCTTGCCTGACCAGTGCATCCACGAGCGCCAGGCTCGGACCGCCGCCGGGAACGCCGAAGGCAAACTTGCCACCGAGCCGGACAAACTGTTCGCTAAACGGGGTGAAATTCATGCCGCACGGCGGGCGAAGTGATGCCGGATCCGGGCGGCGGTGTGCCGCAGCACGCTGGCCAGCGCGTCCGGGCTGAAACCCCCGATGTGTGGGGTGATGGTGACGTAGTCGTGCGTCTGGGCATATTGCCAGATGCGGCTGTGGCGGATGTCCGGCTCGCCTTCGAGCACGTCCACGCCGAGCGCGGCGGGTTTGCCGGCGGCCAGGCCGGCGAGCAGGGCCGATTCATCCACAATGGCTCCGCGCGAGGTGTTGATGAGCGCCGCCCCGTCCTTCATGAGGGCCAGTTCCTTCGCTCCGAGCAGACCGCGCGTGGCGTCGGTGTAATGCACATGAATGCTGACGAAGTCCGCGCCCGCCAGCACTTCGGCCAAGCTGGCAGGCTTCACCTCGGGAGGGAGCTCGGTCACAAAGGGATCGTGGCCGATCACCGTCATGTCGAACGCCCGGGCATAGCGAGCCATCCACCCGCCGATGCGCCCGCACCCGATGAGGCCAAGCGTCCGCCCGCGCAACATGGTGCCGGGGAACTGTTCCCGGTCCCAGTTGCCTTGCTCGACGTGGCGCAAGGCAGCCCGCAGCCGGCGGGCGCAGGCCAGCAGCAGCAGCCAGCTCAATTCAGCGGCGGGGGTGATGCCCCGCAGGAATTCGCGTTCCGTCTTGAGCGTGAGCAGGGGAATGCCCCGTTCCGCCAGCGCGGCGGAGTCAATGTGGTCCGCCCCGGTGGTGGCGGTGATGATGAGCTGGAGGCCCGTGGCGGAGTCGAGCAGCGCGCGGTCCAGGCGTACCTTCATGGAGGCGTCGAAGATGACGGCGGCATCCCGCACTGCCTGGACCACCAGGTCGCGCTCCGCCCGGACGTGGCAGACGTTGAATCCGCTGCCCAGTTCGTCCGCCACGACCAGCCGGCCATCCTCGGGACCTAGATAAAGAATTTTCACGCGCAGTGGTGGGGAGCGTAACGAATCGTCAGAGTGGCCAGCAACGGAAAAGCCCGCCGGGGCGTGATGATAGGGTTGACTGGGGCGATGGACAGGTTACTTCCCTGCTTCCTTCGCCAGCACTTCCAGCTGCGCAGTGTGGAAGTCAGTTCGTTTCGTGCTTCGACCCATCAGCTTGAAGCCGATCCGGACGCAATGGTTGGCGAGCCGTCCGAGGACGGGAACGAGGTAAAGCGCGGTGAGCCGGGCGTAGCGTTCATCCCTTGCCTGGGCGGCGAGCAGGCGGGCGGCGGTTTCCTCCGGCGCATCGCCGGTGGCCGGGTTGGCGCGTGCAGCGGACAGTGAGATGTCCGTTGTCTTGCGAGCCAGCACGTCCAGTTCTCCCGCCCAGAAATTACCCGGCCGCAGGGCGTCAGAAGTGGTAAGCACGGCCGGTCGTCGGCGGGTCGCGACCATTTCAAAACCGGCTTTCCGCAGCAGACTGACGAGTGTGGCCAGCGAGTAGTAGTAGGTGTGAACCAGCTTGAAATAACGCGGCACGCCTTTGCGCAACACGAGCGCGTGCAGGTCGGGTGTTTGCAGATACACGAATCCCCCGGTGCGCGTGATCCGGTTCACCTCGACCAAGGCGGCCAGCGGGTCCGAAAAGTGCTCGATGATGGCCAGTCCGGTGACGAGATCGAAGTGTCCGGCGGCGTAACCGTTGGCGAGGAAATCGCACTGCCGGACGTCCACGCCGAACCGCTCGTTCGCTGCGCGTGCGGCTGACTCCGATTGTTCGATGCCCAGGAGCCGGTTCGAACGGTCAAAATGACGGAGCCATTCGCCGTAACCGCAGCCGATATCCAGAATGGACCAGTTTTTCACCGGCGGCAGATGGGCGAGCAGCCAGGGAAGCAGAATGGTCCGCTGCCAGTCCTTTTCCTTCATGCGGGCTTCCGCGCTGATGGGTTTTGCGCCCGCGTAATACTCCCGTTCGTAGAAGCGTTGCAGTGCGGCGGGGGTGGGTTGGGGATTGAGAAACGTGAGGCCGCACTGGTGGCAGACGACGACCCGCAACGGCAGGCCGTGCAGGTGGCCGCGATGCGTCACGCGGGTCTGGAGGAGCAGGCGATGCTGCTCCGGCGGAGAATTGCAGTTGGCGCACGCGATGGGCTGGAACAGCGGATCGGCGGAGGCGCTGGTTGGATTCATGGCGGAGGTCGGAAGAGCCGGGTTATGACCGCTTGAACCTCGGCCAGCGTGATGCCGGCGAGACATTCCACCACCTTGGATTTGTCGCACTTGGGACCGCGAACGGCGAGGCAATGACAGTTGCCAACGATCGCGTGATGTTGCGGGCCGAACGGACGCCAGCGGGCCAGTTGCGAAGGCCCGAAAAGTACTACCGCCGGAGTACCTACGGCGGCACAGAGGTGCATGGGCGCGGAATCCATGCCGAAGAAAAAGCGGGCTAGCCGGAGGAACGCCGCGAGTTCGCGGAGATTCAGATCGCCCAGCCGGGTCGGCGGCGGACGGCGACAGAGTTGAAGGATCGCTTTGGCCCGGTTCAGTTCGTCCGCAGATGGCCCGCAGGTCAGCACGGGCTGCCAGCCACCGTCGGTCAGCCAGTCGATGAGCCCGGCCACCTTCTCGTTGTTCCAGCACTTGAACAGCCACCGGGAGGTCGGGTGTACGATCACCAGCCGGTCTCGCCGGATGTTCTGGGCGGCCAGCCACGATGCGGCGGTGGCCTCTTCGGCTGGCGTTGCGGGAAAGAAGTATTCCGGCTCGTAATGGGGCAGTCCCGCCTGCACGAGAAAATTCCGTTCGTGCTCGATGACATGCCACGACTTGTCCGGCTTGCCGCCATAGCGGTTGAAGACGCGCGGTTTAAGCTTCGATCCGGCGGTCACCTGGATCGCCCAGCGTTCACGCGCGCGGCTCACGAGCGCGTACATCATCGCCCGGTCGCTCCAGGTGAAGTCCACGACAAGATCATAGCCCGCCAGCGCAATTTCCCTGGCCACCCGCAACTCCTCCCTCAGGGTCACCAGTCCGCGCCCTTTCCGCGGGGCCTCAATGACCCGGTGGATCCAGTCAAAGCCCTCCACCAGACTGCGGGTGCCGGGCGAGACGAGCACGTCGAGCTGGGCCTGCGGATACGCCCGATGCAGGGCCCAGAAGGCCGGCTGGCTCAGGATGATGTCGCCGAGGTGCTTGTTCTTGACGGCGAGAATGCGGCGCGGGGCGTTCATGCGGGCGTGAGCCGCTGGCGCACGGCGGCGAGTTCCGGCAAGGTGAGCAGGCGCGTGAGCTGGGCGCGAAAGGCCTCCACCGGGAAGCTCCAGTTGCCCCGGGATTCGCCCGTTTCGCCGTTGTAAAGCGTCACGGCCTGGTTGCCGCAGATGAGCGCCAGTTGGGTGCCGTGGCTGCTCGCGTAAACCTCCTTCTCCGGCGTGCCGGGCGCGAGCGTTACCAGCAGGCTGCCCTCACTGAAGAGCACATTGCAAATGCCCTGCCCGATGGGGCCCAGGATGACGGGCGCACGGCGGAAGGCGACGATCTGGTCCGCCAACGTCTTGCCCTTGAACTCGAACACGTCCAGTTCGCCCAGCAGCTCGCGCGCGACCGCGATGAGCGCGTCCTCGTTGACCACCCGCTTGTCCGGGGCATCGCGGCGGGTCACAAAGATGGGCCGGGCCGGGCCGGGCGGCTGCTGCCGTTCGACTTCCGCCGCGCGATCACGGATGTACAGGTAGTGGTCCGGCGGGCTGAGGGCGTTCGAGCCGTAGGCGAGCGGCGCATGCAGCAACCGCTCCGCCTGCAAGGTTCCCTGCGTGCCTTCCACAACTCGCGATTCATCGATGCCGATGAGCCGCAGGAAATTCTTCTGCCAACGCGCATGGCCGGGAGCGACGAGAATGCGGTAGTCGCCGAATTGCTCCAGCACGGGGCGGGCGACCAGCAGGCGCGAGACATGTTGGAGCAGGAAGTGGCCTTTGTTCTCGTGGTTGCGTCCCGTCAGGTGAAACAGGGTCCCCCCTTCGCGCCGCGCCAGCCACGGTACCGGGCGGCGGATGCGCATCTTTTCCAGTCGCGATTGATGCGGGTAAATGCAGGGTGTGTAGAAGGCACCGTCGGGGAAGAACACCTGGCCCTGGTCGCCGACCACCAGCACGTCGCGCAGCTCATCCATCCGCGCCTCCGGCCAGGTGTAATCCAGCGGGGTGCGTTCGCGGCCGTAGAACGCACTTTCCAACGCGTTGGCGAGGCGGAAGGAGCCCGGGGTTTGGACGGTCCACTCAGCGCCCCGGTTCGCTACGGGCGCGCGATCGACAGCCCGTGGCCGTCCTGCGAAGGCGCGGACCACTCCGTCGTAGCAGTCGTGAACGATGCGGGTGGGGGAATTCATGCGGTGGTGGCGGGGCAGGGCGACTCGCCGCCGAGTCGGTGAAGCATGTCCAGGTCGCGGCGATCAATGATGCGCCGGTAGAGTTCCGCGAGCGTGCTGGCACTAGCCCGGAGCGATGGCACCTTTGGCGACCGGGTATGCTGAAACTCGACAATGGCCCGCCGGAATGCCGGATCACGGCGAGTGGCGAGCACCTTGGCCACGTAGTCGTTGGGCTGTCCGAGGTCGAACAGGCCAGGATGACCCGCCCCGAGCACCGCCACGTTGCCTTCGATGCGGCTGGCGATCACCGGCAGCCCGCAGGAGAGGGCCTGCAAGATGGCCAGCGGCTGGCCTTCCCAGGTCGAGCACAGGACGAAGGCGTCCATTGACCGGACCCACGGGTGGACCGGACGTTGATTACCCAGGAAGCGGAACTGGCCGAGGATGCCGAGTTGCAGGGCGGTGCGCTCCAGTTCGCCCCGCATGGCGCCTTCGCCGCAGAGGAGGAAGGTCGCCTCCAGGCCCTGAGCCTGGGCGGCTTCCCACATGACGAGGTTCGCGGCGTGGTTCTTGGGCGCGGTCAAGGAAGCGACGGTGCCAAAAATGAACTCATTGGGGTCGAGTCCGAACGACTGGCGAAGCGCAGCCCGGTCGTCCGGCGGACAAAAACGTGCGGTATCGACGGCGTTCGGCAGGACCAGCACGCGCCCGGGGTCGGCCCCCAGTTCACGCACGACATCGTCGCGGGTCTGTTTCGAGAGGGTGATTTGCGCCGGCACCTTCCGGGTAAGCCACTTCATCATGAGCAAACGGTGCCAGCGCATCCCACGGAAGGTTTTTTGGTGATGCATGACGGCGGGCAGGCCTGCGCGCGCCGCCGCCAGCACGCCATAGACATGGGCGTTGTAAACCTGCGTATGGACGGCGGCGAAACCCTGTTCCCTGAGCCAGCGCCCAAGCCGGACGATGCCGGGAAGGCTGAGCCGCTTGTTCGGGGCGACGGGCAGAAGGTGAATGGGGGTGCCAGCCTTCTGGAGTTCCAAGCCCACAATGCCCAGTTCCCGCAGGCAGACGGGCTCGATGGCCCAGCCAGGGGGCATCTCACGCATCAATCCAACGGTCAAATCCTCCGCGCCCCCGACGGGCATGCTGAGGTAAAGATGGGCGATTTTCAGAGTGCGTGACACGACTTTGTCCGGCGCTGACAACGCGCAAAGCAGAGGCCAGTCGGGGCGGTCTCGTCAACTCTATGATTTGCCGGCCCGCAGGGGGCGGTCAACCTGGGCGCAATCTCCTGTGGTTGAACTGGGTTGTTTGGGACTGTTTGCAATGCCTCCCATTCGTTGCCTTGGAGCCGCCCGGAGTGAAGGTTACGCTGAAACTCTCTGCCACCGGTTGCGTCTGAATCGCTGTTCAAAATCATGTTTAAACGCTCCTTCGCCCTGCCACTGTTCGCGCTCTGCGCCGTACTGCTCGCCCGTCCGGCCCACGCCGCCGCCCCGTCCATTGAGAAGATCGACCTCTTCGAAGCGGCCAAGGACGGGTATGCGCTTTATCGCATTCCCGGCGTGGTGGTGACGAAGCGGGGCACGGTGCTGGCCTATTGCGAGGCCCGCAAAAGCGACCGGGGCGACTGGGGCCAGATCGACATCATGCTCCGCCGCTCCACGAACAACGGCGCGAGCTGGCTGCCCCGCGCGAAGATCGCCGAGGTGCCGGGCCCGAAAGCCAAGAACCCCGTCGCCCTCGCGCAGAAACTGGCGACCAACGATGAAGTCACCTACAACAATCCCGTTGCCATCGCGGACGCCTACGGGACCGTGCATTTTCTTTTCTGCCTCGAATACGCCCGTTGTTTTTACATGCGCACGGATGACGACGGCGTCACCTTCAGCGCTCCGGTCGAAATCACTTCCACGTTCGACCAGTTCCGCCCGGGCTACAACTGGAAGGTCCTCGCCACCGGTCCCGGCCACGGTATCCAGCTCAAGACCGGACGGCTGGTTGTTCCCATCTGGCTCTCGCTCGGCACCGGCGGGCATGCGCACCGGCCGTCGGTTACGTCGGTGATTTACAGTGATGATCTCGGGCGCGTCTGGTCGCATGGCGAAATCGCCGGACCGAACGAGGGCGAGTGGAACATCCCGAACGAAACCTGTGCCGCGCAGCTCGCCGACGGACGAGTGCTGCTCAACATGCGCAGTGAATCACAGGCGAACCGCCGCCTCCTCACGACCAGCCGCGACGGCGCGACCGGCTGGAGCAAGCCGCAGTTCCACGAGCAACTGCTCGAACCCATCTGCATGGCCAGCATGGTGCGTCTGAGCGAGGCCCCCGCGAGCGACAAGAACCGCCTGCTCTTTTCGAACCCGCACAACCTGGACCGCGCCGACGGCAAGGCCGCACCGGGCAAGGGGCGCGATCGCAAAAACGTCTCGGTGAAACTCAGTTACGACGAAGCTGTGTCGTGGCCGGTGAACAAGACGGTCGAGCCGGGTTTCAGTGGCTACAGTGATCTCGCGGTGGCGAATGACGGGACGATCCTGCTCTTCTACGAACGCGGCAGCACGGACGGCAAGGACATCTACCGCACCGGCTCGCTGACCCTCGCGCGCTTCAACCTCGAGTGGCTCACGGACGGCGCGGATGCCCTGCCGGGCAAGGCGAAGAAGTGATACCAATTACTGGAATACTCTGGCCGAATCGCCGACTTGAACCAACGAACGTTTTCTCCCTCCCCATGAACCGGCGGTTGGCTCTGTACCGCAGGCGTCTTCGCCTGCGAGTTCGGGCGGCGTCTCGCCGCCCGCAGGTACTCGGGGCGGGACGCCCCGGTAACTCGCAGGCGAGGACGCCTGCGGCACATGGCAGGGCGGCGGCGGCCGCGCTCTTGGCGCAAGGCGGTTCAAGGGTTCAAAGCGCGAACTGCTGGTTGGGAGAATTCTCACCCCAGCCCGGGTCCGCTGGGAGAGGGAGAATCTTCGGCTGTCTTCAACCAATCGCTGCCTTTTACCAAACTATTCCCGCCGCTGGTCTGAACCCCGCGCGGTTGTTTCGTAGTTGGCTCGCGGTCTGGCTTGGGCTGGCCTGGGTTGGTTTCGCGGCGGAGATCTCACCCCGTCCGCTGCGGATATTGCCAGTGGGTGACTCCATCACGCGCGGTTCCTATCTGGCGCATTACGAGAGCGGCCCGCACAAAGGCGAGGTGATGGGCCTGCCGAATCCCGATGGCGGCGGCTGGCGCAAGCTGCTCCAGGACAAGCTGCGGGCCGCCGGGCGGAGTTACGATTTCGTCGGCGAGCTGCGCTATCACAGCTTTGGCAAGGATGGTCAGGTGGATGCCGCCTTTGATCCCGATCACCATGGACTGGCGGGCTTCAGCAACCGTCTGATCTTCTCCGGCGGCAAGGTGCCCACACCGCGCGACGTGCTGGAATCACTCGGGGTGAAGGAAGTCGTAGTGCCCGGCATCGTGGAGGTGCTGCGTAAGCATCAGCCCGACGTGATTCTGCTCCTGTCCGGCGCGAACGGTTTCGACGCTCCCGCGCGCGACCAGCTCATCCGCACCATCAACGCCAGTTCGCCCGCGCACCTGTTCGTGGCCACGATTCTCCCGCAGAAAGCCCCACGCGCCGGCTGGGATAAAGTCGCCGCCTACAACGCTTCGTTTCCCGCCGTCGTCGCCGCCCAAAAGGCCGCCGGTCACCGCATCACGCTCGTGGACCTGCACGCCGCGCTCACTACCGACGACTTGTTGCCCGACGGTGTTCACCCGAATCGCGTCGGTATGGCGAAGATGGCTGATGCGTGGTTTGCCGCCTTGCAGATTGCAAATTCTCCTCCCGCCAAGTAAGTCAGACCCCAGTCGCCCAAACTAACATGAAACCCAACCTTCTTCGTCCCGCCGTCCTGCTCCTCGCGCTGCAACTTGCGTTCGTCCGTCCCGTCACCGCCGCGTCGCCCATCGCCACCGCCCTCCAGCCGTTCGTGGAGAAGGAGGAACTCGCCGGGGCCGTCGCGCTCGTCGCGTCCAAGGACAAGGTGCTCGCCGTCGAAGCCGTCGGCTTCGCCAACCGCGCGACCAAGCAGCCGATGACCACGGACGCGCTCTTCTGGATCGCCTCACAGTCCAAGCCCATCACTGCCGCAGCCGTGATGATGCTCGTGGATGAGGGCAAGCTGAATCTGAATGACCCGGTCGAGAAATACCTGCCGGAGTTCAAGGGCCAGCAGCTCGCCACCAAGGACGCCGACGGCAAGCCGGTGCTCAAAGCCCCCGCGCATCCCATCACTGTTCGCGAAGTGCTCAGCCACACCAGCGGCCTGCCCTTCAGCTCCGCTGTGGAAAAGCCCACGCTCGACGGCCTGCCACTGCGCGATGCCGTGGCGAGTTACGCGAAGAACCCGATCACCTTCGAGCCCAACTCGAAGTATTCCTACTCGAACGCCGGCATCAACACTGCCGCCCGGCTCATTGAGGTGCTCACCGGCAAGAGCTACGAGGACTTCATGGACGCCCGCCTGTTCCATCCGCTCGGCATGAAGGACACGACCTTCTGGCCCACGAAGGAGCAGCTCACCCGCCTCGCCGCGCCGCACAAGCCCAATGCCGCGAAGAACGGCCTGGAGACCACCACCATCAGCCAGCTCCATTACCCGCTGGACGAGCGCGCGAAGCGTTATCCCATGCCCGCCGGCGGCCTCTTCTCCACCGCCGCCGATGTCGCGAAGTTTTGCCAGATGATGCTCAACGGCGGCGAATTGAACGGCAAACGCTACCTGTCCGCTACGGCCGTGAAGGAGCTGACCAGCCGCCAGACCCCGGCCGCGTTGAAGGAAAGCTACGGCCTCGGCTTCAGCACCGGCGGCGGAACCTTCGGCCACGGCGGTGCCCTGGCTACGAACATGAACATCGACACCCAGCGCGGCCTCATCACCGTCTGGCTCGTGCAGCACGCCGGCTACCCCGGCGAGGGCGGCAAGGCCCAGGGCGCGTTCAAGAAGGCCGCCGAGGAGATTTTTGCGAAGAAACCCTGAATGGCAGGCAATGATAAGGTTCGGGGTAGAGTTGAATTGCTTTGAGCCTCCCGCGACGCTTGCTACCTTCCGTTGAGAAGAAGCCAGGGGCTAACAGCCAAATGGCTGGTGACGCGACAGGAAAACTACAACCAACCAACGAACACCATGAGCCGCATACTCGTAGTAGATGATGACCTGGAGATCCGGCGCATGCTCCGGCTCTTTTTGGAGCACCACGGCTTCAAGGTTGATACGGCCGAGAATGGCGTTGCCGCGGAGGCGCTCGATCAGCAGTCGCCCGCAGATTTGTTGATCACTGACCTGGAAATGCCGAAGCGTGGGGGCTTGGACACCATCATGGCGTTCCGGCGTCGGGGCGGACGGCGGCCCGTGATCGCCATGTCCGGCGCGGTGCTGGCCCGCGATGGCATCCTGCTGACCGTGGCCAGCAAAGTGGGGGCGGACCGCACCTTCCAAAAGCCCTTTGCCAATGCTGAACTGGTGACGGCAGTACGCGAGTTGTTGCAGGCGGCCAAACCACCGGCCAATCGTGTCTCGGTGCTCATGCTGGAGGATAACCCGGTGTACTCCGAGCTGCTGGGAGAGTTGCTCGCAACGGAAACGGCCCACTACTACGACGTCACCACGGTGACCAGCCTGGCGAAGGCACGCGAACACCTGCGGCGGGCGTTCCCCGATGTCATCCTGACCGATTTGGGCTTGGAGGACAGTGCCGGGCTGGACACGTACCACCGCCTTCACGAGGCGGCTCCAGATGCCGCCATCGTCGTTCTCACCGGTTCATCCGCAGACGAGACCGGGGTTGAGGCCGTCCGGGCTGGGGCGCAGGATTATCTCCTCAAAACCGAATTACAGGGCCGCTGGCTCTCGCGTGCGCTCATGCAGGCCATCGAACGGAAGAACGTTGAACGCGCCTTGAACCGGGAAAAGAAGCGTTCCGAGGCCCTGTTGCAGAGCTTGTTGCCCGCCGAGGTGGCCCGGAAGCTCCAGCGGGATGAACCGGTGGTGCCTTCCCTCTATCCCAACGCCTCCGTCCTGTTCTGTGATCTGGTCGGCTTTACTCCGCTGGCCCGCGACATGGAACCGGCGGCGTTGGTCGAGCTGCTTAACAGCATCTTCTCCACGTTCGATCAACTCGCCCAGGCGCACGGGCTGGAGAAGATCAAAACCATCGGCGATGCCTACATGGCCGTTGCGGGCGTGCCGACTGCGCTGCCAGCCCCGGCCACAGCCAGCGCCCAAATGGCATTGGACATCTTCTCGAAGCTCGAGGAGATCAATCTCGCCAACGGCACCCGACTGAACTTCCGGATTGGCATCAGCAGCGGGCCGGTCATGGCCGGTATCATCGGCATCGACAAGATCAGTTTCGACTTGTGGGGTGACACTGTGAATCTTGCCAGCCGGCTGGAGTCGCACGGTCGTCCCGGGCGAATCCAAGTCTGCGAGCAGACGTACAACGCCCTCCGCGAAAACTACTATCTGGAGGAACAGGGCACCCCTGAGATCAAAGGGCTGGGGCCCACCAAGACCTGGTTTTTGCACGGGAAGAAATTTTCCACCGCCTAAGCGCCAGATATTGATTCATTCAGCTCGGTAGCCACATTCGCGAAGTGGGTGACTGTGGCAACGTGACTGGCCCTGGGAACGTTGAAGCGGTGTGACCGCCGCGCCCCGTTCGTCGTCGCCCTACTTCAGCGTCACGCGCCGTTGCTCCAGCAGGGGAAAGGCGGTTTCGGGCTCGGTGGCGATACGAGAGGGCGCGGCCTTTCTGATTTCTGCTCGGTACACCTGCACGATGCCGTCGATGATGCTCGGCCAGCCCAGTTGGAACGCAGTCTTGCGGGCGCGGCAACGCATCCGGACCAGTTCGACCGCATGTTCGGCCAGGTAGGCGGCGCGTTCCCCGAACTGCTGATTGTTGCCCGGCTCCGCCAACAGGCCGTTCTCTCCGGATTGGATGAGTTCGCTGGCCGCCGCGCGGTCGTACGCGACCACGGCCAGTCCGCTGGCCATCGCCTCCGGCGTCACGTTGCCAAACGTTTCGGTGAGGCTGGGGAAGAGAAACAAATCGCCCGAGGCGTAGTGCCGGGCGAGGTCCTCGCCCTTGCGGATGCCGGCGAAGATCGCGTGCGGATACCGGCGCTCCAGCTCCTGGCGGGCCGGGCCGTCGCCCACCAGCACCAGCCGGCTGTCGGGCCGGATCTGGCGGACCCGGTCAAAGGCGGCGAACATCACGGGCAGGTTCTTTTCGTCCGCGAGCCGGCCGACATACAGCGCAACGAGCGTGTTCTCCGCCGCGCCCCAACTTTGACGGAGTTCGGGACGGCGCTTGGCCGGATCGAACAACTGGGTGTCCACGCCCCGGGCCACCACGCGCAAATTGTCAAAGCCCAGGGCTGCCAGCTCGGCCGCCAGCGCGCGGGTGGGCACCATGGTGCAACCGGTCCGATTGTGAAACCAACGCAGGTAGCCGATGATGGGGCGCGCGAGCCAGCCGATGCCGTAATGCGCGCAGTAAGCATGGAAGTTGGTGCGAAATTCCGAACACACCGGCAGGCCGAGCCGCCGGGCGGCCAGCAGCGCCGACAAGCCCAGCGGGCCTTCCGTGACGATGTGCACCACGTCAGGACGCTGGGACCTCCAGAGCCGCGTGAGGCGGTTCATCGCCGGCAGCCCCATCTTGAGCTGGCCATATTTGGGGATCGGCACGCCCACGACCAGCACTTCGCGCATGTTGGGGGCCAACGGTCTGGCAGGCTCGTTTTGGTTGGGCCGGACCAGTGTGATCTCATGCCCCGACTCGCTCAGGCCCTCTACGACTTTCGCGATGGTCTGGGCCACGCCGTTGACTTCGGGCGGGTAGGTTTCGGTGACGATGGCGATGCGCAGCCGCTGTTTCGCAATCAGCGTTTCACCCGGCATCAACGGCTCCGCAACGTGGTCGTCACTCATGGCGCGAAACTGCGGAGGTTAGGTTACGGTTGCTTGTCGAAAGAATAACGATTGGCAAACGAGGCCGCATTGTTGCGGGAAGGTTTCGACTCCGTCGCGCGGTTGTAACCAACGCCCCACAGCTTGTAGCCAGTTCCGATCGACACACCAAATATAGTTAGAACTAGCCAGTCACCGACAAGCCTATGAACAGATTCCTCGAACTACTCCACACGCAGCGCATGGACGACCACCGGTTCTACCATCAGAGCCGCATCAATCAGTCGCTGCACTTTCTCAGCGCCATCAGTTTCCTGGTTGCCTATGCCTATCTGTTTATCGAGCCGGCGTGGGCCGCGTTGATTGCGTGGGGCTTTTCGATGCCGAGCCGGCAGGCGGGCCATTTCTTCTTCGAGTCGCACGGCTTCGATACGGTGAACCAGGCGACGCACGAGCATAAGGAGGAGATCAAGGTTGGCTTCAACCTGCAGAAGAAGGTCGTGCTCATGGGACTCTGGGCGGCGATTCCCGTGGTGCTGTATTTCAACCGTACGTTCTTCGGCCTGTTTGAAGCCACGGGCACTTGGGAAAATTACCTGCACTCCTTGGGGATGCTCTGGCTGTGGCTCGGAGTGGCGGGCGCGGCGTTCCGCATGGTGCAACTGTTCTTCACGCAGGGCGCGATGGCGGGGACGGCCTGGATCACGAAGATCATCACCGACCCGTTCCACGACATTAAAATCTACTACAAGTCGCCGCTCTACCTGCTGCGCGGCGAGCTTCAGGATCCGATGGAACACATCAAAGCCGGTCACCACACCTCGTCCCCGGCCTGAGCCGTCACCAGACAACGCGCGCGATAGAACGCACCCTTCGGGCGTGCGTTCTTTTTGCATTTCCCCGAAGCCATATCGCTGCCGGTTGCAAACTGGCTCTTAGCAGCCTGTTAAAAAACGCTTCCTCCTGTAACGCGCGAACGCTGCGGCGCGTCCATGGTAAGCATGGCACTGGGACGACGCAAACCACGGCAGGA
>RFSE01000063.1 GCA_009924135.1 Pseudomonadota bacterium | reverse complement strand
AACCCGCTCACCGCCCGCGTGATGGTCAACCGCGTCTGGCACCATCTCTTCGGGCGCGGATTGGTGCCCACGGTGGATAATTTCGGCCGGCTCGGTGACCGCCCCACGCACCCGGAGTTGCTCGATCATCTCGCCGCCCAATTCATCGCCGAGGGTTGGTCGTTCAAGAAACTCATCCGCGAACTCGTCTCCACGCGCGCTTATCAGCTCGCGAGCGAACCAACCGCCGCTTCCCGTGAGCGCGACGCCGACAACACTTATCTCTCGCACTTCCGGGTCCGCCGCCTCGAAGCCGAAGCCATCCGTGACACGCTGCTCGCCGTCAGTGGCCGGCTTGACCTCGCGCAGTTCGGACCACCCGTCGCCATCGGTGACCGTTCCCGTCGCAGCCTCTACATGGGCATTCGCCGCAATAATCTCAGCCCGTTCCTCGAAATCTTCGATGCGCCCAAACCCTTCACCACGCTCGGCCGGCGCGACACCACGAACGTCCCCGCGCAATCCCTCGCACTGCTCAACGACCCGTTCGTCATCGACCTCGCCCGTCAGTGGGCCGTTACTTCCATCGCGGCAGAACCTGATGTGAACGCCCGTCTGCGCCGCATGTTCGCCACCGCCTTCGCCCGCCCGCCCAGCGAGAGGGAATCCACGCAAGCCCTGGCCTACCTCGCCACCCTCGCCCGCGACGCCAACGTGCCGGCCGACCAGCTCGCCACCAGCGAACGCGTCTGGCAGGACTTCGCGCAGTCGCTCTTCAACCTGAAGGAGTTCATATATGTTCGGTGAAGTGAACCACAGAGACACAGAGAGCACAGAGGAAAGCAAAGGCATGGGTCATTTTGCCTTCTCTGTGTCCTCTGTGCCTCTGTGGTTAATCCTCCCAGTCTTGGGCGTTGCGCTCACGCAACCGGTCCTCGCCGAACTCGCCGTCCGGCAGGTTCAAATTGCACCCGCTGCCGCTCAGTCACGCGTCCCCCTGGCCACAGCGCAAGGCCGACCGCTGGCACCGCAGGCCATTTCCGCTGTGGACATCAGTCCGGATGGCAAGTTCATCACCGTGGGTACGATGGCCTTCAGTCACGACGCCAACGTCTGGCAGTTCTCGCCGGATGGCACCGTGCTCGCGAAAAAGCACTTCCCGCCATGGGCCCCGATGCAAGTGGCCACCCTCACCGGCGGTGGCTCCCTCGCTGTCGGCCTTGCCTACTCACGCGTTACTTCACCTGAGCCAACCGTATGGATGGGCCGCACCGAGGACCTTCTGGGTACGTCGCTGAAGGACACCTTCGTCGAGGCTGACACGCGGGACAGCGAAATGGCCCGCTTGCGTCCGGGCGCGGGTGATTGGCGGACGGGCTGGTTCGCCAGTCATCTCGGCGAGCTGTTCGTTCACGGTCCTGACTGGGCCTTCAAACCACCCGGCTTGCTCCTGCACGCCGACGGTCGCCGCGAGCGCCTGCGATACGAGGACAAGAATCAACTGCCCACCAGCCGGGCTACGCGCATGGCCGCCAGCCGGGATGGGCAACGTGCGGCGTTCGGCTGGCTCAGTTTAAATCAGCCTGCGGCCGACGCACGGAAGCAGCGCCAGGCGTTGAGCGTCTGGAGCGTGAATCCCAACCGACCGTTGTGGAGTGTGGCGGCCTCGGATGATTTGTCGGCCCCCGCACTGCCGAATCCCGCAGGTGATTTCCCCGAGCTGGCGAAGGATGGCTTCCGACTGGCTGCCGACGCAGTAATGCCCGGCACCGTGGCCGCTACGGTCGCGCTGAACGCCGACGGCTCGCGGGTCGCGTTGGTGGAATACGCGGTCCAAGTCTGGACCCGCACCGGCCCAGCCATCGGCAAATGGGACCCGCCGATCCATGCGCTGAACTTTGTGCCAACGCAGCGCGGTCGCCTGCGCGTGTTCGACGGCAACGGCAAGGAACTGTTGCGCGAGTGGCTCCCGGAAGCCGGACTGTTCGAAGTTGGTTTCGGTGGCAACGACGGCGAGGTCTGGTGCTGGCCAGCGTCGTGGTTTGCGCGCGGCGTGGCGGGTGAGCCGTGGCTGCCGTTGCAGGCAGACGCGCGCAAGGTCTATCGGATCAACTTAGCAGACCACACCGCCACCGCGTTGAGCTTTCCCGATGCCATCGCTGACTGTGCGCCCTGCCCTGTCGCTGGCAGCGTGCTGGTGTCCACGTGGGACGGCCTGACAACGCTCCTCGCCAGCGACAACAAGTTGGTCGCCAAATGGGAACTCAACGCACCCGCGCGCCTCGCGTGGAGTGGCGACGGTTCGTTCGCAATCGCGGGCTCCGCAAACGGTCAGCTCACACGGCTGGAGCGCGACGGAAAGTCTGGTTGGAAACAGAGCATTCCAACTGCGGACGCACCTCCCGTAACAACCCCGCCAGCCGAAGTGGTGACGGGAATCCCCGTGCATCAAGGCGGCCGCGTGCCCGGCGGCGAGCACGCCTATGTTGGGGATATTTGGGTGCTCAAGCTCGGCGACAAAGCCATCGTGGTGGATGCGGGCGGCACGTCGGGCTATGCGTTGTCGCAAGCTCGCGTGAAGGCGTTGGGCATCGGGCAAGTGTCCCACGTCATGCACACACATTCCCATGGCGACCACTCCGGCGGGGCGTATCTGTGGCGGGCCGCCGGGGCGAAGATTGTTGGCCCGAAATCGGCCGCGCTCACGCTCACCTGGTTGATGCCCATGCTCACCGACTACGGCATCTTCCCGCCCCGCCCGCTTGATGTCCCCTTGCCGCTCACGCATGTGGGCGATGAGACGGTGTTCACCGTATCCGGCCAGAAGTTCCGCGCGTTGTTCGTGCCCGGGCACAGTTTCGACCTGACCGTTTACATGACCGAACTCGGCGGGAAACGCGTCGCGTTTACGGGTGATCTCGGGTTCGAGCGCGAGAGCGACATCGTCCACCGCTGCTGGGGCGATGCGGAAAAGGCCCGTGTGGTGGTAAAAGCCATCCGCGAGAAGCTCCTCGCCTGGCAACCCGACGTGGTCTTCACCGGCCACGGCGTGCGCCCGAACGGGGCCGCGTGGGTGGAGGATTTGTTGCGCCGCTCGGAAGAATCGCTGGCGAAAGGAAACGGCAAATGAACCACAGAGACACAGAGAACACAGAGAGGGATCCCATTTCAGCGATGGTGATTGGGGCTGCGATTGAAGTGCATCGCGTTCTTGGGCCTGGACTGCTGGAGTCAGCTTACGAAGAGTGCTTGTGCCATGAGCTGAGTCTGCGGGGAATTGCCTTCGAGCGTCAGTTGGCATTGCCGGTGGACTACAAAGGGGTACGGTTGAACTGCGGCTATCGGTTAGACATCGTTCTCCCAGGAAAGCTCGTCATCGAAATTAAGGCTGCCGAAGCACTGGCCCCGATTCACGACGCCCAGTTGCTTACTTACCTAAAACTCTCCGGCATCCGCACTGGCCTGTTGCTTAACTTCAATGTCCCACTTCTCCGCGATGGAATCCGCCGCCTCGTCCTATGAAAACCTCTGTGCCCTCTGTGCCTCTGTGGTTAAATAACTCCCTCTCCCGCCGAGAGGCCCTCCGCCGCACCTCGCTTGGCTTCGGCTCGCTCGCCCTCGCGGGTTTGATGAACAGCCGGGCGTTCGGTGCTGGACTTCCCGTCGGCTTGCCGCACTTCGTGCCGCGGGCCAAGCACGTCATCTTCGCCTACATGAGCGGCGGCGTGTCGCACGTGGATTCCTTCGACCCCAAGCCCGCGCTTGCCCAGCGCCACGGCCAGCCGATGCCCGTGCCGGTGAAGCCCACCATGTTCAACAACAACGGCAACATCATGGCCAGCCCGTGGGAGGCCAAGCCCCGGGGCCAGAGCGGCGTGGTGATGACCGATCTCTTTCCGAAGCTCGCCTCCCTCGCCGACGACCTCGCCGTCATCCGCAGCATGACCACCAAGGTCAACGAGCACGCGCAGGGCAATTACGCCTTTCACACCAGCTTCCCCTTCATGGGTCACCCCAGTGCCGGCGCGTGGATCAGCTACGGCCTCGGCGTTGAGAATGAAAATGTTCCCGGCTTCGTCGTCCTGCAAAGCGGCGGTGCGGCTCCCCCGCATGGCGGCGTGGGGCTCTTCAGCAACGGCTACCTCCCTGCGCAACATCAGGCCAGCATCATCCGCGTGGACGAGCAACCCGCCCTCCCGAACATCCAGCCGCGTGAGAGCGACGGCTTGCAACGCCGTCGGCTGGACTTCATCCGTTCGCTCGACACCCCCTTCGCGGAGACCACCGGCGAAGCGGCCATCGAAGGAGCGATCCGCAACTACGAGACCGCCTATCGCATGCAGTCCGCCGTGCCCGAGTTGTGCGACCTCTCGGGCGAGACGGAAGCCACCAAACGACTGTACGGCCTCGACTCCCCGCACAAGCAATGCGCCGCCTACGGCCGCCAATGCCTCGTCGCCCGGCGCCTCATCGAGCGAGGCGTGCGCTTCGTGGAACTGAGCTGCCTCAATGAGGCCATCGGCGCGGGTGGCGCGGGCAATCCGTGGGACCAGCACGGCAAGATCAAGGAAGGCCACGGCGCAATGGCGCATCAGGTGGACTCCGGTCTCGCCGGCCTCATCACGGACTTGAAGGCGCGCGGGCTCTACGACGACACGCTCATCCTCTTCAGCGGCGAATTTGGCCGCACCCCCTTCTCCCAGGGCAGCGACGGGCGCGACCACAACCCCTTCGGCTTCAGCGTCTGGATGGCCGGCGGCGGCGTGAAAGGCGGCACGGCATTCGGTGCGACGGATGAACTGGGCTATTACGCGGTAGAGAACAAGTGCGAGATCTACGACTTCTACGCCACCGTGCTGCATCTCTTGGGCATGGACCACGAAAAACTCACCTACCGCTTCGGCGGCCGCGACTTCCGCCTGACGGATGTGCACGGTCACGTCATCCGGGAGATTCTGGCGTAACGGGTGCGGGTAGCGCCGATACCAGGCAATATCGCGATTACACGAGGGAAGACTAACCGAGCCATCCTCCTTATCCACGAGCCATCGCGACTTTCCGCCCTTGCGTTGAAAAGGCTGCAAAACCGCTCGGCAATCGCTGCGGAACGTGACATGCTCCATTCCCAGTCACGCTTTCGCACCTGTTTATGTCCACGGCCACCGCCTCGCTCCCTGCCGCAACGTCGGAGCCGGTCATCCGATCCGCTGCCTTCCCGTGGCATCTGGTGATCGCGGTGTGCGGCGCGACGTGTATTCCGCTGGGGGCGCTCTGGGACATTTCGTGGCATGAGAGCATCGGGCGCGACACGTTCTGGACGCCGGCGCACATCGTCATCTACCTCGGCGGTGTGGTGCCGGGGCTGACGTGCGGATGGCTGGCCTTGCAGGCGACGTTCTTCAGCCCGGCCTCGGCGAGAACAGCGACCGTGCGCTTCTGGGGTGCACGCGCGCCGCTCGGGGCGTGGATTTCCATCTGGGGCTGCTTCGCGATGCTGACTTCCGCCCCGTTTGATGACTGGTGGCACAACACATACGGCCTGGACGTGCAGATTCTCAGCCCGCCGCACACGCTGCTGGCCATCGGGATGTTCAGCGTGGTGCTGGGCGTGCTGCTGCTGGTGCTGTCGTGGAAGAACACCGTACCGGAGTCGCAGCGCGAGCGGGTCGCCCGGCTTTTCGTGTTCATGATCGGCATCATGACGACGACCAATTCCATCATCGTGACCGAGTACAGCTTCCCGAACTCGCAGCACGCGATGACCTTCTACCTCATCGTGTGCCTGCACTATCCGGCGCTGCTGGTCGTAGCCGCGCGCGCCTCGACGCTGCGCTGGGGTGCGACGTGCGCGGCCGGAATCTACATGACGTTCTACGCGCTGCTCATCTGGATTCTGCCGCTCTTCGCCGCCCAGCCGATGCTCGCACCGATCTACAACCCGGTCACGCACATGGTCCCACCACCCTTCCCGCTGTGGCTCGTGGTGCCGGCAGTGGCGATCGATTGGCTGGTGGGCTGGATGCAACGAAAACAGGAGACTCAACCGAACAGTTCTTCCGGGTCGGCGGCGGCCACAGACAACGGCATCAAGTCTCCCAAAAGCTGGCAGCACGACTGGTGGCTCGCGCTCGCGCTGGGCGTCGCCTTCCTCGGCCTGATGTTCCCGGTGCAATGGTACTTCTCCGCCTTCATGCTCAGTCCCGCGTCGGACAACTGGTTCTTCGCCGGACATCGTCACTGGCCTTACTCCACGAACATGGGGACATGGCTGAATGATTTCTGGCGCCTGGACCGCGACCCGGTGACGCCGCTCGGCCTGGTCTATGCGCTCGCAATCGCCTGCGGCGCGTGCCGTACCGGCCTGTGGTTCGGCAACTGGATGCTGAAGGTGAGGCGATGAAAGACCGGAAGGTTCAAGGTTTCAGGTTCAAGGTTCAAGGTTCGCCGATGCGCACGTTGAAAGTTAAACGTTGGAAGTTGAACGTTGAACGTTTCCCCTTTGCGCTTTCTGTGCTTTTTTGTGGCAAAAACTTCCTGATCCCCCTCTTGCTCCTGTGGCTGGCCTCGCCGGTCTTGGCCCATATTGGCAGCCCGAATGTCATCTTTGAGGGAAAGGCCGGGCCGCATCCGGTGCGCGTGGTGGTAAGGCCGCCGGAGGTCGTGCCGGGACTGGCGGAGATTTCCGTGCGCACGCTGGGACCCGGCGTGACCCGCGTCGCGGTGCTGCCGGCGTATTGGAGCGCGGGCAAACGTGGCGCGCCACCGCCGGACGTCGCGAAACTGGTGCGGGGCGAGACGAATCTGTACGCGGCCACGCTCTGGCTCATGTCTCCCGGCGCTTACACCGTCCACGTCAGCGTCGAAGGGAGCGGCGGCCACGGCGAGGTGGTGGTGCCGGTCAACAACTTCGCCACCGAACGCAAACAGATGGCCCCGGCTTTCGGGACCGTCTTGATCGTGCTCGGTGGGTTTCTTTTCCTCACGGCGGTGAAACTTGTCGGCGCGGCCTGGGGTGAAGCGATCTTAAAACCCGGCGAGGAGATCACCCGCCCCGTCCGCATCCGCTCCGGACTGGCCATGGCTGCCAGCGTGTTGCTCTTCGTCGGCATGATCGTGGGTGGCAAGACCTGGTGGGATGCGGTGGACGGGAGTTACCGCAGCCGACGGCTCTATCGTCCGCTGCCCGTGACCACCGAGGTGTTCACCACCAACAGCCAGCCCGTGCTCCGCCTGCACGTGGACACGCGCGACGGCGGGCAACGATTCTGGACGCCGCTCGCGCTCGATCACGGCAAGCTCATGCACCTCTTCCTCATCCGCACCGAGGAGCCGGACACCTTCGCCCACCTGCATCCCGTGCAGCGGGACGCGACGACCTTTGAAGCCGCCCTGCCCCCGTTGCCGCCCGGGCGTTACTCGGTCATTGCGGATGTGACCCTGGAAACCGGCTTTGCGCAGACACTCACGGCGGAGGCAACCCTGCCCGAGCCGCCGGAAAACCCGGCGATCTACACGCGCCGCAGCGGCAACAGCGAGCCGATGTGCGGCGTGCCCGTGCGCCGCGCCGCCGGAGAGAACCTCGCGAGCGGGCTCGATCCCGACGACTCCTGGCACTTCGGCGATCCGCTGCCCGCCGGCGATGCCAACTCCTCCCGGCTACCGGGCGGCTACGTGATGAGCTGGGAACGCAGCGACGCGTTGCAGACCCGGCGCGAGGCTCCACTGCGGTTCAAGGTGCTGAAACCGGATGGCTCCCCTGCTCCGCTGGAATCTTACGTCGGCATGGCCGGGCACGCAGCCGTGCGGCGGTCAGACGGGAAAGTGTTCGCTCACCTGCATCCGGCAGGAACCATCTCAATGGCAGCCCAGGAAGCCTTTGCCCGACGTGAGGCGAGCCGGGAAAAAAAGTCACTCATCCCCCCCGTGCCCACGACTCACATCGCCGCCCTCACCGACTGGGTGTCATTTCCCTACGAGTTCCCCAGCGTGGGTCGGTACCGCCTTTGGGTGCAGGTGAAAAGCGAAGGCCGCGTGCTCACCGGGGTCTTCGATGCCGTGGTGACGGAGGCTAAGTGATGCGGCGTTCTTGAGACCAAGACCGGATGATTCTCGGGTAATGGCGCTAGGTCGTTCCGATTTAACGCAAGGACGCAAAGACGCAGGGACGCAAGGAAAGACAGGGGATTATCAGTTCTCTTTGCGTCTCTGTGCCTTTGCGCCTTTGCGTTAAAATAGGAGCACACAACTTCCTTCTCAGATGGAGACGGACACATCGACCTGAACTTTTTCAGTGGGACAAGGTCCTGAAAACGGAACCCATCGTGCATCCGTCACACAGCCCAAAGGTGCGTGCAACGCGCCTCATGCTTACGGTGCACGTGTGGAACAGCCCCAAAAATATTGCAGCAAATAAGCTGGCCCCAATTCACTCAGGACAATGTCCCGTGCCACATTCAACTGAGCGCAGAGGCCGACTGCTCCCGCAGTTCACGAGCGGGCAGGCGTACTACGACGGAACCCGCAATGAAGTCGTGTACCGCCCGCCGCTTGTCGTTGGTGAACATCGTGACAAACTCCATTGCGACCCAGATGAAACTGCCCGACGCCAGTGCCAATTCAATCGTGGTCATGCTTTCGCGCGCATTCAGATCGACGCCTTTCAGCAGTTGCGGAATGTCCACGACCAAGCTAACAGCCCAGGTGACCAGCCCGAAACAGTCCCGCCAGAGAGCCTGCCGAAGGCTCAATGGTTGCTCCGAGACATCCAAAACGATGATTCGGGCATACCTCTTTCCCAATGTTTGACCGTACCGTGCGTGCATCGCGATCGAATACACCAACCATGCGCTGGAAGTAATGAGGTAAAAAGCAAGCTGTGCTGTGACTGAATTAAAGATGGATTGCAGCAGGGAACAAAGCGCTAAGAATGGGATAGATATGAGGCAATCAACGAAGACTGCAATCAGTCGGGGGCGGAAGGTGGAATACTTGGGATCTATCATACAGCGCCTTGGCCAAGGTATTTCGTCATAGTGCAGTTACCATATCGGGAGCCATAGGCAGGTCAAGCTGTCTCAGGGCTTCATCTCACCGCGCGTCATCGGCACAAACCGCACGGGTAGTACCGCGTGCTGCTTCACTGCGCCGCCGTGTTTCTCCAGCAGGTATAGCTCCTGCACGCCGCCGTCGGGGCCGACGGGGATGATCATGCGGCCGCCTTCCTTGAGCTGTTCCACGAGCGGGGCGGGCACCTGGTCCGGCGCACAGGTGACGATGATGGCGTCGAAGGGCGCGTGCTCGGGCCAGCCGGCGTAACCGTCGCCCGCCCGCACGAAGACATTGGTGTAGCCCAGCCGGCGCAGATCGGCTTCGGCGCGTTCGGCAAGCGGCGTGACGATCTCGATGGTGAAGATCTCCTTCACGAGACCGGAAAGGATCGCCGCCTGGTAACCGGAGCCGGTGCCAATTTCGAGCACCTTGTCGGTCGGCTGCGGCTTCAACTGTTCCGTCATGAAGGCGACGATGTAAGGCTGGGAAATGGTCTGTCCGTGGCCGATGGGCAGCGCGCGGTCATCGTAGGCGTAGAAGCGCTGATTCTCGGGGACGAACTCGTGGCGCGGGACGGTGCGCATGGCGGCCCGCACGCGCTCGTCCTTGATGTCACGACCGGGGCCGGTGAGTTGTTCGTGCAGCATACGCTGGCGGGCGCGCGTCTGCTCGGGGTCTTTGTCCGGCAGGCAGCCGGCCGCAAGCCCGAGGCACAGAGCCAGCAAGGCTCGAAACGAGACGCAGCGCATCGTCAGGCGCAACATAACGCAGGCGGAGCACCGGGGAAACCGGAACTTCGCAGCGGCGTTTTGCAATACGGGGGAGGCGAAGTGGCCGCACGCGTTCTCCCTCCCATGAACCGAGGGATTGGCAGGAAAATTAGGGCAGGAAAATTGGGAGAAAAAATCTTCCTGCCCAAAATTTTCCTGCCCTCAATCCGGCTCCTCCGCCGTGGTTCAGGAGCGCGGACACCCACGTCCGCAGCCGCCGGGCCAGGTAACGCAGGCGTCCCCGCCTGCGAGTGACCGGGGCGTCCCGCCCCGAGTTCGTGCGCGCGGCGAGACGCCACGCGAACTCGCAGGCGAGGACGCCTGCGGTACGACCTCGGGGACCGGCTGCGGACGTTGGCGTCCGCGCTCCCTGACCAGCTTCGATTCATGGGGAGGGAGAAAACGCGCGGACTTTCACCGCCCGCCCTCATCGCAATTTGCCGCGCCTGGAGATCACACCAGCTTCTTCAAGCGGGCGTCCTCCGCGAGCTTCTTCACCAGTTCCTTGATCTTCTGGGACTGGCTCTTGTGCGCGACGAGCGTGGCGTCGTCGGTCTGCACCACGATGCTGTCGCGCAGGCCGACGATGCAGATGGGCGTGCGGCGGTCCTTGCTGCGGCCGTCGAAAATGATGTTGCGGGCGGCATCCACATGGATGAAGTCGGCCATGGCGCAGTTGCCCTCGGCATCGGGCTTGATGTGGTGCGCGAGCGCGTTCCACGAACCGAGGTCATCCCAGGCGAACGAACCATCGGCGACGACGACGTTCTGGGCCTTCTCCATGAGCGCGTAATCAATCGAAACTTTCTTAATCTCCGGGTATTCCTTCGCGAGCACCTTGGCGAGCTTGCCCGGGGTTTTCGCGGCCTGGAACCAGCGCTCGCACGCAGCAAACATCTCCGGCTGATGCGCTTGGAGACCGTTCGTCACGGTGACGAAGCTCCAGATGAACATGCCGGCGTTCCAGCGGTACTGGCCGCTGTTGACGTAGGTAAGCGCGGTGTCGTAATCGGGCTTCTCGACGAACCGCTCGGCCTTGAAGAACGTGGTCTTGTACTTCTTCACCCCGGCGGGCGGCGGGAGCACATTGCCGGTGTGGATGTAACCGTAGCCCGTGGCGGGTTCGGTGGGCTTGATGCCGATGGTCTCAAGCGGGACGAGCGGCGTGACGCGATCCACGGCCTGCTGGAGGAACGAGCGGTCGCCCAGGAGCTTGATGAGCTGCTTGGGCGTCCTCTCGCGGCTGACGGGCCAGAAGCGCTCGCCGCGCCCGCCGGCCATGATGATGACGAAACGGTCCTTATTGTTGTTTTTTGGCTTCATAACGTCGCAATTGCTCTTCCATCTCCCGGTAAATACCCTCCCACTTTTCTTCCTCCGGTTTAAGTTTCTTCAGTTCCGCATCACCTGGGAAAATTTCACGCATGACCTTGAGCAGCTCAGGTTGAGCATACCTGAACATGTTCCCAGGCTTGTTGTTGATCAGGATGTCGAAACAATTGAAACACAGGAGTATTTCGACCATTTTTTGGCCCTGATAGAAGCGGAGTCGCACTCCATATTCCGCGATGCATGCATTGATCGATAGCCATTCGTAGGACCGGTAGTCGCCTAGTGCACGACTGATCCGCTGCGCCCTTTCGCCTTTCACCTGTACTGGTCCCCGACGGGATGTGAATTGCAAACGGCCGTCATCATGCTTCTGCCTCACCAACTCCGCTTCAACCTTGGTCGGCGCAGTGATAATGCTGTACGTCTCTGGTCCGCCAACCATGTCACTCACGAACTTGTCCGGGGGCGGTTCCGGTCCGAGCAACTCAGCTTGGTTTGTCAGCACCAGCTTCCGGTGCATGATTTGGAATGCCTTATCTAAAACCGCCGATTCTACACCGTTGCTTCCCAAGCCAACGGTCGCCAACCAAGTCAAAGCAAGCTTCTGCACCTCATTGGTTCCCGGTGCTTTTTGAGAGCGGAGCGTTTCCAAAAGGCTGAGCTGGTTTCGATTGAGTCCCTCACGGTCATTTCTCCGGGCAAACCGAGCCAGGTGACCGTGGTAGACGTGAACGTAGTAACCGCCCGTTTCCACAGTCCCAGTTAGGCCGTCAATAGGTTTGTGAACCTCCACCTTCGCCTCATTGGTCGTCTGGATCGGCTTCCAGTCCGACAGCTCAAGCTGCTTCCCAACGAAGTTCGCCTCGCCGATCAGCAATTGCGCGACCGCCGCCTGATAGGCAGCCGTCGTGTGCATGAGAGCGACGAAGGCGTTGGTCATGCCGAAGGGATAAACGATTCGACCGGAAGGTCAAACCTTCGGTAAAACCGAATCGCTGAGTTCATCACCCCCGATTGTCTCAATCCAGCCGACCGTCCGGAGCTTCAGGCCTCCGGGCCAGCGACATCCAATCCCACGAAAGGATTGTTGGTGAAGCCATTGGTCGGCGGTTTGACGTTCTTGGCCGGAGCGGGACGCGAGTCGTCGCGGGCCGGCTCGGAGACGGGCGTGGCTGGCACATCGCTGATGATGGGCTTGGCCAGCGGTTCGTGCGCAAACCCCTCGACCTCGCCCTGTTCGTTCTTGGTCGGGTGCTTCGCACGCTTGTTGCGCGGGTGCGGGCTGATCATCACGTTGATGGTCTTGCCCATCAACTTGGGGGAGAAATCCGGATGGCCCCACGGGGCGGCTTCCTTGAGGAAGCGCGCGACGACCTGTTCGCCGATTTCCTTGTGGGCCATTTCGCGGCCCCGGAAACGGAGCTGCACCTTGACCTTCATGTCTTCGCACATGAAGTCGATCGCGTGCGCGAGCTTCACGCCGAAATCGTGCGGGTCAATGTTCGGGCTGAGCTGCACTTCCTTCACCTTGTTGGCGTGCTGGTGCTTCTTGGAGTCCTTTTCCTTCTTGGACTGCTCGTAGCGGAACTTGCCGAAGTCCACGAGGCGGCAGACGGGCGGGACGGCGTTGGGCGCGATCTCCACGAGGTCCACTGCGTATTGCCGGGCGAGGGTGAGTGCCTCGGGCAGGGTGATGACACCAATCTGGGCACCGTCAGGTCCGATTACACGGACTTCACGGGCGCGGATTTTCCCGTTGATCCGATAGGCCGGGGCGGGAGGGGTACGGGGCGTAAAAGGGCGGCTCAAAGCGCCCTCTCCTTTTGAGGGTTATCCATGCGAAGTATCGAGACTGACTATAGCCATGTAGCTAATGCGACGGATAACTACGGCCTTTGGGCAAATCGCGCAAGTGAAATATGGCAACCTTTTGTTACGGTTCCGAGCAGTATTGCAGCGAAATTCCTTGCTCAGGACACCAGTGCCGGAATCATTCCGGCGTCCGATGCTGACCACCCTGCGCATCAAGAACCTCGCCCTCGTGGCCGACCTGACGCTCGAACTGCGTCCCGGGTGCAACGTCATCACGGGCGAAACGGGTGCCGGCAAGTCCATCATCATCGGCGCACTGAACCTTGTCCTCGGCGAGCGCGCGGACCGCACGCTGATCCGCGCCGGGGCGGACAGTTGTGCGGTCGAGGCGGTCTTCGACGTGACGCAACTGCGTTTTCCGCTCGCGCCCCTGCTGGAGGAAAATGGCCTGGAACCGTGCGAGGAAAACCAACTGGTCCTCAAACGTGTTTTCTCAGCGGCCGGGACCAACCGTCAGTTCGTCAACGGCTCACCCACCACGCTCGCCACACTCGCTGCCCTGGGTGAAGGCCTCGTGGACATGCACGGGCCACACGACCATCAGTCCCTGCTGCACACGGCCCGCCAGCTTGCCATTCTCGATGCCTTCGGAGAATTGTCGGCACCAGTTGCTGCGTTCGCAGAGCTAGTCCGTCGCCGGGCCGCCTTGGAACAGGAGAAGGCCGCGCTGATCGTGGATGAGAAGACCTACGCGCAGCAGCTTGATCTCCTGCGCCATCAGGTCCACGAGATTGCCAATGCCAAGCTCCGCCCGGACGAAGAGGCCGAGGTCGAGGCCGAGCATCACCGGACCAGCAACGCCGCCCGCCTGCTCGAACTCTCCCAGGCGGCCCTCGGGGCACTCGATGGCGATGAGGGCTCCCTCTTCAACCAACTGGGCGCGCTGGGCCGCACCTTGCAGGAGTTGCAACGCGTGGACGCAGCGGCCCGGAACTTCGCCGAGACGCATGGGCAGGCCGTCGAAACCTTGCGCGAGTTGCAGGCCGACCTGTCGCGTTACGCTGATCGCGTGGAGTTGGACCCGGCGCGGCTCGCCCAACTGGAGGAGCGGCTCAACCTGATCCACACGCTCAAGCGCAAGTATGGCGGCTCGCTCGCCGAGGTCATCGCGTTCGGCGACGACGCGAAGGCCAAGTTGCACAGTCTGGAACAGCGCGACGCGGAACTTGCCCGGCTCAACATCGCCCTTGCCCAGCTTGATGCCGAGCTGCTCCGCAGCGGCCAGGCCCTCACCGCCGCGCGGCGCAAGGTGATTCCCCGTCTCACGAAGGCCGTGACCCGGCAGTTGCAGGACCTGGGTTTCAAACAGAGCGAACTGGGCGTCGCGATCACGCCTACCTCGCCGAGCAGCACGGGCGTTGACGCCGTCGAGTTTCAATTCGCCCCGAACCCCGGCGAACCAGCCCGGCCGCTCCGCGCCATCGCCTCCAGCGGTGAGCTGGCGCGCGTGATGCTCGCCCTCAAGACCGTGCTCGCCGCCGAGGACGAAATCCCCGTGCTGGTCTTCGACGAGGTGGATGCCAACGTCGGCGGCGAAACTGCGAACGCCGTCGGTGACAAGATGCGGCAGATCGCCCGCGCGCGGCAGGTGCTGTGCATCACGCACCTCGCACCGGTCGCAGCGGCGGCGGATACGCACTTTGTCGTCACCAAGCAAATCCGTGATGGCCGCACGCTCTCGGACATCCAACCCCTGACCCGCAGGCAACGCGTGGATGAACTCGCACGGATGCTGGGCGGCCAGGGGGAAGCGGCGCGCAAGCACGCGGAGGCGATGCTGGGCGGCGGGTGAGGCGGCATTGGAGTCCGGGCGCTCTCGTAACAACTCTGAATGAGATTCGGCAACTTACCGTGCGTTGCAACCTTTCCCCCTTACCCCAGCCCTCCGGTAGAGGGAGCCACGCCGCCCGCGTCCAAGCATCCAAGCTGGTAACTGTTCGATGGCTGGCTGACTTTCCCCCTCTCCCCGAGAGATAGCACGGTTGGGTATTTACCAAGGAAGAAAGGGCCAGTCTCCAGTTGATGACTTGTAGTCACCGCGTTGCGGGTGGGTTGCCCCAGGGTGTTCGTCCTGCTGCAGCCCAGGGACGGCGACTATAAGTCGCCGTCATCGGCTTATGGGAAGGGAGAACGGCCACCCAATCTACCGGATGCCATCGGGAATTGGTGTCACCCGTTGGAGCTCACTGCTCCCCTGCCCTTTCCACCGCAGATCCGCCACGCACTCCACGTGCTGGGTCTGGGGGAACATGTCGTGGGGGGTCACCTTCACGAGTTCGTAGCCGCCATCGGCGCAGAGGATTTGCAGGTCGCGGGCGAGGGTGGCCGGGTGGCAGGAGACGTAGATCACCTGCTGCGGGTGGGCGCGGCGGATGCGTTGCAGGGCGTCGGGCGGCACGCCGGTGCGCGGGGGGTCGATCACGAGGGTCGTAGGTTCGCCGGGGTGACGGGCGAGCAGGCCGCCGAGGTAGTCCTCCGCTGGTCCGCCGACGAACTGGCCGTTCTTGATGCCGCGGTTGGCCATGTTGGTCTTCGCAGCCTTGATCGCGAGGCCGTCGTATTCCACGCCGACGAAACTCTCGACGAGGTCCGCCAGTTCCAGCGCGAAGAAACCGACGCCGCAATAGGCATCGATCAGGCGGCGGGAACCCGCCTCGCGCAGCCGCGCCCGCACGGTTTCGACGAGCTGGGGCAGCAGGAAGAAGTTGTTCTGGAAAAAAGAGTCGTTGGGGACGACCCAGCCTTCCGGTGCCACACGGAGCATGACCTTGAGGCCGCCACGCGGCGGGGGCTTGGCGCGCACCTGGAGGAGCTGTTCGTTCAGAATTGGTTCCGCCAGCGCGCACTCAGTAATGTCCACGACGAACTTGTTGTCGAAGCCGAGGAAGCCCAGTTCGAGGCGTTGCTGCGGCTTGTTCCACTGGGTGCGGACCATGATGCGGTTGCGGTAACCGTAGGGTTCCGGGCAGGGCACGACGGGATCGATCACCGCACCCGCGAGTCCGCCCACGCGCTGGAAGAGGTCGCGGATCTGCTTGTGCTTCATCTGCAACTGCGCGGGATAGGAGAGGTGCTGGTACTGGCAGCCACCACATTGACCGAAGTAGCGGCAACGTGGCTGCACGCGGTCCGGCGACGGGCGCAGGACCCTGACCAGTTGGGCGCGGGCAAACTTCTTCTTCACCTCGGTGACCGTGGCCTCGATCTCCTCGCCCACGCAGACGAAAGGCACAAACACGACCAGCTCGCCGAAGCGCCCGACGCCTTCGCCGCCGAAGGCGAGGTCGTGGATCGTCAAAGTGATGCGTTGTCCCGGCGCCAAGCCGGTTGATTCCGTAGCCATGCCCGAGCATCGCCCAGCCAGGGCTGCGGAAGCAACTTTCCTCCCGCAGCGGAGTGGACGCCCGCAACGGGCTGGGCTAGATTTCGTCCCGGCAACCCAACCACACATGAGTGTCACCAGCACAGTCGCGGCCCCCGCCCTTCCGGGTGCCGCCGTGCCCGCTCGTTCGACCTGGCTGCTGCGCCGGTTGTACGGGAGCTACCGGTATTCCTCCGCCTTCACCTGGTGGTGGCGGCGGCGTTTCACGAAAGGCGGATGGCTGGTTTTCTTCAGCATTTTTGCCACTGGTTTGATGGGCGCGGACACGAACCTCTCGCTGGCCTATCAGGCGTTCGTCTTCCTCAGCCTGCTGTTCATCGCCGCGCTGGCGGGCACACAATTCTCGCGGGTTCGCGTGGAGGCGGAACGGACCTTGCCGCGCTTCGGCTCGGTGGGGTTGCCCGTGAATTACCAGGTGACGCTGCACAACCGCACGGCCAAACCGCAGGCCGGCCTTACGGTAACAGAAGATCTGGCCGACCCGCGACCGAGCCTGGATCAGTTCCTCGCCACCCCGGAACCGGGCGAAGAGCGACGCAATTTCTACGATCGCGGCAACGGCTATTACCGTTGGGCGTGGCTGCTCAGCCAGAACATCCGGGGTAAGGTCAACGAGGCTCCCTGCCCCGACCTGCCGCCCAAAGGGTCCGCCGACGTAACGCTCACGCTGATCCCCAAGCGGCGTGGCGTGCTGCGCTTTGACTGTGTCGCGGTGGGCTGCCAGGACCCGTTCGGACTGTTCCGTACGTTCGTAAGGGTACCCCACCCCCAGTCGCTGCTGGTCCTGCCGAAGCGTTATTTCCTGCCCCCGCTGGACCTGCCCGGCCAGTTGAAATACCAGCACGGCGGCGTGTCGCTGGCGGCAGGAGTGGGCGAGTCGGAAGAGTTTGTTTCCCTGCGCGACTACCGCCCGGGCGACGCGCTGCGGCACATCCACTGGCCGAGCTGGGCCAAGACGGGCCGGCCCATCGTGAAGGAGTTTCAAGACGAGTTCTTCACCCGGCACGCGCTCATCCTCGACACGTTCCTGCCGGTGGCCGCGAGCGAGGTTTTCGAGGAGGCAGTCAGCGTGGCAGCTTCGTTGGCGTGCTCCGTACAGGCGCAGGAATCGCTGCTGGATCTGATGTTTGTGGGGCCGGAGGCCTATTGCTTCACCATGGGCCGGGGCGTGGGGCACCTGGAACAACTGCTGGAAATCCTCGCCTCGGTGCAGACCTGCCGCGACCGGCAGTTCAACTCGCTGCTGCGACTGGTACTCCGGCATGCGGGCGAGTTGAGCGGCTGCCTGTGCGTGTTCGTGGCGTGGGACGAACAGCGCCGGGAGTTTGTGCGCCATTTGAAGGAGATGGGCGTACCACTGATGGTCTTCGTGATCACCGAGGCCGGCGCGCCCCGCTTGGAACCGGGGCCGATGCTTGCGGAGCCGGAACGGTTCCGGCAGTTGAAACTAGGAACAATCGAAGTGGAACTGGCGAAGCTATGAGATTAGGGAATAGGCAATGGGGAATAGGGAATAGGACGGGCAGTGTGCCGGACCCTGCTTCCGCATTCCCCATTTCCTATTCCCTATTCCCCATTCCCCATTTTCGATTCCCCGCGTCATGAAGCCCCCGCCTTTCCTCATGGCCGCCGCGCTGCTCCTGTGGGGCTGGCAGACGGGCTTGCTCGCCATCGCGCTCCTCATGGCCGTAGTGCTGGAAGCCGCGCGCTGGATCGAGTGGCGCGTGGACTTCAGTGTGAAGGACTTCAACCGGGTCGTGGACCTCGTCAGTCTGCTCGCCGCCGCCGGGGCCATCTACTGCACAGTCACCCGCGAGACCACGAACCAGGTCATGGCGATGTTTCAGTCCACGAACTTCGCGATGCAATCAAAGGCGGCCACTTCGATGTCGCAGACGGCGTTCATCTATTTTCAATGGTTTCCAATGATCCTTTTCCCGGTCATCGCCGCGCTGGGGTACAGCACCAGCGAGCAGATTCCCCGCTCCTGCTTCTTCATGCTCACCCGGCGGCGGGCGGCACGCTCCGGCCTGCCGCAGCCGGTGAAACCTGGCATCAACCTGCTCTACCCGTACTTCGCAGTCGTGCTGTTCGCCGCATGCCTGGCCAACCAGCGAAGTGACTGGTTCTATTTCGCCATCTGCGGGCTGGTTGCCGTTGCGCTGTGGGTCACCCGGCCCCGCCGTTTCTCGAATGTGGTTTGGGTGGTGGTTTTGTTCCTCGTCATCAAGGGCGGCTTTTGGGGTTATCACGGGCTCAATCAGTTGCAGGGGGTCATCGAGAACAAGCTAGCCAACTGGGTGGCCAAGTGGGCGCGCCGCTCCCTGGATCGCAGTGATACCGCGACTGCCATTGGCCGCATCGGCCAGCTCAAGCTGTCCGGCAAAATCGTCATGCAGGTGGAACCTGAAAACGGCCCCGTGCCGCAGCTCCTGCGCGACACCATGTTCAACCGTTTCGACAGCCCGCGCTGGAGCCATTCCCCCCGCCCTGAGCCGACCGAAGTGCTCGCCAGCGAAGACGGCACCGTCTGGCCGCTGTTGGAACGCCCCGCGACCAACTCCGTCTTGATTTCCTCATTCTCCACCCGGGGCGAGGCCGTGCTGGCCCTGCCGCCCGGCACGGTCACCCTGTTCAACATCTCGGCGGAAAAAGTCACCACGAACCGGGCCGAGGTGGTGCGGGTGAGCAAGGGACCGGACTTCCTGCGCGTGCGGGCGCTCTACGGTCCGGGCCCGACCCTCGGCGATGCTGCAATTACCAATGGCCCGGCCCAAGACCTGACCGTTCCATTGCGCGAGCAGGAAATCGTGGCCCAAGTTGCCCAGGAACTGGCCCTGACCAACCATCCCCCCGAAATGGTTGCAAGGAAGCTAATTGCCTTCTTCAACGAGCAATTCAAATACGGCTCCTTTCTGCCCGATTCACTCGCACAAGTTCCCCATGGGATGACCCCGCTGGGCTTTTTCCTGACCAAGAACCGGATCGGCCATTGCGAGTATTTTGCCACGGCCACCGTATTGTTGATGCGGCAGGCCGGCATTCCCGCGCGCTATGTCTACGGCTGGTCCGTGCAGGAGCCAGAGAAGGGAACCAATCGTTTCATTGTCCGCGAACGTCATGCCCACGCGTGGTGTGTCTATTGGGATGCCGCCCACAAAACCTGGGTGGACCTTGATACCACTTCGGCGGATTGGGCCGAGACGGAGAAGCAGAACGCCTCCTTTTGGGAGCCTTTGTCAGATCGCTGGTCGCGGGCTTGGTTCGCCTATTCGAAGTGGCGCTGGTATGGCGGGGCCGAAGCGTGGCAGAACTACTTCCTGATCGCTCTCATAGTCCTGATCGCCCTGCTTGCCTGGCGCATTCTTGCCCGTCAGCGGCGAAAACGCCGGGGGGACATGTCAGCAGCGAACCCGGCATTCATCGGGCCGGGACTGGATTCCGAGTTTTACCGGATCGAATCCCGGCTGGAAACGCTTGGCCTGGGCCGGCGACCCGGCGAAGCGATTTCCGACTGGCTGGAGCGCATCCAGCCATTGGCCACCTTGCCACTGACGCCGTTGCGTCAACTGCTTTGGCTGCACTACCGGCTGCGCTTTGATCCCCAAGGCTTGCGCGCCGAAGAACGGGATTCGCTCCGCAACGGGGTGAACTCGTGGCTGGCTGAAAGCCAGTCCAACACGAAATCGTAAGGGACTTACTCCCCGAGCAGATGCACGGCCAATTGGCGCCGATGCGGGACGGTCCGATGTTCCCAAACGTAAATGCCCTGCCAGGTGCCCAGAGCCAACGCACCGCGAATCACGGGGATGCTCAGGTTCACTGTCGTCAGCGCCGTACGGATGTGCGCCGGCATGTCATCCTCACCCTCGCAGGCATGCTGGAAAAGCGGATCACCATCCGGAACCAGCCGTGCAAAGAACCGCTCGAAGTCACGGCGCACTTCCGGGTCCGCATTTTCCTGGATGAGGAGCGAGGCGGAGGTGTGGCGCAGATGAAGGGTGACAAGACCAGATTGAATGCCCGACTGGGTCACCAGGGCGGCAATCTCAAGCGTCACCTCGGTGAAGCCACGGCCCCGGGTCGCTACGGCCAGTTCGTGGGTGCTTTGACGAAGCATGGAACAGCCGGGCTGGCCGGACGAAAATCAGTTCCGGGCGATGAGCTTTTCCAGCTCCTCGCTCTTCGGGTGGCCAACGGCCAGGGCCTTCTGATAATGCCACCGTGCCAGCTCGCGGGTCGGCGGCTGCTGGGTCGCATAGTAAACGGCGAGATTGTAGTGCGCCACGGCATAGCCGGGCGCAATCTGGATGGCCTTGCGGAAAGCCGCCTCGGCCGGCTCCCGCAGCCCTTTCTGGCTGAGCACAAGGCCGAGATAATTCTGGGTCTGGGCGTTCTCCGGGTCCAGTTTGGCAGCCCGGCTGAGCGCATCGAAGGCGTCTTCCATCTTCCGCTGCCGGAACTTGAGCAGGCCAAACAAAGAAAGCGTGAAGGCATCCTCATTGTCGATCTCGATGGCCCGCTTGAGGTGTTTCTCCGCCTCGGGAAGTTTGTTCAACTCCATCTCCGCAGCCCCGAGATTGGCCAGGGTGTAAACATTTGCGGGGTCGAGGGCCAGGACTTCGAGGTACTTCTTTTCCGCCTCGTCGAAGCGTTGGGCAGCGTAGGCGCGCTGGGCTTCGATGGCCACGTTTTGCGCACCGGGCGGCAGGTCGGCAGAGGTTTTCTGTGCCGACTTGGCGACCGGCGCGGGAGCCGCGACCGGGGCGGAGGAGCCTTTCAACAAGGCCAGCTCCTCCGCAGAGTAAGGTGTTTTTCGGGCCTCCAATGCCGCCGCCCGGGCGCGGGCGGCAACCAGTTCGTGCTCCAGTTTCTCGCTGGCATTGAAGGAAACCTTCTTCTTCTCGTTCAACAGCTTTTGCAGCTCGTTCAACTGCTTCTGCAATTCCTCACGCTCCTTCTCCACCTGCCGCAGCTTGGTGCCGTCAGAAGTGCCTTTCTGGAGCTGCGATTCCAGGGTCTTGACCGAGTCTTCCAGTTCGCGGTTCTTTTTCTCGAGCGATTTGAACTGGTCCACGGTGATCCCGATCGCGTTGTTCGGATCGGTGAGGATGGCCTCCATCTTCTTATTGGCCTTGGCCAGGTCGGCGGCGCGATCCTGTTCGGCCTTGAGGTCAGCCCGGGCGGCCGCGAGCTGGCGGGCGAGTTCCTCGGATTTGTCACCCGCCGCCGCGCGCTTGGCCAGGTCATCCACCTTCGTCTTCAGCGCTGAAATCTCCTTTTTCAGGACCGGCACATCGGCCTTGTCCTTCAGCACGGTGACCTGCTTTTGAAAGTCATCGCGTTCCTTCTTGATCCCGCCGATCTGCTTGGAGAGATCCTCAATCTCGATTTGCTTGAGGTCGGTTTGCTTCTGGAGGTCGCGGGCCTTCTGACGGGCCTTTTCCATCTCGGCCGGGTCCACGTCCTTGGGACGGGCGGCGAGGGCTTCCTTCAGCTTCTCGGCGTATTCCGTGCGCTCGGCACTGACCTGCACCAGCTTGTTGTTCAGTTCGCGCAACTGCTTTTCCATGCCGGTCAGCTTGGCCGCCCCGCCATCGTCGGCCGCCTGGCTCGGCGGCAGGATCGGCTTGGGCGCGGTGGTGCCGGGGAACTGTACGTTCAGCGCAGTGACCGCACCCTCCAGGTACCGGAGCCGGAAATCCACGATCTTCGGCTCCCAAGTCTTGTATGCCGCCTGCAACTTTTGGAGGTCTTCACGGGCTGTGAGATATTTCTCCAGGGCAGCCTTGCCTTGTCCCGCCTCGCGGAGCGTGTCGCCCTGCAGGATGGTGGCAAATATTTTGGCATACAGCTCGTCTGCGGCGGCGGCCTTGGCGCTGGGACATGCCAGCGTCAGACAAGCCACGAACAGGAGCATGGAAACGTGCTTCATGGGGGGGAGCATAAAAAGGGTGGGGGTCGATTTGCAATCCGATTTCAGCAGTCATGTGCAAAGAGGCCTGGGGCCACAGTGCTCGGTCAACTTGTGAACAGCCTTGCACTTTTGCCAACGGCTCGCATCCTGCCCGCCAATGAGCAAACACTCGGATGCGCCGCTGGACAAACTCTGGCGCGAATACGGCGAGGTCTTCGAGACCTTCGACGATCTCACCCTCGCCCGCTGGCTGGCCCAGACGCTGGGCCAGTTGCAAGGGCGGGTGTGGCGCAGTTCCCACCCGCTCGTGGGCGCGTTACGCCTCGCCGCCCAGGTCGCCCATGATCGTCAAGTCTGGCACAAACGTCTGGCCACCGCTCCGCGCGACTACCCTGAGTCTGCCTGCTGCCGGGCTCCGCTGCTGCCGCTGATCACGCGCGACGTCCTCCAGCAAGGTCTGGTCTGCCAGCACTGCAACGGCACCTGTGTGTCGTTCGAGGACGTTCCGGTGGACGTGCAGCCCCTGCTGCGAAACTGGGCGGAGACCTACGCGCCCATCCATGCCGTGGCCCATTGGGACGACCGGCAGCAAAAGCGCGCGGGCAACTATGACCGGGCGTTGGAAGACGCCGCCACCGAAGCCGAGCGACTCCTGGCCGCCGCCGGCAACAAACTCGCCCCCGCCCTGCTGGAATTCTACCCCGCCGTGATCTGGGAAGATCAGGATGAGTGCCTGGATGTCCGGCCCGAAGACATTCCTGTCTGACATGACCACGCCGCGCAAAAAGGCACCGCCCCGGGAGGAACGATGGTAAGGTTCTTGTTCAAGTGGCTGTTCCGCCTGCTCCTGCTGCTCTTGGTCTTGCTGGCCATCCTGGCGGTAAGCTTTGACACAATCGTCACCGCCCTCGCCGAAAAGAAGCTCCGCAAACAAACCGGCCTCGAAGTCCACCTCGACAAACTGGAACTGCGACCCTGGAGCGGCCGGGCCAGGGTGGAAAAGCTCATCCTCTACAACCCGGTGGAATTTGGCGGCGGTCCGCTCGTGAACATCGCCGAGCTGCACGTCGAATACGACCCCGCCCTGGCCCGCGAGCGGAAACTGCACCTCAACGTCCTGCGCTTCAACCTCGCCGAACTCAACATCGTCGTGGACAAAGACGGCCACTCCAATCTCGACGGCGTGCGTAAAACCGTGGAAGCCATCCGCAAAGGCCAGCGGGTGGTACATACCAACGCCCCGATGGAATTTGCCGGCCTGGACATGCTAAATGTAACGCTCGGCAAAGGCACCTGGACCGATCTCCGCATTTCGGGAACCCCCCGTGAATTCGACCTGGGCATCCGTAACGAAGTCGTGCAGGACATGAAGGACTCGAAGGAACTCGTCGCCAAGCTCAGCCCGGTCTTTGTCCGCGCCGGACTGGCCTTCTTTGGCGTCGGACAACCCGCACCCGCACCGGCCGCAACCAACCAGCCGCCTCCGCTCAAAGCGAACGAGGTCTCCATGCCGAAGAAGTAACGCGTCCCCTGCTCCGCCGAGCGCATCTCGACACAGCCTCGCGGGACGGAATCTTCCGAAGCGCGGCTGTGTCGCGGAGACCAGCCGCAGCGGCTGCGCCTGGCAGGAGGCGCAAAGCGGTTCCGCCCCCGCACGGCACTCGTACGTTGCTGCGGCTGGTCCCGCGCCGAGCGGGACACAGCCGCGCTCCGGGGGGAAGTGCCAAGATGCGCCCTGCTCCGCCGCGCCGGCTTTTTCCGGCGTGCATTCCCGGCGACCTTCGCCTAAAGAGCCGCCGTGAAAATTCTCGGCATCATTCCGGCACGGTTTGCCTCCACCCGCTTTCCCGGCAAACCGCTGCATCCCATTGCAGGCAAAACGCTCATTCAACGCGTCATCGAACGCTGTCAACTGGCGAAGTCGTTGAGCGAAGTCATCGTGGCCACGGATGACGAACGCATCGCGGCGACCGCCCGCCAGTTCTGCCGGGTGGAAATGACGCGCGACGACCATCCGAGCGGCTCGGACCGGATCGCCGAAGTGGCCGCCCGCTGCCCCTGCGACGCGGTGGTAAACATCCAGGGCGACGAACCGCTCATGGACCCGGCCGTGGTCGATGCCGTGGCTGCGGCGCTCGCCCAGACTGAAATGTCCACTGCCGCCACGGTCATCCAACAGGTGGAGGAATACGACAACCTCAACGTGGTGAAAGTCGTGACCGATGTCTCCGGCCGGGCGCTTTACTTTTCCCGGCGCACCATTCCCTGCCTGCGGGATCAGGCCGCGCAACCAGCGGCTGCCCAGCTCGCGGCGTTTCCGTTCCTCAAACACCTCGGCATCTACGGTTACCGCCGGAGCACCCTGCTGCGGCTCGTGCAGTTCCCGCAATCGCCGCTAGAACAAGCCGAGCGCCTCGAACAACTCCGCGCCTTGGAGAACGGCATCGCCATCAGCGTCGTACGGGTGAACTACGACAGCGTCGGCGTGGACGTGCCGGCGGACGTGGCGCGGGTGGAACGACTGCTGATGCAAGCGGGCGCGGGCTCTTGAATCCCATTGCCGACCTGGGCAATCAGGACGATTACTCCCGCTTCCATACGCTAAAATGACACGGCAACCCCGAATAAAAAGTTGCTTTGGCCCGGCAGAAGGCTACCTTTGCCGCCGCCTGCCAAGTTGGCAGTTCAAAACGACAACCTTGCAGTTATACGCATGAGCAAACGCTTCATCTTCTCCTCCGAATCCGTCGGCGAAGGCCACCCGGACAAAGTCGCAGACACGATCTCCGATGCCGTACTGGACGCCTGCCTCACGCAGGACAAAACCAGCCGCGTCGCCTGCGAAACCTACGTGAAATCCAACATCGCCGTCGTCGGTGGTGAGATCACCACGCGGGCCAAGCTGGACTTCGTGAAGCTCGCCCGCGAGGCCATCCGGGGCATCGGCTATGTGAACGATGACGACGTGTTCCATGCGGACAAGGTGTTCGTCAACACCATCATCACCCAGCAGTCCCCCGACATTTCACAGGGCGTGGATGCCAAGGCCGCCAAGGGCAAGAAGAAGGCCGAGCAGGGCGCCGGTGACCAGGGCCTGATGTTCGGCTACGCCAGCGACGAGACGCCGGAGCTGATGCCCGCGCCGATCATGTTCGCCCATCGCCTCGGCCGGAAGCTCACCGACATCCGCAAGAGCGGCAAGGTCCACTGGCTCCGCCCGGACGCGAAGTCGCAGGTCTCCGTGGTCTATGAGAACGACCAGCCGGTCGCCATCTCGAACGTCGTCATTTCCACCCAGCACACCGCTGATGTGGAGCACAAGCAGATCGAGGAGTTTTGCATCGAGGAAGTCGTCAAGAAGGTGCTCCCCAAGAACCTGCTCACGCCCGACACGCTGTTCCTCATCAATCCGACCGGCCGTTTCGTCGTCGGTGGACCGCAGGGCGACACCGGTCTGACCGGCCGCAAGATCATCGTGGACAGCTACGGTGGGTTCGGTCGCCACGGTGGTGGCGCCTTCTCCGGCAAGGACCCCTCCAAGGTGGACCGCAGCGCCGCTTACATGGGCCGCTACGTCGCGAAGAACATCGTCGCCGCCGGGCTGGCCAGCCGTTGCGAAATCCAGTTCGCCTACGCCATCGGCTATCCTGATCCCGTCAGTGTCTATGTGAACACCTTCGGCACCGCCAAGGAAGGCCTCACGGACGAGGCGATCACCGCCGCCGTCGAGCGCGTCTTCAGCTTCAAGCCCGCCGACATCGTCAAGCAGCTCAACCTGCTCCGCCCGATCTACTCCAAGACCACCAACTACGGCCACTTCGGCAAGTCCGACAAGGACCTCACCTGGGAAGCCACGGACAAGGTCAAGGCGCTGCAAAAAGCGGTCAAATAAGGTTCAAGGGTGAAGGGTTCAGGGTTCAGAGTGAGCGGTGTCGGGTCTGACCTGAACTCACATGGCCTACCAATCATTTGAGAACCTTGAAGTTTGGAAGCGAAGTTGCCGGCTCGCCGTGGTGGTTTGTAAAACCGTCGGCGAGTCAAAGCACTTCGCCCTCCGGGACCAGATGATGCGGGCCGTGATCTCCATTCCCTCCAACATTGCCGAAGGCTACGAGCGGGACAGTGACCCGGACTTCGTCCGCTTTCTGAGAATCGCCAAAGGCTCTGCCGCCGAGCTGCGGACCCAGTGCTACATCGCCAGCGAACTGGCATTGTTCCCCAAAGAACAGCTCCAATTCTTCATCCAAGAATGCCGCGAAGTATCCGCCATGCTGCAAGGCCTCATCCGCGCCCGCAGCAAATCTGAAACCTGAAACCTCGAACCTGAAACCTCCCATACCATTTATGGCCAAACCAACCACCAAAAAATCCGACTACAAAGTCAAAGACATCACCCTCGCCGAATGGGGCCGCAAGGAACTCGACATCGCCGAGCACGAAATGCCCGGCCTGATGGCGATCCGTGAGAAGTATGCCAAGGACAAGCCCCTCAAGGGCGTCCGCATCACCGGCTCGCTCCACATGACCATCCAGACCGCCGTCCTCATCGAGACGCTCGCGGCCCTGGGCGCGTCCGTCCGCTGGGCGAGCTGCAACATCTTCTCCACGCAGGACCACGCCGCTGCGGCCATCGCCGCCGCCGGCATCCCCGTCTTCGCCTGGAAGGGTGAGACCTTGGAGGAATACTGGTGGTGCACCGAACGCGCGCTGGACCATGGTGACGGCAAAGGCCCCGAACTGATCGTGGACGACGGCGGCGACGCCACCTTGCTCATCCACAAGGGCTACGAACTCGAAAACGGCGACGGCTGGGTCAACACCGCATCCGACAACCACGAGGTCAAGGTCATCAAGGACCTCCTCAAGGCCATCGCCAAGAAACGCGGCAAGGGCTACTGGCACGGCATCGTGAAGGACTGGAAGGGCGTCTCCGAAGAGACCACCACCGGCGTCCACCGCCTCTACCAGATGCTGGAACAGGGCAAGCTCCTCGTCCCCGCCATCAACGTCAACGACTCCACCACCAAGTCCAAGTTCGACAACCTCTACGGCTGCCGCCACTCCCTCGTGGACGGTCTGAACCGCGCGATGGACGTCATGATCTCCGGCAAGGTCGCCGTGGTTTGCGGTTACGGCGACGTCGGCAAGGGCAGCGCCCAGTCCCTCCGCGGCCAGGGCGCCCGCGTCATCGTCACCGAGATCGACCCCATCTGCGCCCTGCAGGCCGCGATGGAAGGCTACGAAGTCACCACCATCGAGGACACCCTCGGCCGCGCTGACATCTACATCACCACCACCGGCAACAAGGACATCCTCACGCTGGAACACATGGCCAAGATGAAGGACCAGGCCGTCGTCGCGAACATCGGCCACTTCGACAACGAAATCCAGGTGGACCGCCTCAACAACGCCAAGGGCGTGAAGCGCAAGAACATCAAGCCGCAGGTGGACCAGTACACCTTCGCCGACGGCCACAGCATCTTCATGCTCGCCGAAGGCCGCCTCGTGAACCTCGGCTGCGCCACCGGCCACCCGAGCTTCGTCATGTCGAACTCCTTCTCAAACCAGACCCTCGCCCAGCTCGACCTGTGGGCGAACAAGGACGTGTACAAGGTAGGCGTCTATCGTCTGAGCAAGAAGCTCGACGAAGAAGTCGCCCGCCTGCACCTCGAAAAGATCGGCGTGAAGCTCACCAAGCTCACCAAGTCCCAGGCCGAATACCTCGGCGTCCCCGTGGAAGGTCCCTACAAGCCGGAACACTACCGGTACTAATCTGAAGCGTCGGTCCATGACCGACCTTCCGGCGCTCCTGAAGTGCCGCTACAATTGCAAAGGCGGACGGGCAACCGTCCGCCTTTTGCTTTTGCACTCGGAGCTTGCGGTCAATCTTACTTCGGTAGAAAACTCTTCATGCCCAACGGAGCAATTACTCAGGATAGGCAAAAACACCTCAATGCCTTGGCGGGAATGTTGCGCGGCGCACTTTCAGATTCGCCAGACGTTGCACGACAAGAGAGCGCACGTGAATTTTATTTTGCCGGACTGGGATCAGTGACGCTCTCTCATGCCGAAGTCGAAAAAATTGAAGAGGCCGCAGAGTATCTCCGGAAAGTTTACCCACGAATTGGGCGCAAGAGCATTTTGGACGAAATCCAGAAAGTTTGCTGTCGACTCATACCGCAAATGACAAGCGGATCGGGAACAGCGGCAATTGCGCATGAAGTTCCAAAACTGCTGGGATCTCTTGATGTTCTCGAAAGCCAGACTACCACTGTCTACGTTCAAGTCGCCGGAATTGACCTGAAGCTCGAGGAGTGGAGTTTCGGGCCGGCCAAGTTCATGCACGGGAATCATCCCGAACTTGAGGGTGAACGAAGCCAAATAAGAACGCTCGACGGCATGGAGCCATCACCATTGGACCCAGCCACAGTCGTTGTCCAAATGAAGCTCGCGGGTGAAACAGACTTCGCGAAGCACTATGCTGGTGAGCGCATCCAAAAAGTTCTCGATTGTGTTCAGTTCCTATCACTCCACGAAAATCGAGGGTCTTGGGACGCAAAGGATCTCACTCACTTTGGCCTTTTTAGAAGTGAGCCGATACCGATGGTGCCATCCATGGTATGGTCATATAGTTCGAAAGGGCCAACTTGGACGAGTTGGCATGACCATTCGCCAATTCTCTGCGACGGACTTGTGAAATGCGTGGTTGATGCAAACATGGTGAAGGAGTTTTCCAAACGCGGAGGCGATTCGCTGGCGCAACTGCTCATGGAGACTAACCCGAGTGCATTCGATGATTCTTTGATGACGTCGGTCAACTGGATAGCGAACGGAATCAGGGAAAGAGATTTGGCCAGGAAATATCTCAGTTACTTCATCGCCCTCGAAGCCTTGTTTATCAAGGATAACAAGGAAACACGTCAGGCCGATGGGCATCAAAGTCCCATTGTGCCAATCGGAGAAGGAGTGGCGTTCTTGCTCGGAAAATCCATCGACTCGCGACGAAGCATCAAACACCGGATTGATGAACTTGCGGGCACAAGACACAAAATCGTGCACCGTGGATTCACAGCCATAGACAGGGCAGATTTAATTTCGCTTGGCAATTACTCTTGGAACGCCTGTTGGCAATGCGCCACCAAGCGCAATCTCTTTAACAATGATAATTCGTTCCACCATTGGTTGCTGGAGCGTAAGTTTGGGAATGCAGATTTGCCCGAGAGTTGTGATCAAGAGTCCTGAAAAGCGCACTTACCCTCCATCCTGCGTGTTGATAACTCAAGGTATCAGTCCCTTGGCCTGCACGCGCTGCCCCTCATCCCGGGCTTCTCCCCCGATGGCCAGAAGGAGAAGCAGCGCGCTGCGCTCAAGCTGCTCCCAATCGTATCGCACGCTTTGGGGTGCCGTTCCTCAATCCCAACGGGATTGTGTCCTTCAGCCCGGGGTTGGTGGAGCCCCGCGACGCCTACCCTGGGTCACCGGCCGCTCAAATCAGTGAACCCTGAAGGGGTTCCGGCAATTCGGGCCGCATCGTCGCAACCCCTTTCAGTGTTAAGTCGCATACCTCCTCGTACCCAATGTAGCCTCGCTGACTCGGCAACCTTGGGCTAAAGGCCGCAGTCCCGTTGAGGTAAGCCAATCACTCACCTAGCAGCTCAAGCGTCGTGTAAGTCCGCGAGTTCTTGGAGTGCGCCAGCCCTCTGGCGCTTTCCGCCGGGTCGTGGAGTTCCCTGGGTGCCCCGATAAGCGGTGGAGGGCCACCGCACTCCAGGAGGGACGCTGGCGCGCGTCCGCGTGTCCCCGGAGCGCGGGTGTGTGCGCAGCACCACCCGCAGCGAGCCACGTCGTCCGCACGCGCTGCGGCTGGTCTGCAACACAGCCGCGCTCCACACCGCTCCCCAATCCCAACGGGATTGTGTCCTTCAGCCCGGGGTTGGCGGAGCACCGCGACGCCTACCCTGGGTCACCGGCCGCTCAAATCAGTGAA
>RFSE01000062.1 GCA_009924135.1 Pseudomonadota bacterium | reverse complement strand
CTGCACATGAGCGAGGTGAACACCGCCGTCAGAAGGGTGAACACCAGCGCCTGCACGATACCGACCAGCAATTCCAAAAAGTAAAACGGCAGCGGAATGATCCAGCCCAGCCAGGGGACGATGGTCATCATGGATTCGAGGATGTTCTCACCCGCGAACACGTTGCCAAACAAACGGAAGCTCAGGGACACCGGCCGGAACGCGATGGAAATGACTTCAATGACACCCACGAAGAAGAACACGGCGATCATGAAAATGCCCATGAAACCCTTGTTCCCACCGCCGCCAGCCGCGAAGATATGCTTCAGGAAGCCGCCCGGTCCGAGCGCCGCAACACTCCAGTAAAACCACAAAACGGTGAACAACACGGCCATCGCCGAGGTGGTGTTCAGGTCGGCGTTGCCACCGCGCAGGATGGGTTCGCCACCGTAGGTGATCGTGCCGACACCGGGGATCAAGCCGGCCCAGTTGGTGAAGAGGATGAAGAAGAAGAGCGAACCGAAGAACCAGAACGTGCGCTTGCCCATGTCCTCACCGAGCAAGGTGCAGATGAAACCGTGCATGCCATCCACGAGCCATTCCACGAAGTTCTGGATGCCACCGGGAACAGACTCGACATTGCGCGTCGCCAACTGGGCGACGATCACCATGGCCAGGGCCACGAGGATCGTGACGATCATGGAGTTGGTCACCATGAGCGGGCCGATATGAAACTTCACCGCCGCCGGCGGCAGACCGTGATGTTCGGCATGGGCATCATGACCGTGGGCCTGAGCCACCGCGTGATCGACGGCCTTGCCCGCAGTTTCGTGCGCAGCTTCCGCAGCCCACCCGGTCAGGGGGGCAAAAGCAAGCAGCCAGGCCGCTAAAATTGACTTGATCACACTTTTCACACGCAAAAATCGCCGCACGCAGAGACACTTCTTCTCCGGCACAGAATCGAAAACGGGACCCAGAGTGCCGCGTCGTGAAATCTTTCACAAGCGGTTTTTTTTGCGACAGCTCAAAATACAGTTTCACGCATCATCACTACGCAGTTTGCTAATGACCGCTTCCAACCCGGCTTTTTGCCTATCGGGGAACGCAACTTACTGTCTTGGCACCAGCCAAACAGGATTCGACTGTCCCGGAGGGACGTTCGACGTTAGCCCGGCGTTTCAACGCCGGGTTGGGCCGGCACCGGCGGCCCGTCCCGAGGGGACGACTGAATGATTAACCCGGTGTGCGCCCGTCAGTCGTCCCTCCGGGACTTGGCCTCGCTCCGCTTCGTCCCCGGCGTTGAAACGCCGGGCGATTTTCCAGCGTCCCTCCGGGACGAATCCCCACGCAGCACCCCAATCTCCGCCGGCTAGTTGGTGGGGCTGCAAAAAACTGAAGTCCGCTTGTCCGTCCTCCCGCTGCAACTTGGGGCTTTCCTTCCCGGTGCGGCCGTGTTTATTACGGCTTTGCCATGCCGCCCGCCGCTTCCACCAGTTCGCGCCCCAGCCAGAGCGCCGAGGATTATTTGGAGCGCATCCAGGAACTGATGGAGGGCAAGGGCTACGCCCGCGTGGTGGACATCGCCTCCTCGTTGAACGTCAAGCAGGCCAGCGTCACCAGCATGGTGCAGAAGCTCGCCGAGCAGGGTTACATCAACTATGAGAAGTACCGCGGCCTCATCCTCACCGACAAAGGCCGCGCGGTCGCCCACCGCATCCAGCAACGGCACGCGACACTCTCCCGTTTCTTCTCGCTCTTCGGTCTGGATGCCGCCACACAGCAGGCGGACATCGAGGGCATAGAGCACCACCTCAGCCCCGAAACGGTGACCTGTCTCGCGGACCTCGCTGAATTTTTTGAGAAGAACCCGGCCGTGCTCGAGCAGTTCTCCCAATCCCGCGGCAAACCCCGCCGCCCTTAACCCCAGCCGGCATGGACGACAACTGGAGCGAAACCCTGGCCCTCGCCGAAACCGAGGTGCGCGGCACCGTGGATGCGCTGCCGGACGAACTCCGCGTCCGCGCCCGCAAACTGCCGGTGGTTTATGAGCGCGTGCCCAGTGACGAAATGCTGGATGACGTGGTGCAGCCGGACACGCTGGGGCTGTTCGTCGGCGAAGCGTTCCCGGATGGCGACGGCGGGCCGTCGCCCATTCCGCCGCAGATTTTTTTGTTTCTGGAGAACCTCTGGGAATTCGCGGAAGGCGATGAGGAAACCTTCCTCGAAGAAGTCCACATCACCTACATTCACGAACTCGGCCACTACCTCGGACTGAACGAGGACGAGCTGGACGAGCGCGGACTGCTGTGAGCCGTGGCGGCGGGCGTCTCGCCTGCTGTAGCGCCGGGCGTCCCGCCCGGCTGAATGAAGGCCACGAAGTGGTGAACCGCATCTTACCTCGCAGCGCTATCGCTGGAGGTAGCATCTTTTCCGGGCGGCAAGATGCCGCCCTCTACGGCAGGCAGGATGCCTGCCGCCACGAAAAAGTTCGCGCCGGGTCAGAGACCGGCGCTCCAGGCATCAAGCTTCGACGTACTTGATCGAACGCGACTTGGCGGAACGCTTGCGGGCGTTCTCATCCAGCACCTTCTTGCGTAAACGGAGGTTCTTCGGCGTGGCCTCGACGTATTCGTCCACGTCGATGTATTCCAGCGCGCGTTCGAGGCTCAGCTTCATGGGCGGCGCGAGCTGGATGCCCTTGCCGTCACCCTGCGAACGCATGTTCGTGAGCTTCTTTTCCTTCACGGGATTCACCGCGAGGTCGTTGTCGCGGGCGTTTTCACCCACGATCATGCCCACATAAATCATGTCGCCCGGCTCGACGAGCAACCGGCCGCGTTCCTGCACCATGTTGAGCGCGTAAGGCGTGGCCTCGCCGTTGTCCATGGACACCAAAGAACCATTCTTGCGGGCCGCGATCTCGCCGCGATCCTCGCCGTATTCGTGGAAGAGATGGCTCATCACGCCCATGCCCTTGGTCATGTTCACGAGGTCGGTCTCGAAGCCGATCAACCCGCGCATCGGCACCAGGGCTTCCACGGAGACCGTGTTGGCCACATGGTTCATGTTCGTGATCTGCGCCTTGCGCTGCGACAGATTCTCCATCACGCCGCCGAGGCAGTCGTTCGGGACTTCCACGTAAAGCTTCTCGATGGGTTCGAGCGCGGTGTCGTTCGGGCCCTTTTTCCAGAGCACTTCGGGCCGCGAGACGAGCACTTCGTGCCCTTCGCGCCGCATCTGCTCCACCAGAATCGCGATCTGCATCTCGCCACGGCCGGACACCGCGAAGATCTTCGGATCACTCGTCTGCGCGATGCGCAGGGCGACGTTCGTACGCGTTTCCTTCACCAGGCGGTCCCAGATGTGGCGCGCGGTGACGAGCTTGCCGTCCTGACCGGCGAGCGGGCCGTCATTCACGGCGAATTCCATCTGAATCGTCGGCGGATCAATCGGGATGTAGGGCAGCGCCGGGCGCAGCTCGGAATCGCAAATCGTTTCACCGATGAACACGTCCTCGAAGCCCGTCAGACCCACGATGTCGCCCGCGTGCGCTTCGGGCACCTCGATGCGCTTCATGCCTTCGAAGTGGTAGATCGCCGTGATCTTGCCCTTCGTGACCCGGCCGTCGCCGTGCCGGCAGATGGCGGGATCGCTGACCTTGACCTTGCCTTCGACGATCTTGCCGAACGCGATACGTCCGAGGTAATCGGAGTAATCAAGGTTCGCCACGAGCACCTGGAAGCCGTCGCCGGCCTTCGCGCGCGGGGGCGGAATGTGCTTCACGATCGCGTCAAAGAGCGGCTCCATCGTGCCGGAAACGTGTTCCAGCTCGGTTTTCGCATAGCCGGCCTTGGCCGAGCAGTAAATGAACGGGAAATCCAACTGCTCATCCGTCGCGTTGAGCGACATGAACAGCTCGAACACCAGGTCCAGCACTTTCTTGGGCGTGGCGTTGTCGCGGTCGATCTTGTTGATGACGACGATGGGCTTCGCGCCGGCCTCGAGGGCCTTGCGCAGCACGAAGCGCGTCTGCGCCTGCGGGCCGTCGGTGGAATCCACCACCAGCAGCACGCCGTCGATCATGTTCATGATGCGCTCCACCTCACCGCCGAAGTCGGCGTGGCCCGGAGTGTCCACGATGTTGATGTGGTAGTTCTTGTATTTGAACGCGGCGTTCTTCGCGCGGATGGTGATGCCCTTCTCGCGTTCGAGGTCCATCGAATCCATCAGGCGTTCGACCTGCGTCTCGGCCTGGTTGGCGCGGAACGTGCCGGACTGCTTCAGGAGGCAGTCGACGAGCGTCGTTTTGCCGTGGTCAACGTGCGCGATGATGGCGATGTTGCGAATATGCTGCATATCAAGAGCTGTTTCCGGCGCGTTCATAAGCTACAAACCAAACCTCCCGCGCAGCGAAAGCCAACGGGATGCAGGCGGTCCACCGGGCGCGGGAAGGTGCCGGGCCGCGCACTATGCCGGATGGGAGGCAAAGGTCAAGCTGCGTTCTGGCGCACTCGGGAGGCGCGGGGAGGTGAGCACCGCAGAGGCGGGAAGAAACGCAGAGGGTGAAGGGCTGGGAGAACAAACAGCTGGTAAGGACGGTTTCCACTCCGTCCCCATTTGTCGCCACGCAGCGCGAGCAGAGCGAGCATCTCAGGTGGAAAGCGGGTGTGAAAATTCTCCCATCGAGAAGTTTGCGCTTTAAACCACCGAACCACGGCGAACGAGCCGGATTTAGGGCAGGAAAATTGGGGGCAGGAAGATTATTTCTCCCAATTTTCCTGCCCCTCATTTTCCTGCCAATAGCTCAGGTCACGGGGAGCCAGATGCTCGCGCTGCCCGCCTCGCTCCGCTCGTGATGGGGACGGAGTGGAATCCGTCCCTACCTACGGGAGCCCGCTCAGCTTGTAATTGTTCCCCTGGCCGGAGCCGGTAACGAACTATAGCACCAACCGCTCGATCTCCTCGTAAGTCCGCACCACATGGTGGGCGTGGGTGAGTTTTTCAGCCGGCAGCGTGTTCGTGATGGCGATGGCAGTCATGCCCGCCGCCCGGGCGGCCGTGACGCCGGCGGCGGAATCTTCGATCACGCAGCACTTTGCGGGGTCAACACCCAGCAGGGATGCCGCGCGCAGAAAAATGTCGGGCGCCGGTTTGCCGTGCGCCACGTCCTGCACGCTGACCACGATGGGGAAGTATTGCCGCAAGGACTTCATCGCCAGCACTTCCTCGATGACCTTGTGCACGGAGCCGGATGCCACGGCCAGCGGGTAGCGTACGGCGACTTTCGCAACGAGTTCCGGCAGGCCGTCAAAGATGGGCTGGTCGCGCCGGAGGATTTCGATGAGGTGGTTCTGCTTCCAGGCCGTCAGCTCGTCGAGGGTCCACTTGGGATTGTGCTTCGCGATGAAGTCCACCCACACCGCCCGGTCGGACCGCCCGAGGTATTGCTCGAACTGGATGCCGTGGGTCTGGCCGTAGCCCATCTGGTCGAACACATCCATGAAGGCGCGTTCGTGACGGGGCTCGCTGTCAACGATGACACCGTCCATGTCGAAGATGACGGCGGAAAATTTCGGAGAGGGCATGGGAAAATGGGGAATAGGAAATTGGGAATGGGGAATGGGGGGATTAGGATTACGAGTACGGTTAAGAGGGGCAGGACGCGTGGGACCTTCGATTCGCTTCTTAATCTTACTCTTTCTCCTAGTCCCTCTTCTTCAATGAAACACGGAATCCTTCGGGCGCTCGACCAGGTGGAGCAGGTTGCCCTCGGCATCCGCGAAGAACAGCACACGGCCGCCGCCGCCGGCGGGCTTGGGCTGCTCGGTGAAGGTCACCCCGCGCCGGGCGAGTTCCGCCTGGGCCGACTCGATGGAATCCACCCGCAGCGCGAGGTGCCGCCAGCCCGCGAGGCCGTTGTTTGCCGTGTCCTTGACCGAGCCGGTCGCGGCGTAAATCTCGAGCATCAGTCCGCCGCCGAGTTCGAGGAAGAAGGCAGGCGGGGTCTGGCCGTTGTCGAAGCGCAGTTTCGCTCCGAGCACGCGCACATACCAATCCTTGAGCGCCACGGTGTCGCGGGCGGGGAGGCCAAGATGCTCGACGGTGTAATTGAGTTCGCTCATGCGCGGGGGATTTCGGGCGAGCCGGGGTAATTGTGCAATCGTAAAACATTCGGCTGAATGCGGGCGCATCTTGACACTGCCCCGGAGGGACGAAATCTTCCGGAGCGCGGCTGTGTCGCGGAGACCAGCCGCAGCGGCTGCGCCAGGCCGGAGGCGTTGCGGCGTTAAGTCCCCGCTCAACCTTCTGACGTTGCTGCGGCTGATCCCGCGCCGAGCGGGACACAGCCGCGCTCCGGGGGCAGTGTCAAAATGCGCCCGGGGAATGCCGGGGCATAACGCCCGGCTTGCAGTCCGCGCCGGATTGCGGACACTGCCCTCATGCGTCCGTTTCAAATCATCTTCACACCCACCGGGGCGGCCGAGTTGTCCAAGATGCCGAAAGAGCTGCAGCTTCAGATTCTCGGCGAGTTCCGCGGCCTGCCGCAGGAAGTCATCAGCACCGAGCTGGAACGCTTCGGCAAACTGGAGCGCGACGGCCACGTCCTCCACCGCTTCCGCGTGGGCGACTACCGGATTTATTTCGAGCGCCACGAACTGGGCGTGCTCGTGCAGCGCATCCTCAGCAAGAACACCCTGAAGGACTTCCTCTACCGCCAGGGTCTGCCTACCGGCGAGGACGAGGCGTTGCAGGACAACCCGAAGTTCTGGGAACTGATGCAGTCGGCGAAGGTGAAGTAACCGAAAGCCAATTATTCAGTGTTCAGTAATCAGTGTTCAGAAAACCGTTGGATCGACGGCCTCAGACTGAACACTGAACACTGATTACTTCCCCCACTGGCTGCAAATTTTCACTCGTGCCGCCTCACTCCCCCAGCTCGACGTTCCAATAGGCGAGATCGAGGAAATGTTTCCAACTGTCGTGGTATTCCACGCCGTAGTTGAGCTGCACGAAGGGCCGCCATTTGGGCTTCTTGGGCTTGCGGACCAGGTGCATGCCGCATTCGGAGGGCGTGCGGTTGCTCTTGCGCGTATTGCAGGGCACGCACGAGCACACGATGTTCTCCCACGTTGTCGGGCCGCCGCGATCGCGCGGGATGACGTGGTCGAGATTCAGGTCCTTCCGGTCGAGCGTCTGGCCGCAGTACTGGCAGGTGTTCTTGTCGCGCTCGAAGATGTTGTGCCGGGTGAACTTCACTTCCTTGCGCGGCAGCCGGTCGAAGACGGCCAGCATGATGACGCGCGGCACGCGGAGCCGGAACGAGATGCCGCGCACGGACTCGGGGTGCGGCTCGCGGCGCGAGAAATCCGCCCACGAGGAGAAGTCATACGTCTGGAACGCGCCTTCCTGGTCGCCGAGCACGACCTGAGCGTGACCTTGAAAAAGCAGCGACAGTGCGCGCCGTGCTGTGCAGATGTTTACCGCCTGCCACAGCCGGTTCAAAACGAGCACTGGTTGGTTGAGTAGCGTAGCCATAAACCGCCGGAATGCGCGCGGAACGTAGCAACGCAGGCTCAATCGTGTCAATGGGGCCCGTGGGTTTGTGAGCATCCAGCTGCCCACCCGGCAAGCAATGAACCGGCCGGCTCGGAGCGCAATTGCCGGTGCTGCAAGTTGGAACGATCGCCCACGCTAAATCCGGGGTTTCATTAACGCATTTTCATTAAAATAACGTTACACAAAGCCGCTTGATGGCGCGGGAATCGAAGGCAGGTTATCACCAGCAAGATCCACAAACAAAAAACTTATGAAAACTCATCACCCAATTCGGTCATTCGCTCACCTGGCCATGATCGGTGCGGTCATTTCGTTCTGCGCCTGTGCCGGTGCTCCCGTCACGGTCGCGCCGGTGGGACCGCCCGCCCGGCTGGGCACCAGCCGCGGCAGCGGACAACTCATCGTGTACAGTGCGACCGAAGAGAAGGAGGTCGGCAAGATGTCGCCATACTATCTGCGCACGGAATACGTCATCAACCGGCCCGACGGAAAACTGTTCAAGTGGGTGCCCAATCACACGGGCAACATGGATCAAACGACGCAGGTCGTTGCCTTGCCGGCGGGAAACTACGAGGTGGTGGCGCTCTCGGAGAGTTACGGCCGCGTCCATGTGCCGATCGTGATCAAAGGCGGCCAGACCACCGAAGTGGACCTCGAGGGCCGTTGGGCCAAACGCGGTCACGCGACCAGTGAAGCCCCCGTCGTGCGCCTGCCCAATGGGCAAGTCATCGGCTGGAGCGCGTCACCGGCTGAAACCGGGTTCAAGCAATAGCAACTGACTTCGGGCATCCACCCTCATAAAAAAGGCGACCGGAAGGAAATCACTTTCCTTCCGGTCTGCGTTTGCGAATCGGGCGGTGCACCCCGGCACTAGTTCGGCGGAGTGGTTACCCCTTCACGTCGTTCCGCACCAGCCGGTGGCCAGCCGGACTTTTATCAAGCCACCGCGCCGCAATCGTCAATGATGACCTGCGCTTTCGGCTGTCCGCTCTGGGTGCCGTAGGATTCGATCTTTTTGACCACGTCCATTCCCTCAACCACCTTTCCAAACACCGTGTGCTTCCCATCCAGCCAGGCACAGGGGACCGTGGTGATGAAGAACTGCGACCCGTTGGTGTTCGGGCCGGCGTTGGCCATGCTGAGCAGACCCGGCGTGGCATGCTTCAGCGTGAAGTTCTCATCCGCGAATTTCGCGCCATAGATGGATTCGCCACCCGTCCCGTTGCCCCGGGTGAAGTCCCCGCCTTGGAGCATGAAGTTGGGAATGATCCGGTGGAACCCGGAGCCCTTAAAGTGCAGCGGCTTGCCGTTCTTGCCCATGCCCTTTTCGCCGGTGCAAAGCGCCCGGAAATTTTCGGCGCACTTGGGGGTCTCGGCCGCCAGCTCGAAGACAATCTTGCCTGCTGCCGCGCCGCCAATGGTGATGTCGAAGAATACTTTGTTTGATGCCATATGGATTTTAGTGTGATGCCAGTCGATCTTCTCAACCCTGCACAGTGCAAAGCATTGCCTCGGACTGCGTTCGGTTGAGAGCCCGCATTTTTGACCTTCAGCCCCGGATGGCAACGCTAAACTGGAACGATGTTCGCGTCGGGTGCAGCTCGGCACTGCCCCCAAGGGACGAAATCTTCCGGAGCGCGGCTGTGTCGCGGAGACCAGCTGCAGCGGCTGAGCCTGGCAGGCGGCGTATAGGAGTTCCGCCCCTGCTCGGCACTCTCATGCTGCTGCTGCTGATCCCGCTCCGAGCGGGACACAGCCGCGCTCCGGGGGCGGTGCCAAGATGCGCCCGTTCGCGTTTCCCTTGGCTGTTGTGGACGGCACCAGGCACTCCATCAGCCAGCCAGTCATTCACGGTTTCAGCGTCCCACCCAAGATTGCATACTGGTGATCAGCCAGGCGCGTGACAAACAGGCGCGACGGAAGCGAACCCGGCGGATACGACTTCGGCTTGCTGACCCCAGGCAGATCTTCGGCGGTGGAGAGGAACGTCAGCAGGGTGCCATCAGCACTGAGCGAAGGCGAACGGCACACGCCATGGCAGGGCTGCCCGCTGGTCGTCACTGAACCGATGACTGTTTGTGCCTGGCTCAAATTGCGCACGCAGATTTGTCCTCGCGAACCTGACACCACCACATCGTTCGCTTCGGTGGCAAAGGCGATCACAGTTCCGGCGGCGTTCATGGATGGCTGCGAGCTGTTGCCCTTGGCCGGGGTGCCGGCGGGCGTCGCGCTCAACAGCGTCACGGACCCTTGGGCATCGTCGTAGAGGTAAATTTGCATCCCGGTGTTGGCCGCCGCCGCAAACGCAATGCGCGCTCCATCCGCTGAAATGGCCGGCACCGCGCCATCTGACTGATCCGGGGTGACGCCCGGGGGAAGCACGATCCGCTTAGGTTTGCTGCCGTCGGCTGGCACCCGATAAAGCGCCGGCTTGGCATCCATGTTTCCTTTTTCAAACGCCACAGGAGGAGCCACCACGGCAATGAACTTCCCATCCCGGGAGATCGCCAGCCGGCCCAGCGACGGGCTCCGGGTGGAGAGCGAACGGCACTTCTTGGTCTCGCGATCCATGAGCACCAGTTCGTAGGTGGCGGTATCCCCGTAATCCCGACGGTCGTTTTCGGTGGGGGCAAAATAGGAAACGAGGGCCACGCGATTGCCATCCCCGGAAACCACCGGCCGGCGAAAGAACCGCCGGTCACCCGTTTTCAGCGGAACGAATCCCAGGTCCGGAATCCAGTTTTCAGCCGTCGAAAGCGGGACCACCGATGACCCGGTCGCCAGCCAGGCAATCCCGGCAAAAGCATCCGTCGGTGCCTTGCCCGCCTCACCCATGAACTGCCGTTCGAAAACGAAGGCATCTCCCTGGACCGCGACCGAAGACTCGCGGCACGCCCAATCACCATCCACGCCCGGCCCGACACTCTTGCACTTCACTTCCCCGCTGGCGAAGTCCCAAAAGTAGATGTCGGAATAAAGGTCCCGGTCGGCGCGGTCGAAGGCATTGCCATCCGTCTCGAAGGCCACGCGATGATTGTCCAAAAACGCCGGATTTCTCAGCCCGCCACCGGCCAGCAACATCCGAAACATCCCCTGAATCTCCAGCGGCTCCTTGCCCAACTGCTCATAAAACGCGTCCATCTGCTGAAACATCGTTTTGGCTACCTTGCGGACCACATCAGCGTTTCCGCCCGGGGCGGACAGCAATTCCAGATCGAGAATTTCCCCGCGCCGACGTGCGCTTTCCGCTGCCCGCGCGGGCAGCCCGGCAATCTCCTGCGGCGTCAGTTCCACTCTCAGTGCTTTCTCATACTGCGCGTAGAGCGCGGCGACCCGCGCCTCCTTCGGGTCCTCGGTTGCCCGGGTGGGGGCGGGAGCTGCGGCCGGGGCCGGAGCCGCAGTCTTCGCTTCAGCGGCGGGCGCTGCGCCGGGAGTGGTCGGTGCCGGGACCTTCTTCTCGCACCCGCACAAGCCAACGAGCAAGGCCAGACCGACCAACGAAATGAACCGGGAGCAGGGCAAAGCGTTCATGGGCGCCGTAGTCATCACAGTTATTAATTTGCCTTTCGGAGCCAGCTCGATCCGCAATGAGCCAACTGCCTGTCAAAAGGTCAGTGCTTCAACGGATGGTGGCAAGCGGTTTTTGGCTTCCGCATCCGTGTGGAATTTCGATGTGTGCGTCCACGAGGCTCACGAGGTCTCCGCACCAGATCATCACCAATAACGACTGGATCGGCCCCGCAGAAACTTTTTAGCAAAAGCCAACGACGGCCCGAGGCCGCCTCAATACGGCAGCACAAACGCGGTTGCTCAGGGAACCGAGAAAGGGTTTACGGCGTAGGTGGGGGATCTCTTGCAGAGTCTCCCGGTAGAGCGACAGCAGTTCAAATATCGCCGTCGAAATTCCCTAAATCTACTTGCTCACCCAGTCGATCACACGGTTCGGGTCACAGACGGTGACGCCGTCGGGGCCGAAACGGGCGATGCCGGTCGCGCCTTTACCTTCGGCCAGTCATTTACAAATCAGGTCTCCAACTTGACTGCGGCGTTCACGACGGCGCAGGTGTATAAGCGTGCCTTGCAACCGTCCCCGCCGTACAACGAGCGCCACTGGGCGGTATTTGTCTTCTGATTCCTCCGCCGTTCAGACTGCCAGCAATTACTTCCCAAAATATTGCCGGATCAGTTTGCTCGCGGCTTCATCACAGCCTGCGAACGCTTCATTCACCCCGACGTTGGAGGCGACGATCACGGCGCAGTTTTTATCAGGCGCCAGCCAGACGACGACGTAGAACATCGTGTTCGAGCCGTTGTGCATCAGCGCCCGCCCGTTGGCCCAGGGGCGGTTCAGCACGATCCAGCCGAGGGCGTAGTTATCGTTGCCGCCAGCAACGGTGTGCAGTTTTTTAAATGATTCCGCTTTGAGCAATTTGCTTTCCCCCCGTTCTCCAGCCATGTGAAAGGCCGCATATTTCGCCAGGTCCCCCAGCGAGCAATGCACCGCACCCGCCGGGCTGATGGCCAATGGATTGTCGGCGCGCGGCCCCGGTGGCACCGGCTCGGCACCTGACACCAGCGATTTGTTGTGACCCCAGGGTTGATCCACTTTGCCAATCGAGGCGGGAGCCCCGAACCCGGCTGTGGTCATGCCGAGCGGTTCAAACAACCGCACACGCAGCAACTCTTCCCACGGCTTGCCGGCGGCCTTCTCCAGCATCACTCCGGCGATGGTGTAGCCCTGATTGGAATAGGCAAATTTCGTCCCCGGTTTCGCTTCCGGTTGGCGCGCCAAAAGGCCTTTGATAAAGGCCAATCGTTGCTCCGCCGCGGTGCCTGTCGCGGCCCAGGCTTGACGCCATAAATCGATCGGAGCATTGCCCGGAGCGCCGCTGCGGTGGGACAAAAGCTGTTCCAATGTGACGCCCAGATAGTCGGCGTGAATCTCACTTTTTAATTCCGGAAAGGTTTCGCCAACGGTCGTCGCCCAGGAAATCTTTCCCTGCTCGACCAGCATCGCCGCGACCGTGGCGGTCATGGATTTCGTGACGGAACCGAGGTGGAACTGGTCGTCCACCGTGACTTTTTCCGGGCCGTCAAATTTGCGGAAGCCGACCGCGTTGGTCACCACTACTTTCCCATCGACGACCACGGCGGCGGCCAGCGCGGGAAAGTTGTGCTTCTCGCGAATGGTTTCGAGCATTTGCGAAACAGGATCGGCGTAGGTAATCGAGGGGGTTTTCGTTGCGAGCGCGCGGGCCAGTAGCAGCGCGCCGAGCAAGGACAGCACGATGCCAATGAGGATGATTCTCGTCATGGTTTTTTGGTTTTGGGGTTCTGCTACGGAAGGGATGGCTTGCGGCTCGATCAACAATTCCAGTTCCCGCTTCAGCGGCAGCAGTTTTCCCTGCACCGCCCGCTGGTTGAGCCAGTAGATAAAGCCGAACAGCACGAACACGACCGCGGAGTAGGCCAGCTTGGAATCCGCAGGTGCCGACGACCCCCAATGGTGCAGCATCACGCCCACAAACATCGGCAGGAGATACCACCAGGCCACGGACTCAAGCAGGCCGATCTGGTTCTCCACCTTTTGCAGTTCCACCTTCACCGCAACGAAGATGGGCGCGCTGGGTTCTGGCTTTGGCAACCGGCGCTTGCTCGCAATCAGCTTCCAACTGATGAAGACAGCGCTGGCAATGAGGACGACGCAGCCCGCCTGAGTCAGCAGGGAGTTGTTCCGGAAGATCAAATCCCAGCCGAAATAGAGGAAACTGAAGAGGCACGCCGCCACTTCGCCGAAATCCCGCCAACTGATGGTCCGGTCGAAGCCCTTCATCCGCTTCTTCACGGCGGCGATTTGCTCCCTGTCAGGCAGGACCGGAGGCGGGCGGAAGCTCTGTTCCTGCCACAATTTCTTCAAGGCGTCGTCGTTCATGGAGCCTCCTGCATCAAGGTTGAAAGCTTCTTCTTTGCGCGGTGCAACAGCACGCCCACGTTGTTCGCGCTCAGGCCGAGCACCTCGGCCATTTCATCGTAGGAAAAGTCCTCCAAAAACAGCGTGACCAGCGCCTTCTCGACTTCGTTGAGCCGCGCGATGGCGTCGTAAAGCCGCGCGACTTGGTCCCCGGCTCCGGCATCATGCGTCTGGCGCGACTCGATGTTATGGGTGAGCTGTGCGTGATCGAGCGGCACGGCCGGACCGCCGCGCGCCGCGCGCTTCCGGACAAAGCTGATCGCAGTGTTGAGAGCGATCCGGTAAAGCCAGGTGTTGGCATGGGTGGCTTGTTTGAGGCCCGGCAATCCCCGCCAGATTTGAAACAGGATGTCCTGATACAGGTCGTCCCGGTCGGCATCGTTCCAAGCATAGACCTGGCAGACCTTGAGAATCCTGGGGCGATTCCCGTTGATCAGTTCCAAAAACTGTTGTTCGTCGGTCGGCGGATTCAAGGTTCTGCTCGTTTCATTGATTAGTCGCAACAGAAAGAAGGATTATTACGCAGTGGAAAGCTATTTTTGTCTGGGGATCAGTTCGACGGACCGAAGCGGGGGCGCATTGGTGATGACGGCTCCCTCGGTGGTGGCATACGGGCTCACCACGGCGTCGCAGGTTTCGCCGGCGAACTTCATACGGCAGAGGGCGACGGTGAGACTGTCCACGCCGTTGGCGACGTAAGCTTTGGTGCAGTGGGCCTGGAGGACGTGCCGGGTGAAGTGGGTTTGCTCGTACTCGAGCCGCTCTACTCGGTCGGCCGATGCACCCGCAGCTTGGAGTCCGTAAGCAACACGAAGCAGCGCGACCACGAAACTGTCTCGGCTGAATGGAACGCCTCCGCGATACGCGCCGCGAGTGCGCGGCGTCCCGGCACCCGCAACCTTACCAGCATCAAACCGTGATGCATCCCCGGTTTGAACCGGCGCACGTCAGAAAAGTCGAGGTCCTGCGTGATCAGAAACCGCCCCTCCGCTTGTGCCGCGCCCCAGATGTCCGGGTCGCTCTGGCCAGCTAACCCTTCCAGCCGCACGTTGTCCACCTCATGGCCCAGCGCGGATAGCGCCGACAGCAGTGACTCCGGCAGGTTCTCGTCCAGCTTGACCTTCATGCCATCACCGGCGTGGGCGACATCGGCAGGTCCTCTTCAGCCGATCGGGCGGCAAACGCGATGACCGCCCGCATCGCCTCACGTGACACGGTCGGAAAATCCATGAGAATTTCATCCAGCGAAGCACCCTCGGCGAGGCTGGCGAGCAGCGTGCGCAAGGTCACACGCGTTCCCTTGATGACCATCTCGCCGCCGCATACGTCGGCCCGCCGTTCAAAGAAGTCGCTGTAGTTGAACTTCATTCTGGCAAAGTAACCGATGACTGGGCGGGCGGCAATGCCGGCGATTCAGGTCCCGCACTTTCGCGGTGACGTCCACGAGGGCGCAGGTGATGCGGACTTCCTTGCCAGTCAGCTAACCTTTTCCTAGCTGGCCCTCATGCGCTCAATCACCCACCACACTCCCATCGCTGCGATCAAGAGCGAACCGGGGACGACGACGTAACGGCGGTATTTTTCCGCATCCGTGATCCCACTGGTGGCGATGAGCGCGACGGCGATCACGGCGAGCTGGCCGAACTCGACCCCGAGATTGATTCCCAGCAGGCCGATGACCAGTGAGGTGGTGGAATCGAGCCGGGTCGCCATGGCACCGGCGAATCCGAGTCCGTGGATCAGGCCGAAGGCGAACACGACGAGCAGCCGCCAGTGGGTGTAGTCCTTGAAGAATATGTTTTCGAGCGCGACGACCACAATGCTCGCGGCGATGACCGGCTCCACGATGCTGGGAGGGAGCTTCACGTAACCTGCGGAGGCCAGCCACAGTGTGAGCGTATGGGCGACGGTGAAGGTCGAAATTTGCAGGACGAGCGGCTTCCATTTCCGGGTCATGAGAAAGACGCCGAGGACAAAGAGGATGTGGTCCAGCCCTTCGGGAATGACGTGGCCGAACCCACGTTTGATCTCGGACCAGAACAGGGAGAGCCAGTCACCCGAGGTCGCCGTCACGCCGACGGAGCCTTCGGTCCGCCCGCCGGGCTTCGCGGAGATTCCCTGTTCGGTGAGATCGAGGGTGAAGCTCGTTTCGCCGGGGTAGAGCACCCCGTAGCGCTCGACCTGTTTGCCATTGATGAAATTGACGAACATCACGCAGAGCGGAGCCCCCATTTTTCCGGGTGTCAGGGCGAGCGCTTCGATCCGAAATCCGGTCATGCCGGCGATCACCTGGGTTTTCCACGAGCCGACGAGGACGGTTTCGTCGCCTTTGAGCAGGTTTTTGTCGTCCGTTTCAAACGGGATGCCCCCGTCGCCGAGCTTCCTGAATTCCCAGGTGAGCTTCGGCTTCACCTCACCGATCGGATCGAAGAAGAAACGGAGCCGCTGGCCGACAAAGATATCGGCCGTGTCCTTCATCTGCTTCACCTTTTCCGGCGGAAGACTCTCGATGGTCGCCTTCTGAAAATAGTTGATGGCTTCCGGGTTGTCCGAGAAACCGCGCGGGTCCACCTCGATGCGAATCTCAGCGCTGCCGTCGGATGCGAAGTGGGACCGGACCGGGAGATCCGGCACCGGATGCGCCCAAGCGGTGGCGGCAAAAGCAAGGGTGAGGAGGGCCGGAAAGAGCCGCGACCAGATCGCAATAGGATGGTGTTTCATGCGTGGGAAAGCGGGTGGCTTGGGGAGCGACCCGCTTGCCGTGCCGCTCACCAGCGGGGACGCCAGCTTGAAGCGAGTCCCGATTTGTCGCGGCGCAAAATATGGCGGACTGGAGTTGCACGTGGCAAGCCCCCGTTTCATCGTGGCTTTGCCATGAGGCGCAGCTTGAAAGTGCCCACGAGGAACGAAATGTTCCGGAGCGCGGCTGTGTCGCGGAGACCAGCCGCAGCGGCTGCGCCTAGCCGGAGACGTAGAGGGGTTCCGCCCCCCTCGGCACTCGAACGTTGCTGCGGCTTATCCCGCGCCGAGCGGGATACAGCCGCACTCCGGGGGCAGTGCCAAACCGCGCCTCATGACCATTCAAATCCGATTAAACGTTTGCTTGCAAATGTCGGCGGTGTTCAGGAGATTCCCCAAAATGAGAAGGGTGATTGCCCTGCTCAAAGACTCAAAAAACCTAATCGAAACCATGAAGAAACTCCTTACCCTTGCTGCCGTTACGTTGATGATGGCGGGTGTCTCGTATGCCGGATGCGGCCTCAAGGTCCCTGTCTCGGGCGAAGTCAAAGGCTACAATGCCGAGAAGAAGCAGCTGACCGTCGGCACTGAGGCGATCACGATCGCTCCGACCGCGAAAATCACCAACGCCGAAGGCAAGGAAGTGAAGATCACGGACCTCGTGGGCAAGAAGGTCACGGTCTCCACCGACAAGCACAACAAGAAGGGCGAGTCGGTCACCGAGCAGAAGAAGTCGTAAGGCGTCCCGCTTACCGACTTACCAATCAATCAAGCAAGACCCGGAGGGTGAACCCTCCGGGTCTTTTCTCATTCGGGAGATGACAATGCGATTTGTGGCGCGGCATCAGTTCAAATCGCCCGGTCGTAAATCTTCTGAAACACCTTGTCCGCGCCTTCACCCGCCCGGTTCGGATCGCAGATGGTGATGCCGTCGGGGCCGAAGCGGGCGGTGACGGTCGCACCTTTGCCTTCGGCCATGTACTTGAAGTTCAGGTCGCGCACTTTGGCGGCGGCATCGACAATGGCGCAGGTGATACGGGCTTCCTCGGCGGTCGGATACAGGCTGGCCACGGCGTCGCGGGTCTCGCCGGCGAACTTCACGCGGCAGATGGCGACGAGGCCGACGGTGAGGCTGTCCACGCCGTAGCCGACATAGGCCTTGGTGCCGTCGGCGCGGATGACGTCGCGGGTGAAGTGGTTGTTGCTCGTGCGCGAGCCGCCGCCCTTGTTCCACCAGCGGAAGCCCCGGTATTGCTGGTCGCTCTCCACCTTGCCGTCCGCGCCGACGATTTCGTGGCCCTGGTTCACCGGCCCCTCAAAGTCGGGCGGCGTGATCCAGTTGTTGTGGAAGTTGATGCTCATGCCGTTGTCGAAATCCACGCGCACCTGCACGGCGTCGTAGGCATTGATGCCGTCGCGCACGAGGCGCTTCTTCTGGCCCACGGCGGTGAGCGAGACGGGCTTGGAGCGGTAGTAGGAGTAGATCAGATCGGTCCAGTGCGGCCCGACGTAGCTGAAGGGGTCGCTCGATTCGACCCACTTAAAGGTGCTGGTGCTGACCTCCAGCGGCTCTTCGAGGAACGCGGTGCCGTAGAGCGGCGCGCCGATGCGGTTCTGGATGTCATCGCGGATGCGCAGGTGGTCGGGGTCGTAGCGCTTGTGCATGTCCACGGCCACGATGCGGTTCTGCGTGCGCGCGGCCTCGATGATCTGGTCGGCCTCGTGCGTGGTGAGGCACATGGGTTTCTCGGTGAGAACGTGGACGCCCTTGGCCAGCGCGGCGAGGATCGGCTGCGTGTGCAGATGATCCGGCGTGGCGACGGCGAGCACGTCGAGATCGGGGAAGTCGCGGAGGATGTCGTGCCACGGCTCGTCGCCGAAGTAGCACTTGGGGGAATGGCCGGTCCATTCCTTGAACGCGGCGGCGGATTTCTCGGCGGACTTCTGCGAGCGCGTGGCCACGGCCACGAGGTCGAACTTCACCGGTGCGAGGTCGCGGTTGAACTTGTCGAGGCCGACGCGGGCGAGCTGGCCGGCAATGCCGAAGCGTTGGAGGTCGGCGTAGGCGCGGAGGTGGACGTCGCCGCCGAACATGCCGGCACCGACGAGGGCAATCTTGATGGTCTGTTCCATACGAGTATTTGAGTGTGCGGCGGAAACGGTGGCAGAGACGAGCGCGGGCGTCACGACTGTACATGCATTCCGGAGACGGCTTGCCGCCCCTAGGCCAAACTTGATAGCGTGTACCCAGCTATTACCCGCCATGAACATCCCCCGATTCTGGGCAGAAGCCCGGGCACAGCATCGTGAGCGCGGCAAGCAGGTGACAGTTCGCCGGTTTGGATGGTCGGCCACCAGCGAAAGCGAAGCCCAGGCCAACGCTCAGGCCCGTGCCGATGAGGCCCTGGAGCGATTGCTGGCGGGGGAGAAACTGGATCGTCGGGAGCCTAAAGTGGCCTACAACGGTGCGGAAGGCGTGCCGATCCGCGAGGAGATCATTGCGGAGCATGGGACTGATGTCATCACGCGTAACAGCTACGGCGCACTTTGCCTCAACACGCCGGATGTGCTTTTTGCGGACATTGATTTTTCAACCTCCGTCCCGGACAAACTCGGATGCATCTTTTGCATGGTCCTGATTTTGGTTTCCGCTGAACTGGCTTGGAAAATCGGATCTTGGCGATGCTTCTTTTTCCTGTCAGCCATCAGCGGGGTGATCGGCTGGCTGATTGCATCCGGGGTGCATAAGGCCTACCTGGCACTGAACGGCGGCTCGGAGCGTCTGGCGATCAAACGGATCAGCGAATTCATCGCCACGCAACCGGCATGGCGCTTGCGGCTTTATCGCACGCCGGCAGGCCTGCGGTTGCTGGCGATGCACCGGGTATTTGCTCCGGAGGAACCCGCAGTGAAGGTTTTCTTCAATGCCATCCGTGCTGATCCGGTTTACGTGACGATGTGTCAGCGGCAAAAATGCTTTCGGGCTCGGGTCAGTCCCAAGCCGTGGCGCATCGGTATCGGCAGGCACCTCAAGCCGCGTCCAGGAATCTGGCCGGTTCGTTCCGAGGCCGTGCCGGCGCGTGAGGCCTGGGTCAAGGCCTACCATGAGAAGGCCTGTGGCTTTGCCGCCTGCCGGCTAGTCAGTGAGATGGGGAACGGCAAGGTGGACGACCGGGCAAGAGACGTCCAGCACCTCCACGACCAGCTTTGCCGGGCCGAAACCGACCTGCCGATAGCCTGAAACACCGCCGCCTCGATTTCAGGTGATTCCGTGCGGTGGGGCGTTCACCCACCCCGGCAAGTGAAGAGTAAAAGTAGCGGCTTCACCCGGTGCGCAGGCGCAGGTGACATCACCACCCATGGCGCGAGCCAGCCGGTGCACGATCGAGAGGCCAAGCCCGGTGGAAGATTCTCCGCCGGTGGGCCGGGCGCTGAGCCGGGCGAACCGTTGAAAGAGCTTTTTCTGATCCTCCGCGTTCAGACCTGGTCCCTGATCCTTGAAGGAGACCCGGACCTCCTTTGCCTCCTCCCACAGGCGGATTTGCACGGTGGTATTGGGCGGCGTGTATTTGATGGCGTTGGAAAGCAGGTTGTCCAGGATTTGCAGAACGGCGCGGGGATCGGCGAGGGCCAGCACCGGTGGCGTGGGAGGAAAGGCGAGGGTGATTTGCTTCCGCACCGCATTGGCGAGGTTATTTTCCATGCTCTGGGTGACCAGCTGGTTCAGGTCGCAGCGCCCGAGCATTGAAGTGACCTGCCCGTCCTCGATGGCATTGGCGTCCAGCAGGCTGGATAACAGGTCCCGCATCCGCGTGCCGGCGGAGATGATCTTGTCAACGACCTCGGTGGTCTTCGCGGGGTCCTGGAGCATCGTGATCAGCTCGGCGTTGATGATGATCGTGGCCAGGGGGTTCCGCAGATCGTGCGCGGCGATGCCCAGGAATTCGTCCTTTTCGCGGTTCAAGTGGATCAAACGCTGGTTGGAAACTTCGAGCTTGGCCTGAGCTTCACGCATCTTCTCCAAGGCCCGCTCCCGGCCGATTTCAAACACCATGCCCAGGATGAACATGAAGAGGATCAGGCCCAGGTACCCCGCGCCCGTCACGAGCGGATGCCAGCGCTCGGCGTAGGCTGGGTGCAGCTCCATTCCGCGGAACTGAACCACAATGAACCCCAAACCCGCCAGCAGGCAGACCACCAGCCACCGACCGGCAATGTGCCGGTCCGTCAGCAGCAAGGCGCACAGAGGCACGCTGACCAGCCACGCGATGGCGTGACCGTAGATGCCGCCTTCCACCAGGCACAACGCGACGAACTCCCCGGTGAGGATGGCCAGGATGAAATTGCCGGGCAGACCCACGGATCGAAACGGTCGCATCAGAAACGGAACGGCCAGAAACGCCAGGCTGCAACCCGTGATGATGCCCGCTCCCCAGGGATGGCTGATCAGCACGTAGAAGACCGAGTAGATGACCCCGAAGAGAAACCCCAGCAGCCCGAAGGCTGCGATCATCCGTGCCCGGCGCTCGACCTCGGGATCCGTGTGACATTCGGGAAAGAGAAACCGCTCCGTCAAGTCCTCGAACACCCGGCTCGCGAGGCCCGCCGAAACGCGGGTACGGGTGGAAAGGGCAATCATGGCCCGCAACCTCGCACGCGGATTCCAAAAAGCAAATCGCCGCCGGGCATGGCCGGGCTTTGATTCGAGTGTGCGGAGGGCTGGCCGACCGGCCGGTTTTGCGTATCATGCCGCCACGATGAAACCGTTCGCCACCGCCCGTCTGTACACGTTTGTGGATACGGCCTACCTGCATGGCCGTGATCCGGCGGAAGTGGCGCGGCAGCTTTGCGATGGCGGCTCAGATGTGATTCAGCTCCGCGCGAAGGACGTGCCGGTGGAGGAAACGCGCCGGCTTGCGGAGGCGGTCCTGCCGGTGTGCGCGCGGGCGGGCGTGAGCTTCGTGCTCAACGATCATCCCAAGCTCGCCCTCCAACTCGGCGCGCCGTGTTGTCATCTGGGGCAGGAGGATTTCTTCGACGCGGGCTACCGCGTGGCGGCGCAGGTGACGGGTTGTCCGCCTCAAATGAAGCTGGGCTTGAGCACGCACGCGCCGGAGGAGGCAAAACGGGCGCTGCGCGCCGCGCCGGATTACATTGCGATCGGACCGGTGTTCCCAACGGGGACGAAACCGGGCCGTGCCGCTGTTACGCTCGACTACGTGCGCTGGGCGGCGGCGAACGTGACCATCCCGTGGTTCGCCATCGGCGGGATCAATTTGGAAACGCTCGATTCCGTCCTGGCCGCCGGCGCGCGGCGCATCTGCGTGGTGTCGGCGATACTCAACGCACCAGATGTGGCCGGCGCGTGCCGGGAGTTCCGGGCGCGCATTGAGCAGCAACCACTCGGGTAGGGCGAGACTCCGTCGAGCCCCATCGGCCGGCTTCTTCACCAAAAGGGCTGGTACGGAGCGCGTCCCACTCGCTGCAGCTGCGGGGCACATCTTGCCACTGCCCCCGGAGCGCGGCTGTGTCCCGCGCGGAGCGGGATCAGCCGCAGCAACTCCGGAATACCGAGAGGGTGGAGCGCATCAACGCCTCCGACCAAGCGCAGCCGCTGCGGCTGGTCTCCGCTACACAGCCGCGCTCCGGTAGGTTTCTTCCCTCGGGGGCAGTGTCGAGGTGCGCCCGCAACTGCGCCGCGCTTCAGAAATAGTTTGCCCCCGCTGCGCGCCGCTGGCGTCATCAGCGAAAGTTTTCGACGGGGAAAAATTCTCCGCGCTGGCAGCAACACCGTTTTCTCATCATGGACAGTCTCCTCATCAAAGGCGGCGTTCCCCTTCACGGGAGCGTGCAAATCAGCGGCGCGAAGAACGCCGTGCTCCCCATCATGGCCGCCACGCTGCTCACCGCCGAGCCGTGCGTCATCCGCAACGTGCCTGACTTGAGCGACGTGAAGTTCATGGGGCGGATCCTGGAATCACTCGGCTGCACGGTGAAGTTCGAGGGCGACACGCTCACCGTGCAGGCGCACCGCATCAAGGGTCACGGTGATTACGACCTCATCCGCAAGATGCGCGGCTCCATCTGCATCCTCGGCCCGCTGCTCGGACGCCTGCGCAAGGCCGACGTCTCGCAGCCCGGCGGCTGCGTCATCGGCACCCGGCCGATTGACCTGCATTTGAAAGGGCTGCGGGCGCTTGGGGCGAAGATCGTGATCGAGGAAGGTTACGTCCGCGCCAAGGCCCCGCGCCTCACGGGCACCGAAATCTTTCTGGGCGGCCGCTCCGGCCCCACGGTGCTCGGCACCGCAAACGTCATGAGCGCGGCCGTCCTGGCGGAAGGCGTCACGATCATCGAGAGCGCCGCGTGCGAGCCGGAGGTCAGCGACCTGGCGGCGTTCTTGAACGCGATGGGGGCGAAGATTCAGGGGGCCGGGAGCCCCACCATCACCATCACCGGCGTCAAGGAACTGCACGGAGCGGAGCACGAGGTCATTCCCGACCGCATCGAGGCTGCTACCTTTGCCATTGCCGCCGCGATGACCAAGGGCGAAATCACCATCAACGGTGCGAAGCCCGAGCATATGAACGCGGTGATCGACAAGTTGCGCGAGGCGGGGGTGAAGATCGAGCGGCGGGGCCCGTCGCTGGTGGTAAAGCGCGGCAGCCAGTTATCGCCGGTGGACGTGACCACGCTGCCGTACGCCGGTTTCCCGACGGACGTGCAGGCGCAGATGATGGCGCTCATGTGCCTGACGCCCGGCATCAGCATCATTACCGAACGCATTTTCGAGAGCCGTTTCGGCCACGTCGCGGAATTGGGCCGGCTGGGGGCGGATATTTCCATCGAAGGCCCCAGCGCGATCGTAAAAGGCGGCAAACGCCTCAGCGGTGCACCGGTCATGGCCAGCGACCTCCGCGCCAGCGCGGCGCTCGTCATCGCCGGTCTGACCGCGAAGGGCACCACCCAGGTCAACCGCATCTATCACCTCGACCGCGGCTACGAAAAGATCGACGCCAAGCTCAAACAGCTCGGTGGCCGGATCGAGCGGATCAAGGAAACCTGAGCACTGGTGGGAGGACCCAACCGGCGACCCGGGTTCCCTCGCGCACCGGGGACCTCCACTGCCTCATCCGCGTTTAACGACCCACGGGACCACCGGATCAGACGAAGTTTTGACTTTCGCCAACGCGGAAAGTGTGGCATTAGGAAGCCCGTATTGTCGGTGGCTGTAGCGAGTGACGCCAGCTCACAAGGTTCATTTGTTGAAACATGTCCGCTTGGTCCATTGCCATTTGTTGTCTGGTCGGTTTCTTGGTTTCGTGGGGTTTAATTCCCCTGATTCTGGATATTTCTCGCCGGCTCGGGGCCAAGCGCGACAAGGACTTTCACCAGACCAACCAGTCGCCGATCCCGCGTTTCGGAGGAATTGCCCTGGGCGCGGGGTTTCTGGCGGTCGTACTGACCGCGTGCGTGTTTCTTGAGGACGGGTTGTCACATGAAATGGTGACGGTGGCGTTCGGCTCGCTGGCCATGTTTGGTTTGGGCCTGCTGGATGATGTGCGCCCTATCGGTGCGAAGTTAAAGCTGCTCGGCCAGATCATCATCGCCAGCACGGTGGCCCTGGGGGGATCGAACATTGAAATGGTGACGAACCCGATGACCGGGACTGGCTACCAGCTCGGGATGTGGGGCGCGGTTGCTACGGTGATCTGGCTCGTGGCGCTGACCAACCTGATCAACATCATTGATGGCATCGACGGGCTGGCGGCCGGCATCAGCCTCATGCTCATGGTGCTCCTCGTGCACGCCACGATGATCAGCTCGCCCTTCTTTCTGATGGTCGCAGCGGGAATGATCGGAGTGCTGGTGGGTTTCCTCTACTTCAACTTTCCTCCTGCCCGCATCTACATGGGCGACGGGGGGGCTTACTTCCTCGGCTTCCTGATCGGGGGGATGACACTGGTCACCTCGCATAAGGGCACGGTGGCGGCGGCGTTGGTGGCCCCGGTGTTTGCCCTGGCGCTGCCCATCATTGATGTTTCGCTGGCCATTATACGACGCGGCGTGAAGGGCTTGCCGGTGTTCCGGCCGGATCGCCGCCACATCCATCACCGGCTGGTTGAATATGGCTTCTCCCACCGGCGCACGCTGCTGACCTTGTACGTGCTCTCCACGCTGTTCCTGCTGATGGCCTTCGGGGTGTTCTGGTCACAGGGCCGGTTGGTGCCGCTGTTTCTGGGGCTGTCGTTCCTGATCATCATCTACATCGTCCATTCCTTCGGATTGGTGTCCTCCAAGTACTCGCTGCGTACCTTCTGGCGCGACGTACAGGACATCCGGCGCGAGACGCGTTACACCATGCTGCTGGCGCAGTGGCTTGAAATGGAAGCCGAACGCTGTGGCACCCCGGAGCAGTTGTGGGAGAATTTCGTCTTCTTCGCGAACAAGCTCGAACTGGCCGAGGTGAAGCTGTTTCTCCGGGCCGGTCAACTGACCTGGCAGGCCCCCGGCTGCCCGGCCAATGAAGCCGAACTGGAACGCAAACACCATGATGTGCATGGCCTGGCCATCACCGGCATCGAGGTGGCGGTCCGCAAAGGCGGCATGAGCCCCAAGCTGTTTGAGATGAAGTCGGAACTGGCTGCCGAGGCGTGGTTCAAGGCGGCCACCCGTTGGCGGTCAACGAACCGCGCGGAAATCGAGCTGGCTTCGGACAGCCGCCGGCTTGTGGCGGTGCGGACGGTTGCCGACCCGGCTACGACCTGATTTGGATGGTCTGGGTGTGATGCACGGCAGCACGCACCGCAGGCATTTCAGCGTTGATACCACCGTCGCAGTTCCTCCAGTGGCACCCCCCGGTAGTAGCCCAGCATCACGCGCCCCATCAGAGCATAGGTCCGGAGCACGCCCAGTTTGGCGAACTTCCGCGCGGAAGTCTGCACCGTAGCGTCCGCCAGGGCGATGCGGCCGAGCGGACGCAGGCGCTGGCACAATTCGAACTCCTCCATCAACGGCACGTCCGGCACACCGCCAATTTTCTCCACCGTCTCCCGGTGGAGGAAAATCCCCTGGTCGGCCATCACCCGCTGCGCGACCAGCAGCCGCCACCAGCACTTGAACCGCGAGCCGCGCACCAACCAGTTGGGCGGGTCGCGGAAGACTTTGTAATAACCGCCGGCCACCACTCCGGGCCGGGCAAGGCAATCCAGCGCCACCCGACCAGCCTCCGGCGGCAGCCATGTGTCCGCGTGGAGGAACAACAGGACTTCACCCGTGGCCAACGCCGCCCCGGCCCGCAATTGGCGGCCCCGGCCCGGAGGACAATCCACCACGCGGCACCCATTCGCCCGGGCTAGTTCTATTGTCGCATCGCGACTGCCACCATCGGCGATGATGATTTCACCAACCTCGGGCACCTTGCGAAGTCGGCGGAGGGTCTCGGGCAATTCCGCCGCCTCGTTCAACGTCGGGATCACGACGGAGATGGCCAGTACGCAGTCATTCACGGACGGAGTGTAGGCAATCGGCCAAAGGTTGTCGCGCGAAGGCCGCGAAAGAGGCGGCGAACAGGCAGCCGCCCGGCGTGAGGCTTACGCGCGCAAAATCCCGTTTACGAGCCGCGCGTCCTGGCCGTCCACGAGGGACATTTCCTGCCCGTTGCGCTTGAAGACCACCTTTTTGTAATCAAGGCCGAAGAGGTGCAGGAGCGTGGCGTGATAATCGTAATGGTTCACGATGTCCTTCACCGCGTGGTGACCGAATTCGTCGGTCTCCCCATAGGTGGTACCGTTCTTGAAGCCACCGCCGGCGACCCACATCGAGAAACCATAGGTGTTGTGGTCGCGCCCGACCTTCGCAGCACCCACATCGTTTTGGATCGTTGGCAGCCGGCCCATCTCGCCGCCCCAGTGGACGACCGTTGAGTCGAGCAACCCGCGCGCCTTGAGGTCGGTGACGAGGCCGGCGGAGCCTTTGTCCACGTACTTGCACGCCGCTGGCAGACCGGTGCGGATGCTGCCGTGGTGGTCCCAGGTCTGGTTGCCCGTATAGAGCTGCACGAAGCGCACGCCGCGCTCCACCAGCCGCCGCGCGATAAGGCAGCGGGTGCCGAACTCCGCCGTGGCCGGTTCGTCGATGCCGTAGAGCTTCTTCGTCGCAGCGCTCTCGTTGGTGATGTCCATCGCCTCCTTCGCAGCGGTCTGCATCATTGCCGCCAGCTCGTAGCTGGCGATGCGCGCCTGCAAGTCCGTTTCGGCGGGATGCTCGCGGAGATGGTCGCGGTTCAGCTTGTCGAGGAAGGAGAGGTAGTTCTCCTGGGCGGGACCGCGCAGGTGCGGTGGCGCGTCAAGATTGGGAATGCGCGGCTCCTTCGAGCGGACGGCGGTGCCCTGGAAGAGCGAAGGCAGCCAGCCGTTCTCCCAGTTTGCCACGCCTCCCACGGGCAGGCCGCGCGGGTCGGTGAGGGCCACGAAGGCCGGCAGGTTGCTGGTCTCCGCACCGAGCGCATAGGTGAGCCAGCTCCCGAGGGTGGGCCGGCCACCGAGCACGCGGCCGTTTTGGAGGGCGAAGATGGACTGGCCGTGATTGTTCACGCCCGTGTGCATGCCGCGAATCAGACAGACATCGTCCACGATGCCCGCGAAGTGCGGCAGCAGCTCGCTGACCTCGATGCCGCTCCGGCCGTGCTTCTGGAACTTCCACGGGCTGGCAAGCACCTTGGGGCTGGCCTGGGCGGCGTTGTCGAACTTGATTTCGCCGGGGAATTTCTGGCCGTCAAGCTTCTCGAGCGCGGGCTTGGGATCGAACAAATCCATGTGGCTCGGCCCGCCCTGCATGAACATGGAGATCATGGCCTTGGCCCGCGGCTCGAAGTGTGGCCGGCGCGGTAGCAGGTCAAAGGACTTCGGGTCCAGGTCGGGGCGCGGGGCGTTGGCCAGCAGGTTGTCCTGCTTGAGCAGCCACGCGAGCGCGACGGAGCCGAGGCCGAAGCCGGACTGCGCCAGGAAGTGGCGGCGGGAGTTGCAGGCGGTGCGGTTCATGATCATTTACTCCACGTACAGGAACCGGTTCGCCGTCAACAAGGCCTGGCACAGGCCCGTGAGCGCGTGTTCGTCCGCGTTGGCCGGGGGGGGTTCCTTGCCCTTGGCCACCTTGGCTTCTTTGGGAACGTTCGCGGTGAAGTGGGCCCGTTGCTTGGTGAGAAAGGCGAGGGCACCGGTCATCTCCTCGCTGGTGGGGCGGCGGCTGAAGGCGAGCTGCCAGGCCCGGGCGACCTTCGATTCATCGGTCGAGTCGCCTGCTTCCTTGACCACGCGCTCGGCGAAGTATTTCGCCTGCGCGAGCGTGAACTCGCCATTCATCAGCATGAGCGACTGAGGCGCGACGGTCGAGGCGTTGCGCAGCTCGCAATTCGGTTCCATGCGCGGTGCATCAAACGCCTCCATGAAGCCGAGCGGTTTGCTCCGGCGCATCTGCACGTAAAGACTGCGGCGAAACTCCTCGCCGTTGAGGGAAACAAACTTCCCGCTGGGCCGGCCCGCCGTGTCATCGGTGTTGATGCCCACGACCACCTGGCCGGACTCGTCATTCATGATCGGCACCGGCGCGCCACCGGCCTTCGGGTTCAACTTGCCGCTGACGGCCAGTACGCTATCCCGCAGTTGCTCGGCATCCAGGCGGCGGAGCGGGAAATGCCAGAGAAGCTTGTTGTCGGAGTCGAGGGTCGAGGGTCGAGGGTCGAGGGCGGGCTTTGAAGTCGGGCGGCCCTCGGCTTTCGACTCTCGACTCTCGACCTTGCTGCTTTGCCGGTACGCCGCGCTCGTCATGATGAGCTTGTGCATCTTCTTCAGGCTCCACCCCTGCGCCACGAACTCGCTCGCCAGCCAGTCGAGCAGTTCGGGATGCGTCGGGCGCTGGCCCAGCGTACCGAAGTCCGCTGGTGAGGCCACGATGCCGCGGCCGAAATGGTTCATCCAGATGCGGTTCACGAGCACGCGCGTGGTGAGCGGGTGCTGGCCGTCGGTCAGCGCGCGGGCGTAGGCGAGACGGCGGCCGCTCGTCGGCAGGGCCGCGTTCTTCTCCGGCACCTCCACACTGCGCAGGGAGGCCAAAATCGTTAGATCGCCGGGCTTGAGCTGCTGTTTGGGTTGATCCGGGTCGCCGCGATGGAAGAGGAAGGTCGGGGCGAGCTCGGTCTTGGCGTCCTTGATCGCGACCTCGGTGAACACGGGGATGAACTTCTCCGCCGGCTTCTTCTCGCGAATCTTGGTGGCCTCGTCGGTGAGTTTCTTCAGTTCATCGGCCTTCTTCTGTTCATAAAGATAGAGCGAGCCGGGGCTGAGCTGCATGACGGTGGGGTGCTCCTTGAGCAGCTTCACTTGCGCGGGCGTGCGCTTGGCGACGGCGGTCTTGTAGGCCTCACGGAGCGGGGCACGGAGTTCCTCGGGGCGCTTGAGCAGTTCCTTCTCGAGCACGGCGTTGATGAACTCCTCCTGCTGTTTGATCCGAGCGTCATCGATGACCTTCGCCTCCTTCTCGACCTCGGCGGCCTGGGCGCGGGCCTCGTCGGACATAAGCGAAACCAGCCGGGCGTTGGGCGTGCGCCAGGTACGCAGGTCGAAGCCGGGCTCGAACACCGCGCGCATCCGATAATAGTCTGCCTGCGGAATGGGATCGTGCTTGTGGTTGTGGCACTGCGCGCAACCGACCGTCAGGCCCAGCAACGAACTGGAAACAACCTTGATCGTGTCCGCGACCACCGCGTTCCGGGCAACCTTCTGCTCGACGCTGCCGCTGGCCGTGCCATCGGGAGCCATGCGGAGGAAGCCGGTGGCGGCGAGCTTGTCCACGTCGGCCGGGGCAATGTTCTTGTACGGGGGCTTTACCAGTTCGTCGCCGGCGAGCTGTTCGACGATGAACTCATTGAACGGCTTGTCGGCGTTGTGCGAGCGGATGACGTAGTCGCGGTATTGCCAGGCCCATTTGCGTTCCGTGTCGGTGTCGGTGTAGCCATCCGAATCGGCGTAGCCCGCCACGTCCAGCCAGTGGCGACCCCAACGTTCACCGTAGTGCGGTGACGCGAGGAGACGATCCAGCAGCTTCTCGTAGGCGTCCGGCGCCGGGTCCTTCACAAACGCGTCCACTTCCTCCGGCGCAGGCGGCAAGCCGAGCAGGTCCAGGCTCGCGCGACGGATGAGCGTGGCGCGGTCAGCCGGCGGGCTGAACGTCAGTTTGGCAGCAGCCAGCTTTTGCCCGATGAAAGCGTCGATCGGATGGGGAGCCGCAGAAGTATTCAGTGGCCAGTGTTCAGTTTTCAGATCAGGGCCGCTGCGTTCGGAGCCCGACTGAAAACTGAAAACTGAAAACTGAAAACTGGGCACCACCGGCCGCTTCACCGGCTGAAAGGCCCAGTGCCCGCGCTCCTCCGGCGTGAACTCGTCCGCCGCACCGGGCTGGGCCGGTTCCGTGCGCGCGACCTTCGCCCCGCCGGCGATCCACTGCCGGATGGTTTCGACCTGCGATGGTGAAAGCTTCTTCTCCGACTTGGGCATCTCGCCGTCACGGACCAAGGCGAACAGCCGGCTCTTCTCCGGGCTGCCGGGCGTGATGGCCGCACCGTGCTCGCCGCCTTTGGCAATCAGGTGCTTCAGCCGCACATCCAGCCCGCCTTTGAGCTTTTCGCCCTCCCCGTGGCAGTGGAAGCAGTTCGCCTTGAGGATGGGCCGGATGTCCTTTTCAAACGTCAGCGGTTCAACCGGCGCGGGCTTGGGCGCGGCGAACAGCTGCGTCCCGGCCAACCAAAGTGCGCCGGAAAGACTCGTCGCGACGCGGCTGGATTTTGCGATGCTGAACACGTTTACAAGACTGGCGGCTGGAAGGGTGAATTCAACTGGCCCGTCCACCGGGAAGCCGGGCGGGAGCAGTTTTCCGTATCTTTGGCTGACCTTTCGGTAAGGGCACGGCGTGACCGCTTTGGGGAATAACGGACCAGGGATCCAAGTCCGAAACCGGCTGCAGAGAGCATCTAATCACCATGTCGAACAATTTTGGGTGAGTTTATTGAGGGCCGCTTGAAGTAGCCTCCCTTCACGATGGCTCCACCACCACAACCCGACGGGTCCCCCCACTGGCATCATCTCGATGCCAAGGAGGTGATGCAGTTGCTCGACGTGGAACTGGCGGCGGGCCTGACGGGTGCGGAAGTCACCCGGCGGCAGGCGAAGTTTGGCCTCAACCGGGTGAGCATCCAGCGGGGCATCCCGGCGTGGTTAAAATTTCTCCAGCAGTTCAACCAGCCGTTGGTTTGGATTCTCCTCGCCGCCGCCGGGGTGACGGCCGGCTTCGCCGACTGGACGGACGCAGCCGTCATTCTCGGCGTGGTGCTGGTCAATGCCGTCGTAGGCTACCTGCAGGAAGCCAAGGCCGAGAAAGCCATC